>JAGAHC010000048.1 GCA_017627275.1 Lachnospiraceae bacterium
CTGACCGACTTTCAGATAATCCCTGCCCAGGCGGCTCATGTCTTTCACAAGGACAATGCCGATATTGCCGTCCTCGATCTCTTCCATCATTTCAAGAAAAGCAGGACGGTCAAAGCGTGTGCCGGATATTCCATCATCTGCGAAATGCCTCGGGCTTGGAAGCTCATGCGATACCGCATACTCCATGAGAAGCTGTTTCTGATTTGAAATACTGTTGGATTCGCCCTGAAGCTCATCATCGTGGCTCAGTCTCTCATAGAGAGCGGTGTACCTTTGCTCTTTTTTCATAAAACTCCTTTCCGCCACATAAAAATGGCAACACATGATTAGTTTCTTGGTTATGGGGAAGCCCCATTTTCTGCTACTTGTATCGTATTGGTACAAGAAACTAATTACATGTTGCCACACCAGAAACAACAAAGAGTATCCTACCGCAGCAGCTCCGAGATCCTGATCAGGATGTCCTCTGTTGCAGAGAGCATCGCCTCTTCATCCGACGCCGCTGCGCCCGTGGTTTTGAAATGATATTCGAAGGAAGGCGCTTCTTTTTTGGCAACGAAACGCATCTGTCCTTTGTATACATCTAAAAGCGCGGGGATATTTTCGACTTTCACATCCGCATCCGGTAGGAGCAGGAACCGGATGGTCGCCATGCCCGCTTCTCCGGGGATATCGCTGTCTCCCGCCACAAAACCCGTAATATCCTGAATGTCGAGATGCCCTGCCACAGCGCGGATCAGCGCGATGCGGAGAAGGTTTTCCGCAGGTGCGGGGATTTCGCCGAAGCGGTCTTCCATCTCCTCTCTGACGTCCGCCTGGTCGTCCGTGCTCTCCACGGAGGCAATGCGTTTGTAGATCTCCAGCTTCTGTCCTTCGTTGAGGATGTAGGTGTCGGGAATAAAGGCATCGACCGAGAGGTTGACCCGCGCGCTCTGCTCCTCACGCACCTGCTCGCCCTTTGCCTTTTTGACGGCCGTATCCAGGAGCTTGCAGTACAGATCATAGCCCACGGCCTGCATGTGTCCGTGCTGTGCCTTCCCGAGGAGGTTGCCCGCGCCGCGGATCTCCAGGTCGCGCATGGCAATGCGGAAGCCGCTGCCAAGCTCCATAAAATCGCGGATCGCGGACAGGCGCTTTTGTGCTTCCTCCCGAAGGAGCTTGTCTCTCTTATACATCAGAAAAGCGTAGGCTGTCCGGTCGGAGCGCCCGACTCTGCCGCGCAGCTGATAGAGCTGGGACAGCCCCATCTTATCGGCGTCATGCACGATCATCGTATTGACGTTGGAAATATCCAATCCCGTTTCGATAATGGTGGTCGAGACCAGCACGTCGATATCACCGCTGATAAAGTCGTACATCGCCCGCTCCAGATCCTGCTCATGCATCTGTCCGTGCGCATAGGCAACGTGGGCCTCCGGCACCAGGCGCTGTAAGCGGCCTGCCACTTCCGCGATGTCGTTCACGCGGTTGTACACATAGTAGATCTGTCCGCCGCGGGAGATCTCGCGCAGGATCGCCTCCCGCACCATCTCCTCGTTGTATTCCATGACATAGGTCTGGATCGGGACGCGGTCCTCCGGCGCCTCCTCCAGTACGCTCATGTCCCTGATCCCGATCAGGCTCATGTGCAGCGTCCGGGGGATGGGGGTGGCCGTCAGCGTCAGCACGTCGACATCTTCCCGCATCTTTTTGATCTTTTCCTTGTGTGTCACGCCAAAGCGCTGTTCTTCATCGACCACCAGAAGGCCCAGTTTTTTGAACCGGATGTCCTTCGACAGGAGGCGGTGGGTCCCGATGACGATGTCCACACTGCCGTCCGCCAGTCCCTTTACACAGCGCTTCTGTTCCGTCGCCGTGCGGAATCTCGAAAGCAGTTCGATCCGGACCGGATAGTTTTTCATCCGCTCCGTAAAGGTATTGAAATGCTGCTGTGCCAGGATCGTCGTCGGCACCAGCACCGCCACCTGACAGCTGTCCTGCACCGCCTTGAAGGCCGCGCGGATGGCGATCTCCGTTTTTCCGTAGCCGACGTCGCCGCAGATGAGGCGGTCCATGATCTTCGACGACTCCATGTCCTGTTTGGTCTCTTCGATGGCACGGAGCTGATCCTGCGTTTCCTCGTAAGGAAACAGTTCCTCAAATTCCGTCTGCCAGACCGTATCCTTTCCGAAGACGTGGCCGTCCTTTTCCCGGCGGTGCGCATACAGTTCCACCAGGTCTTCCGCGATCTCTTCGACCGCTCTTTCCACCTTTTTTCGGGTCGTGGTCCACTCCTGGGAGCCCAGCTTGTTGACCTTCGGTTTTGTCGCGGAAGCGGAAGCATATTTCTGCAGGGCGGAGAGTTCCGTCGGCAGGACGTAGAGCGTTCCGCCGCCGGCATATTCGATCTTGATGTAGTCCTTGGCGACGTGATCCAGTTCCACCTTTTCCACGCCGCGGTAGATCCCGACACCGTGGGTCTCATGCACCACATAGTCGCCGATCGAAAGCTCCGAAAAATCCTTGATGCCGGCGCCTTCGAATTTCCTCGCCTTTTTCTTCTTTCGTTTTTCCCTGCCGAAAATGTCCGATTCGGCAATGACCATGAAGGAAAGACCGGGATAGGCAAATCCGTGCCGGATGCCGCCGTAATAGGTCATGACTTCCCCGGGCAGAAGCACACGGTCCGGGTTCTCGCTGTAAAACGCTTCGACCCCTGCGTCCGTCAGTTCTGCGGCCAGGTTTCTGGCCCTGGTCCTCGAGGCAGAAAACAGAATGATGCTGTACTTTTCCTTCCGGTATTTTTTCAGATCGCTCAACAGCGCATCAAAGCTCCTGTTGTAGGACGAGAGCGGTCTGGCGTGGATCGATACCAGCGGGTCGGTCTCAAAGAAACCGGATTTCATCGCCAGTTCCGTAAGTCCCGCCCGCCGGTACTTCTTCGTCTCTTCCAGGATGTCGTCGCTGCTTCGCAGGAGCGACAGCTGCCCCGGCAGCGCGTAGCCTCTCTCCATCCGCGAGACCATGCTCTCGCGGAATTCCAGGCTGACGGCATGGGCATGCTCTTCGATATGGTGCGGTTCGTCAAAGAGGAGGAGCGTCTCCTCCGGAGAAAACAGATTCAGGAAGCTTTCCGTATGCGGATAAAAGTAGTGAATGAAACTCTCCAGACGGTCGAAGGTCTGCCACTGGCGCACTTCCTCCGTCATCGACAGGATCTCGTCGCGAAGGCGCTTTTCTTCCTGCATCTTTCCGTCTTTCAGGAGAGCCTCGCGCGTCCGTTCCGCCTCCTCTTCGATCCTTGTCAGGCCATCGGAGAGCCTTGCCTTTGACAGGATCATTTCGGTTGCCGGAAAGATCGTGATGCCGGAGAGGTGCTCAATGGAGCGCTGGCTTTCGACGTCAAAGCTGCGAATCTGTTCGATCTCGTCGCCCCAGAGTTCGATGCGGTACGGGTTGTCCTCCGTCAGATCATAGATGTCCAGGATGTCTCCGCGCACGGAAAACTGTCCCGGGCCTTCCACCTGATAGGTCCGTTCATACCCCATGGCCGTCAACAGCTCTGTCGCCTTTTCGGGCGCGAAGGTCTCCCTTGCCTCCAACTTCAGCACGCTGCTTTGCAGCATGCCAAGCGGGATCTGCGGCGTCAGCAGCGCCGAAAACGTGGTAACGATCGTCGCCGGCCGGTTTTCGATGATCCGCTTCAGACACTTCAGCCGCCCGGTCTCGATCTCCTTCCCGCGCAGATCCGCCTGGTAGAAGATCAGGTCCTTTGTCGGAAACAGAAGGGTGCTCCGGTCATAGAAACGGCCTTCCTCCACCAGTTCTCTCGCCCTCTGCTCGCTGTAAGTGATCAGCAGCTTAAAACGGCAGGGCGTCTCCAGCGCAAAACCCAAATGAAGCTTTTGCGAATCCGTACAGCCGTCAATCAGGACGTGGCCCTTCGGACTTTGCAAAAGCTTATTTGCCTTCTGAAACTCTATGGATTGTTGCAGGGGATGATCTAGGGCGCGCAATCGTTCTTATCCGTTTCCGTGATTTCCTCGGTCTTTTCCGTCTTCTTTTCTTTTCTGGTATTGTAGCGGTTCATCGCGATGGGAAGTCCGTCCGTCAGCATACAGCAGACGGCGTCCGCTGCCTGCTCCATCGCCTTTTGGATCGCCGCGTCGTCTTCTTTGGAGAAATGTCCCAGGACGTGATCGGCCAGGTCCTGTCTTCTGTCCGCGCGGTCGCCGATGCCGATGCGGATCCTGGTAAAATCCGACCCGCCCAGGTGCTCGATAATGCTTTTTAATCCATTGTGGCCGCCGGCGCTTCCCTTTTCGCGAATGCGCACGTGCGCAAGCGGGATCTCCACATCGTCACAGATCACACAGATATCTTCATTGGCGATCTTATAATAGGATGCCGCTTCCCGGACCGCTTCTCCGGACAGGTTCATATAGGTGAGCGGCTTCAAAAGAATGACCTTTTCTCCTTCCAGGAAACCGGCCTGCGCGCTCCCCTTCTGAAACTTTTCGGGGGAGGCATTAACCATCCGGTCATAGAGAATGTCCAGCACATCGAAGCCGACGTTGTGCCTGGTATGCTCGTATTTTTTTCCGGGATTGCCGAGTCCCACGATCAGACGCATGCTCTGTTTTCTTTCTCCTTTCGCCTATCGGTCGCGGCATCATTATATCATTTCCGCACAAAGAAGGGACAGGTTCTTCCCTGTCCCTTTTCTCTGGTGTCAAGATCATATGTTCACTTGTTGCCGTTAATGATTCTTTTTTATTTAGAACACAGTGGGGTCTGCTTTCTCTTCCGGTCCTTCCAAAGATGTCTGTTCGTATTGCTCCAGCACGATCTTTTCAAGTCTTGCCCTGGTGTCCGAATTGATCGGATGAGCGATGTCGCGATATTCTCCGTCGGCCGATTTCTTGGATGGCATCGCGATAAACAATCCTTTTTCTCCTTCAATCACCTTGATATCATGCACTACGAACTCGTTGTCAATGGTGATGGATGCGACCGCTTTCAACTTTCCTTCTTTTGCAATTAATCGCACTCTAACATCTGTAATGTTCATGCACCCGCTCCATTCCGAACGCTGTATGCGCTCTCATGACGCAAGGGCGGATAACTGGTTGTCTCTACAAGGTGGTCTAATCGCCCTGCATAACTATGATCTTGATTCCATCTTCTCCCCGATACTGTGACCCCGTCTCAATGGTGCCTCTGCTTTCTACGATGCAGTTTTCTATATAAGAGTTATCGCCGATGTGCACTTCATTCAGAATGATGCTGTTTCTGATCACGCAGTTGTTTCCGACATACACCTGCTTGAACAGGACCGAATCCTCCACCGTGCCGTTCACGATGCAGCCGCTGGACAGGAGAGAATTCTTCACCTGTGCCCCCGCATTGAACTTGGCCGGCGGAAGGTCCGGATGTTTGGAGTGCACCTCCGGATACTGTTTAAAGAAATAATTCCGGATCTCCGGATTCAGGAAATCCATGTTCGTTTTATAGTAATCCTCCACCGAAGCGATGTTGCTCCAGTAGGAATCCATCTTGTAGCCGTAGATGGCGCGGGCATCCCGGTAACGGATCAGGATGTCCTGCACGAAATCGTAACGGCCCTCTTCCTTGCTCTTTTCCAGCATGTCGATCAGAAGACGCCTTCTGATGATGTAGATCCCGCAGGAAATGATGTTGGAGTTCGTCACGATCGGCTTCTCCACGAAGTCCACCACCCTGCCCTCTTCCGAAAGGGAAAGGCAGCCGTAGCGCTCCGCATCAAAGCCCGCCGGCATTTCCTTGCAGACGATGGTGATGTCCGCCTGCTTTTCGATATGATACTCAAGGACCTTGTTGTAGTTTAATTTGTAGACACCGTCCCCGGAAGCAATGACTACATAGGGCTCATGCGAATTCTTCAAAAAGTCAAGGTTCTGTGCCATGGCATCCGCCGTTCCGCGGTACCAGTTGCTTCCCTCTCCGGTGAAGATCGGCGTAAACAGATACATGCCTCCCTGCTTGCGTCCGAAATCCCACCACTTGGAGCTGCTCAGATGCTCGTTGAGACTGCGGGAATTAAACTGCGTCAGAATCGCCACCTTCTGCACGCGGGAATGCTCCATGTTGCTCAGCGCAAAGTCGATGCTGCGGAAACTTCCCGCCATCGGCATCGCGCAGACCGCACGCTTGAGTGATAATTCTCTCATCCGGGAAGAAGAACCTCCCGCCAGTATAAATCCGATCGCTCTCATCTTCTGTCATTCCTTTCTACGAACAGCAATCGCACCTTCGTTTACAGTAACAAAGAACGTCCGCTCAAAAGCTTCCCGTCCTCATAATGCGAGGGCTTCGTCTCTCCGGAGATCAGCACGTTCTTTCCGGTATGGATCCCCGGCGGGATCACGCTGTCTTCTCCGATGACCACCAGCCCGTCGCAGTAGATCGAGGCATTGGTCTCGTTCGGCGCTTCCTCGCCTTCTCCGAAGACGCAGCCGTCTCCAATGACGACATTCTCGGCAATGATGCATTTTTCCAGGTGGCAGTTCTTACCGATCTTTGCGCCGTGCATGATGATCGAATCCCTGACGACGCTCCCCTCTCCGACCTCGACATTGCAGCCAAGGACCGAACTGATGACGCTTCCGTAGATTTCCGTCCCCTCGCCGATGATGGTCTTCTCCGCAAAGCTTTTTTCGCCGAAATACAGCGGCGGCAGCGCCTGATCGTTCGTGTAGATCCTCCAGTATTCTTCATAGAGGTTGAACTCCGGCACGATGTCGATAAGTTCCATGTTGGCCTGCCAGTAGGAGGTCAGTGTGCCGACGTCCTTCCAGTAGCCCGCGAATTCATAGGCATAGAGCGGCAGATCCTTGTCATGGAAGTAAGGGATGATATGTTTTCCGAAATCCAGCCCCGCCTGCGAAGCGTTGGCGACCAGCGCCTCTTTGAGCGCCTTGAAGGAGAAGATGTAGATCCCCATGGAAGCCAGGTTGCTGCGCGGCTGTTTCGGTTTTTCCTCAAAATCGGTGATCTTTTTGTTTTCATCGGCGATCATGATGCCGAAGCGGCTGGCTTCCTCCATCGGCACCGGCATGACGGCGATGGTGCACTCAGCCTTCTTTTCCTTATGGAATTCCAGCATCGCCTCGTAGTCCATCTTATAAATATGGTCGCCGGAAAGGATCAGTACGTAGTCAGGATTGTACTGCTCCATATAGGCCAGGTTCTGGTAGATGGCATTGGCCGTTCCCGTATACCACTCCGTCCCCGCGATCTTTTCATACGGCGGCAGGACCGTGACGCCCCCGACGTTTTTGTCGAGGTCCCACGGGATGCCGATCCCGATATGGGTATTCAGGCGCAACGGCATGTACTGTGTCAGTACGCCGACCGTGTCCACCCCCGAATTGATGCAATTGCTCAAAGGAAAATCAATGATGCGATATTTTCCGCCAAAAGATACCGCCGGCTTTGCCATTTTCGAGGTCAGGATCCCGAGTCGGCTCCCCTGTCCTCCCGCAAGCAGCATGGCGATCATTTCTTTTTTAACCATTTCCCCGCCTCTGCATATAAATTGAATAATAACAAATGGTGTCCAATTGAATTTATTATAGCATAAGCAAAATTAATGAAAAACAACAAGATATATGTCTTTCCGTTCGCAAAACGTTATATAATGTAGTTTGAATTCAACAACTGCTGAAAAAGAGGTTATTCCATGTACCAAATCGATTTTCATAATCCGATCCGCGTTTATTTCTGCGGGATCGGCGGCATTTCCATGAGCGGTCTGGCAGAGATCCTGAAAAGCAAGGGATTTTCCGTTTCCGGTTCCGACCGGGACGAGTCGGCCGTCACGAAGCACCTGCGGGAAAACGGCATCCCCGTTTCTACGCCGCAGAAAGCAGAAAACATCACGGACGACATCGACCTGGTCGTCTTTACGGCGGCCATTCATGAAGACAATCCCGAGTACATCGCCGTCAGAAAGAAGAACATCCCCTCTCTGAGCCGTGCGGAACTTTTGGGGGAAATGATGAAGAACTACACCCTGCCGGTCGCGATTGCGGGGACGCACGGGAAAACCACCACCACCGCCATGGTTTCCGACATTCTTTTGCAGGCGGAAGCCGATCCCACGCTCTCGATCGGCGGCAATCTCCTCTCGATCGGCGGCAATGTCCGCATCGGAAGCGATGACTTCTTCGTGGCGGAAGCCTGCGAATACACCAACAGCTTCCTCTCCTTCTTCCCGAAGATCGGCGTGATCTTAAACATCGAAGAAGATCATCTGGACTTTTTCAAGGACCTCGCGGACATCCGGCATTCCTTCCGGCAGTTTGCCCTGCGCCTTCCGGAAGACGGGTGTCTGGTCATCAACCGGGACATCCCGCAGGTCGAAGAGATCACGGACGGCCTTCCCTGCCGCGTCGTGACCTTCGGTTCCACCGTGGAGGCGGACTACTGCGCCGCGGGCATCTCCTATGACGAAAAAGGCCTTCCCTCCTTTACCCTGATCACGGACAAATCCGCTCTTCTGAAGAAACATGTGGAGATCGTTGCGCCCAAGACCCAGGAATTCACGCTGGGAGTCGTCGGCGAACACAATATCTACAACGCGCTCTCGGCCATTGCCGTAGCAGACCTTTGCGGTGTGGACCGCGCGGATACCAGGGAAGCGCTCCTCCACTACCGGGGCACCGAGAGACGGTTCCAGTATTACGGCGAGCGAAACGGCTTTACCGTCATCGACGACTATGCGCACCACCCGACGGAGATCTCCGCTACATTAAATGCCGCGAAGAACTATCCGCACCGGAAGCTCTTTGTCGTATTTCAGCCGCACACCTACACGCGGACCAGGGCGCTCCTTCCCGAATTTGCAGACGCCCTTTCCGCCGCCGATGTCGTCATCATGGCAGACATCTACGCGGCCAGAGAGACCGACACCTTAGGGATCAGTTCCGCGATCGTGGCGGAAGAGATCGGAAAACGGGGGACCGAAAGCCATTATTTCCCCTCTTTTGCGGAAATTGAGGCCTATCTTCTGGAACACTGTGGGAAAAATGACCTGTTGATAACTATGGGCGCCGGAAACGTTGATACCATCGCGAAAAACCTGATGCAGCACTGAGATATCCCCCGCATCCACCTCCAGATGCGGGTTTTTTATTGTGGATAACGAAAGGGGGAAAATCCGCGATCCTGCGCATTCTTTTTCTTTCGTACACAGTTTCCACATTATCCACAAAGACTTTTCCCCTGTGAAAGGCTGCCGGGTCGAATGTTTATTCTGTTACTTTTTACCATTTTATGCGGCTTTCCGGGATGTTATAGTAAACACACAGCTTTTTATATGGGGAGAGAATAAAGTGTTCACAGTCTACAGTAAGACCGACACAGATTCCACGGTGATTTCGAATCTGTTTATCGATCAATATATGCGTGACGCCAACGATGCGCAGATCAAGATCTATCTGTATCTGATCCGCATGATGAGCGCGCAGCAGGCAACCAGCATTTCCGATATGGCGGACCGCTTCAACCACACCGAGAAGGAGGTGCTCCGCTCTTTGAAATACTGGGAGCGGCAGGGGCTCCTTGCCCTTGATACCGACGCGGCCGGAAAGATCGTGGGGATCCACTTGAACGAGCCCAAGGCAAGAAGGGCTTCGATCGGAGACAACATCATCTCCATCACGCCCATGCTGGAAGCCCGCGCGGAGGCCCAGCCGAAAGAGGTAAAAAAGGTAAAGAAAGTCATCCGGGACGAAGAAAAGAACAAGCAGCTGTTCTTCATCGTGGAACAGTACATCGGAAAACCGCTTTCTCCGAGAGAAGTGGATGTCATCCGTTATATTTCCGAGGAGCTGTCTTTCTCGGACGATCTGATCGACTACCTGGTGCAGTACTGCGTCGATCGCGGCAAGAAGGATTTCCGCTACATCGAAAAGGTGGCGATCAACTGGGCCGAGGGCGGCATCACGACCCCCAAGCAGGCGCAGCACGCCCTGTCCCGGGCGCAGCAGAAGAAACCGCAGGGCGGACGGATCCCGAAACAGCAAAACAACACGTTCCAGAAGACCATGCGGCATGACTACGATTTCGTGAAACTGGAAAAAGAGATACTCGGCGAAGAAAACGAGGACTGACCTTGCCCCTGACCAACGACCAGTACAACCACATCATGCAGGAATACGCCGCCGCAAGGGATGCGCACCGCACCCTTCTTGCAAGACGGCGGCAGGAACTATATCTGAAACTTCCGGAATATAAGGCGCTCGAAGAGGAACTCTCTTCCTGCGCTTTATCCTCGTTAAAGGGCGGCCGCTCTTCTTCCTTCCGCGCGCTGCAGGAGAAGATCACGGAAAAGAAAAAGAAGCTTCTCCTGGATAACGGGTATCCGGCCGATTTTCTGGAAGAAAGTTTCGACTGTCCTTTCTGCAGGGACACCGGATATGTCGACGGGGAAAAATGCAGATGCTTTAAAAACAGGGAGATCGCGCTCCTGTACGATCAGTCGCATCTGAAGAAGCTGACGCATGTTTCCAACTTTGACCTGTTATCGGAAGACTATTATCAGGGACAGGACCTGGAGCGTTTCCGGAAAGCCGTCGCTTCCTGTCATACGCTCGTCGAACGCATCGAAGAGGGAGAAGACAACATCTATCTGTACGGTCCGGCAGGAACGGGAAAGTCCTTCCTGTCTATCTGCTGTGCCGACGCGCTTCTCAAAAAAGGGTACTCGGTTTTGTACTTCAGCGCCGTGGACCTCTTTGAAAAGCTCTCCTATTTCGGAAACGATTTATCCCGCAGGGAAACTGTCCGGGATCTTCTTGTCGATCTGTCCGTCGCGGACCTCCTGATCCTGGACGACCTCGGAACGGAGCTGACCAATGCCTTTACGTCCATGCGGCTGTTTACGGTCTTAAACGACAGGATCCTGGCTTCCCGCTCCACCATTATCTCCACCAATCTGGACTTAAGCGAAATGCGCGAACGGTATTCCGATCGCATATTTTCCCGCATCTGCGGCGCTTTCCATATGCACAAACTGACAGGCCCCGATATCCGCATGGAAAAAACCAAAGCACAAGACAGGAGGAATTGACAAATCATGGCAAAGCACGAAGACAAGCGCAATCTGGAAAGTATTCCCGTTGGTACGCTCGGCATCATCGCGTTGGACGGCTGCAAGAAGATGAGCGAGCAGGTCGATTCCTTCCTCGTCGGCTGGCGTACGGAGAGACAGAACGAGCACAAGGCCTCTCTGGCGTTTGCGGGATATGAACGCCCTTCCTATCTGATCGAAGCTTCCGTCCCCCGGTTCGGCACCGGAGAAGCAAAGGGCGTGATCAAAAACTCCGTCCGCGGCATGGACCTGTACATCCTCGTCGATGTTGTCAACTACAGCATGACCTACAGCCTGTTTGGCAAGGAAAACCACATGTCTCCGGACGACCACTTCCAGAACCTGAAGCGCGTGATTGCAGCGGTCGGCGGAAAGGCCAGACGCATCACGGTCATCATGCCCTACCTGTATGAGAGCAGACAGGCCAAGCGCAACAACCGCGAGTCCCTGGACTGCGCGCTGGCCCTGCAGGAACTCACCAAGATGGGGGTCGATAACATCATTACCTTCGACGCACATGAACCGCGCGTCATGAACGCCATCCCCTTAAACGGATTCGATACCGTGCAGCCCGTCTACCAGTTCGTCAAAGGACTTTTAAAAAGCACAGACGGCCTCTCGATCGACAGCGACCACATGATGGTCATCAGCCCCGATGAAGCCGGCATGAAGAGATCAATCTACCTGGCCTCGGTCTTAGGCCTCGACATGGGGATGTTCTACCGGCGCAGAGATTACACCCGCATGGAAAACGGGATGCATCCGATCGTCGCCTATGAATTCCTGGGTTCCAGTCTGGAAGGCAAGGATATGATCATCCTGGATGACATGATCTCCTCCGGCGGCGGGATCCTGGAGATCGCCACCGAACTAAAGCGCAGAAAGGCGGGAAAGATCTTCGTCTTCTCCACCTTCGGCCTGTTCACCAACGGTCTGGCGCACTTTGACAAGGCTTATGAGGAAGGGCTGATCGACTGTGTGCTGACGACGGATCTGATCTATCAGCCGGAAGAACTGCTCACCCGCCCCTGGTATCATTCCTGCGGGCTGGCCAAATACATTGCCTATATCATCGATACCTTAAATCACGACAGTTCCATCAGCGATCTGCTGGATCCGATCGAGAGGATCCACGCCATCATCAATCGCTACAATCAGAACGGAAAACACCTGGACTAAGCGTCAGCGCAGGTAGACGAGGAACCGGTTCCCGCTGGCAGAGAAGACTTCTTCCATGCTTTCCTTGGAGACGAAGCGAAGCACTTCGCCTTCTTCCTCTTCTGCGGGACCGCAGACGACGATCTCTTTCTCGTTGTAGCCCGTGATCAGCACCGCCCGCTCCGTGCCGCCGCTCGTCATGGCAAGGACCGGCGTTCCCTGACTTACGTAATAGAGCACGGCATCCAACGGCACGCCGTGTAAGCTCATGACAGTCGCTTCCGGCATGGCTTTTTTCAGGACGTCTGCCGCATCCGTTTCCCCGCCGACCGCCGTCTGATAGCCGTTTAGTCCTTCATAGGAAAGAATGGTGGAGAGACATTTTTCGACGTCTCCGCCTCCCTCCTCCGCGATCTCCGTGATCTCCATGATCTGTTCTTTGACAGGCCGGTTGGAGAAGCAGAACCGATATTCTCCCCTGTCATCCACCACGACGCCCTTTGTTTCCTGGGCCGCCGCGATGGCATTGCTGATGACCTGGAAACTATTGAGCGCGCCGGCGGTATTGTAGACGTAGAAGGTCTCCTGTCCTTCTTCCTTTTCCGTTTCCGGAAGAGTGACGAGGCTCTCTTCTTCCCCGGCCGTTTCTTTCGGTTTGATGTAGCGCACGGTGTCGACTTTTAAGCCGCGGGTCTGAAGCTCCGCCACCGTCCCGCTCTTTCCGTTTGTCGTAAATGTCAGCTTGGTATTGTCATTGCTCCCCGAAAGGGTATTTACGATCTGGTCGTTCTCGATCTGCGTAAACAGGGTCCCCTCTTCCGTTTCTTCCTTTCGGACGCGGGTAAGCACCGCCTGTCCGCCTCTGATCTCGCAGCCGACCACATAGACATTGTCCTTCCGGTATTCTTCCAGCACTTCCAGATCACTTCCGACGATGACCAGCTGATACATCGGCCGGATGCTTCCGCCGAGCGGGTTCGCGATGCTGTCCTCCCGTTCCGCAAATCCGTAGATCAAATCATCCTGCAAAAACCCCAGCGGGATCACACTGCTGCCCTCCGGCGCCTCGATGGTGTGCTGCGCCTTGTCATGAAGGTTTAAGAAAAACAGGGAGTGGTCGTTGCCTTCTTCCTTCCAGGCGATCAGACTGCCGTCTGCCGAGACCTCGCTCCCCTCTTCGTCCAGTCCGCTCACCATCTCTGTTACCGTATGGCTTCTGACATCGATCTCGTACAGAACGCCGTCCAGCGTCATGTACAGATTCCGGTTGTTGTTCCAGTAAGCTCTGTCGGCCACCTGCGCTTTTAAGAGTTCGAAGGAACCGTTATAGGGAATGAAGGCTCTCTCTTCCAGCGTCCTGTAGACGTGGTTGTAGGCATACACCACGATTCCCAGTTCCCCCTCGTGCCTTCCGCGGTTCATGTAGCCGTAGACCATGAATTCGACGTTCCCGTTTTCCTCCACGTTCAGGATCCGGATGCCGTGGTCGCCGAACAGTTCTCTCCTGTCTTTGGAATCCGCTTCCGCAAACCCGAACACGAAGGCCAGCGCGTTGTCCGAGATGTTGCCGACATACAGCCTGTCCGCCTGCACGAAGGCAAAGGTGTTGCCGCCCTTGCTCTCCATATACGGAAGCGTCTGTCTCGTGATCCCGAGCGCAAGGCTCCCGTCCGTTTTGCTTCCGCTCTCCGGCAGGAACACTTCTTCCGCCTGTCTCTCATACTCGATCAGATAGATGCGTTCCGCCCCCTGCCGTACCAGATACCGTTCCGTGCAGGAGATCGTTTTCTCTCCCTCTTCATCCGTCACGAGATAATCCAGTCTGAACGTGGCGGTCTCTTTCTGGATGTCCTCCACCCGGATGACCGGTGCGATGGATTCCACCGGAGAGAAATTCCCCCAGGTCACCTGGTCGTAGGTCCCGTGGATGTCGACATACGACAGATTGCTCTGTTCCGTCTGGGAGCCGGGTTCGATATAGACGGAGATCGCAGATCCCGCGTCTTTCCTGAACGTGTTGTTGTGAAACGCCTGCACGAAGGCGATCCGGTCCGTGACGTTCTCATTCGTGCAGTACAGACGCGTGTAATAATAGATCTCTTCTCCCGAAGAAAGTGCGGCCTTTAAGATCAGCACATACTCCTCTCCCGGAAGGACCATATTGCTGACCGTGAACGTTCCCCGCATCTGGTCTTCCCCGTATCTGTCCAGATTCCTGACGGGGCTGTCCTCGATCAGCCGCTCGCCGCTCCGGTCGCGCACCTCGTACGAGAGCGTATTCAGTTTTTCTCCGTAAAGGGAAAACAGGATCTCCACCGTTCTGTCTTCTTTCACCGGGGTCACCGGCGCCCGGAACGCAGAGATCTTCCGACGTGTTTTGAAGCCATGCAGCTCGTTGACCTGATAGTCGCCCACCTGCATGGATACAACAGGGAGACTGGCACCCGACATTTCCTCTGTCGTCGCGGTGCCGGCCTCCCCCATAAAGAGTTCCATGATAAAGATCGTAAGAATAAAAACGGCTATGCCGTAAAGCGTTTTTAATATCGTATTGCGCATGCGGTTATTGTAACATATCCCGGGCAGGCGCCGCTCTTCTCGTTTCCTTTACTCAGCCGTTCAGCAGAAGGAGGCTGAAGACCAGCGTAAACAGCGCTACCGTCTCAACGATACCGATCACGATGAAGTAGTTGGCGGTTCCCTTTCCGGTCGCTCCCAGCGCATCCGCCGCTGCCGCAGCGCATTTTCCCTGGAAAAGCGCGGACAGACCGATGGCAAGACCGCCGAACAGACCGACGCCCAAAGCCATGCCCGGATCAACACCTGCACCTCTGATGAAGTTCATCAGCAGGAAGCCGTAGATCGTCTGTGTGAGCGGCGCTCCGGAAAACGCGACCATGATGAACGGCGCGGGCTTTCCGCTGGCATAGCACTTCTTCCAGGCGCCCACCGAAGACATCCCGGCAAATCCGGCGCCGAATGCCGACCCTGCGGCCGATAATCCAAGAGCAGCTGCCATTCCGATAAATGCAAGATTCATAATCCTTCTTCCTTTCCTCTACTGTTACTTGATACTATGATCCGGTTCATCGACCCGTCATTGTTTTTTGAACGGTTCGTAGGGAACGCCGGTCCATTCCAGTCCGGCCTGCCCCGAAAACTCTAAAACATTCAACCGTACGCCGTGAACGACGACGGACAGAAAACACATCACAAGGTTTAAGGCGTGTCCGATCAGGACGACCGCCACGCCGAGGATCATCCACGGTCCCTTCATGCCGGCGGCGATCCCGTTAAAGCTCTGGGAGATCGCGACGCCCGCCATGCCGACGGCAAACAGACGGATATAGCTCATCACGTTGCCGAAGCAGCTGATGGTATTCAAAAAGACCGTAAACGAATCCGAAAGTCCCGCCTTCAATCCCTCTCCGAAGGTCTTGTCGGGTGCCATTCCGCCAAAGAGCACCACCAGGAGGAAGGCTATGCCGATCCCCACAAACACAGGCACGAGCGGAATGTTCTCGTGGATGACCAGATTCAGGGAGAGCAGGTACATGGAGATCACCGCGATGGTCCAGCCCGCATCCGCGACCCACGACAGGTCCTTCTCGGAAAGCTTCTTCTTGATGGAAAGGATCGATCCGAGCGCCATCTGAATGGCTCCGATAGAGAAGGAGAACTTCATGATGGCATTCTGCGTGACGTTGCTCGTCAGCCCGAAATACTCAGGGTATGTCGCAAGCGACGGGATCACCAGTCTCTTTAAGAGCGGCACTTCCATCGCGCTCTTCATGCCGAACCACGTTCCCGTCACGGCGCCCCAGACCACGGTCGCGATCGAGAGCACATACAGCAGGAAGGTCACATTGGTCATCTTCTTCTGCCGGACATGCAGGAAGACCGTGCCGAGCAGGATCAGCATCCCGTATCCGCCGTCTCCGATGATCATCGCGAAGAACAGGATGAAAAACAGGAAGAACCAGAGCGAGATGTCCTGTTCCCGGTATCCCGGCAAAATGCCGAGGATGTCAAACACCGGTTTGATCAGCTTCGATACCTTGTTGTAGCGGACCTTTGTCGGGATCTGATCATCGTCTTCTTCGACATCGTCCACCGCATAGGCGCACCGGCTTTCGGAGGCCATCCTGCGAAATGCGTCGAGCTCTGTTTCCGGAATATATCCGGTCAGCCATACGAAGTCCTCGTCCGCTTCCGTCGTGGCCTTTGCTTCGGCAAAGGTCACCTCGTTCCGAAGCCTTCTGATTCTCTCTTCAAAACTCGCCTCATGGACAGAGGCTTTCCGCAGGATCTCGTCGCAGTCTGCGATCCTCTCCCGCGCCGTTTCGATTTCTTTCTGCAGTCCGGAAAGTCCCTTCTCCGGGAGCAGGAATTCCGTTCCCACGATCTCCTTCGGAAGGGCGCCGATAACGGCCGCCGCCCGCTGTTTGTCGACAGACTGTAACGGGATCACCCGGATCCTTTCATCCTGCAGCGCCGCCCTGTATTCCTTCTCTTCAAAGCGGTAAAAATGCAGGTCATACCCTTCTTCCTTCAGGGCGCGGATCTCTGCGGGAGAGAAGTCCCCCCACGCCTGTATCCGGTCGATCTCGGCGGCGGCAGAGGCAATGGACTGCGTCAGCGTGTTCTTCTCTTCCAGTGCCGCCTTTACCTTATCGTAGAGTTTTTCAAAGTCCCTGTCGGGCAGGATGTCCGTCTCTTTTTTCTGTTTCGGATCCGCGTATTCCTTCAGCGTCCCCGTCGTTCTCACCAGCGTCTGGAAGCGTTCCGTCACTTCCCGCTCCGCGCTCTTCTTTTCCCTGAGGTGTACGACGCCCGCGTCCCGAAGGTTTTGCAGCATCTCCTCTTTCCGGGAGGCTGTCGTCACGAGGCAGACCATTTTCATTTTTTCGATCATCGCACTGCCTCCTCCAGTTTCTTTTTCGAGATCTTGCCGCGCACGACAGAGGCCGTCTGCTGGTCTCCCAGATAGACCTGAATGACGCGGATGTTCTCTTTTGCTTCCGGGATCTTCACCTTTTCAAACAGGTTGACCCGCTGGGATGTCGTCCGAAGTTCCGCTTCCAGGAGATCTGTCTGTTTCTGCAGGGTCGAAACGATCGCGTCGATCGTTGCGATATCCCGCAGCTTATACACCGCCGTATCCACCCAGAGGGGATAGTCGTTCACATCGTACTTGATCTCCTGAAAGGTCAGTTCCTCAAAGGCAGGAATCATGACGCCGGCGATGTTCTCGTTTTTGGTGATGACCTTTTCCGGACGGACCAGCTGCTCCAGCCGCTTCTCCTCGTCAAAGATCTCATTTTCCGCAAACACGGCGACCCAGTCTTCGAGGTCTCCGATCAACCGCTCGCGCTCCACCTTCTTTTCTTCGAGCTCCGCGCGCACCTTCATGATCACAGACTGCAGCTGCTGCTTCTTTAACTGCAGCGTCGGCAGATACCTTTGAAACTGCTTCAGGTTCTCCTTCTGATTTTTCAGTTCATTCTTCGTCAGCTTGATCGCCATGAAAGGCTCCTTACTGCTTCAGCGCGGACTTATCCGGCCATCTTTCGTTGATCAGTGCGCTCTGCAGTCCGGTCTCCACGGGTTCAAAGCACTCGGCCAAGATCTCCCAGCCGAGATCCAGCGCCTGTTCCAGCGGAATGTTGACCGACAGATCCATGAGCTTCGTCTCAAACAGTTCGCCGTATTTTAAAAGCTTGTCATCCCATTCCGTCATCAGGAAGCCCATGGAGCGTTTTTCCAGACTCTCCTGGTACTGCGCGTAGAGACGGATCATGCCGTCCATCAGCGCGCGGTGGTCGTTTCTCGTCTTGCCGTTCACGTTCTGCTTCAGACGGGAGAGCGAGCCGAACGGCTCGATGTGGCCGTTCTTCAGATAGTACTGCCCTTCCGTGATATATCCCGTATTGTCCGGGACCGGGTGCGTCACGTCATCGCCCGGCATCGTGGTGACGCCGAGGATGGTGATGGACCCTGCGCCTTCAATGTCGACCGCCTTTTCGTAACGGGCGGCCAGCGCACTGTACAGGTCTCCGGGGTATCCGCGGTTCGAGGGAACGCGTTCCATGGTGATCGCCATTTCCTTCTGCGCGTCGGCAAAGTTGGTCATGTCCGTGAGCAGGACCAGCACACGCTTGCCGTCCAGCGCAAAGCGCTCCGCGACCGCAAGCGAAAGGTCCGGCACCAGCGTGCATTCCACGATGGGGTCTGACGCCGTATGGATAAACATGACCGTATGGCTCATGGCGCCGCCCTTTTCCAGGGTCTCGCGGAATTCCATATAGTCATCGTATTTTAAGCCCATGCCGCCCAGCACGATCACGTCGACCTCCGCCTGCAGGGCGATCCGGGAAAGCAGCTGGTTGTACGGTTCTCCCGAGATGGAGAAGATCGGAAGCTTCTGGCTTTCCACCAGCGTATTGAACACGTCGATCATGGGAATCCCGGTACGGATCATGCGTGTCGGCAGGATTCTCTTGGCGGGATTGAAGGACGGGCCGCCGATCGGGATCATGTTCTCCGTGAGCGCCGGGCCGTTGTCTCTGGGAACGCCCGCGCCGTCAAAGATCCGGCCGAGCAGGTGCTCCGAAAAGGACACCATCATGGGTCTTCCCAGAAACTTCACCGGGTCGGTGGTCGATACCCCCTGGGCACCCGCAAAAACCTGGAGCGACACCAGATCCCTGTCCAGCTTGATCACGTTGGCATAGCTGTCTCCGACCAGTGCCAGGTCTCCGTTCTTTACGCCTTCCGCCCGGACGGTGACAACGTTCCCGACGATGGATTCGATTCTTGTGTATACCTTTTGCATATCCGGTCCTCCTACTGCGTGACCTTTGCCATATATAGATCGGAAATCACTTTTTCCTGTTTCTCAAATTCCGGTGTTTCGAATTCCGTGCCGTGCCAGTCCAGAAACTCCTGTCTCAGGTTGTTAAAGAAGCTGCGGATCTCTCCCTTGTCCGTCAGGTCATAGTCCCGCATCATGGCATCGTAGAGAAGGTTGAACACCCGGTTCTGCCGCTCGGGGGAGCAGGCCTGGTCGATCGGATCGAAGGAGTTCTGCTGCAGATACACGGCATCCAGCAGCTCGCCCTTCTGGTAAATGATGTAATCCTCCGCCGAGGTCCCTTCTTCGCCGACCACCTTCATCATCTGGCCGACTTCGATGCTGCGGATCAGGATGCTTCTTGCCTTTTCCACCCGCTCCATATCGATGACGCCTTTATACTTGGACCAGGAATCCACCGGGTGGATCGAAGGATACTTTCTCGCGTCGGAGCGTTCTCTGGAAAGACCGTGGAAAGCGCCCACCACCTTCAGCGTTGCCTGGGTGACCGGTTCTTCGAAGTTACCGCCCGCAGGAGAAACGGTGCCGCCGATGGTAATGGAAGCAATGCTTCCGTCCGACAGACGGACCTTTCCGGCGCGCTCATAGAAGGCGGCGATGGAGGATTCCAAATAGGCGGGGAAGGCTTCCTCCCCGGGGATCTCTTCCAGACGGCCGCTCATTTCACGCATGGCCTGGGCCCAGCGGCTGGTGGAGTCCGCAAGAAGCAGGACGTCCAGCCCCATCTGCCGGTAATACTCCGCCAGCGTCACCGCCGTGTAGACCGATGCCTCACGGGCTGCCACCGGCATGGAGGACGTATTGCAGATGATGATGGTCCGCTCCATCAGGGAGCGTCCCGTCCGCGGGTCGGTGAGTTCCGGAAATTCCTTTAAGACTTCCACGACCTCGCCGGCGCGCTCTCCGCAGGCCGCCACGATCACGACGTCCACGTCCGAGTTCTTGGCCTGCATGTGCTGCAGCACCGTCTTGCCTGCGCCGAAGGGGCCCGGCGTACAGAAGGTCCCGCCCTTGGCGACCGGCAGGAAGGAGTCGATGCAGCGAAGCTTCGTTACAAGCGGCTCGGTGGGACGGAGCTTTTCTTCGTAGCAGGTGACCGCCTGTTTGACGGGCTGCGTAAATACCATGGAAAGATTCTGGATATTGCCCTTGTCGTTTTCGATGACACAGACCGTGTCATGCACGTTGCAGACACCCGGTTCTCTGATGGCGCGCACACGCCAGTCATCTCCCTTTAAGGTGAACGGCACCATGATGTGGTTGGTGAAGAGTCCCTCCGGGACCGTTCCGATGGTGCTGCCCGCTTTGACGCGGTCTCCCTCTTTCACCGTGGGCGTGAAGTCCCAGTCCTTATCCGGGATCGCTTCGAGATACACGCCTCTGTCCAGATAGAAGCCGCATTGTTCGGCCAGCGCCGGCAGCGGATTCTGCAGTCCGTCGAAGACCTGGGACAAATGGCCCGGCCCCAGATCCACGCTCATCAGTTCATCCGTAAACTCCACGACATCTCCGACCTTGATCCCCTCGGTCATCTCGTAGATCTGCATGTTGATCTCGCCGCCGCGGATCCGGATGACTTCGCCCTTTAAGCGTTTGTCATCCACGCGGATGTAACCCACTTCGTTCTTCCGAACGGATCCGTCAAACTCCACGCTGAGGAGGTTGCCGTTGACGCCTGTTACGCGACCGGTTTCTTGTTTAATAGACATAGATTTCTCCTGTTACAAACTGTAGACGCTCTTTTGAATCCCTTCAAAAAGCGACTGAAATTCCTGCTTCCCTTTTTCCTGTTCAAAGCTCGTAAGACGCTCCAGGAGCTTCAGTTTGACGGCATAGCCGAACAGCACATAGTCATCAAACATATGCAGCCCCACCAGATTGTCCAGGTTTTCAAACTCGTATTCCAAAAGGATTCTCTCGGCCTCCAGCGGGTTTTTGGCGGAGAGCGCCGCCGACACCACCTGTCCGATCAGCCCGTCCTTTTCGTAAACGGTCGTATCATTCCTCCCCAGGTTCAGGTTCCGCTGATGGCTCAGCTCCCTTTGCAAAAGCCCGTAGAATTCCGCCCACTCTTTGATCAGCGGTCCTTCCGTCGAGTGGAGCGAAAGACCTTTTAACAGGTCGTAGGTCTCCTCACTCACGTTACCGCTGCACAGGGTCAGGAACTCCTCATAACTGATGGGCATTTCTCCCTCTGTTCGCAGTTCCGGGAGACTGGCAATGAGATAATAATATGACGCCATCCTGGTCTTCCTTTTCTTAAAACTCCAGTTCCCTGAAGTACGGCATCAGCATTTCCATGATCGCTTCATCGGAACAGTCAAAGAACCCGGATCCGTCCTTGGCAGAAAGGCGGAAGCCCTGCTGCACCTCCTTGGAAGGCCGGATCTCCAGTCCGTTCCTGATCTCCTCCGCCAGCTGCTGTTTCAGTTCTTCGCTGACTTCCGCGATCTCTACGGCATATTCTCCCACGTCCTCTTCCGCCATGGCCGCGCGGATCAGCGTCGTGAGACTCTCTCCGGAAAACTCCTTTCGTACATCCGCCGCAAGGATCTTCTCGAACTCTTTCTGGATCTCCGCCTTGAACGAAAGGACCGCGTCGCGCTTTGCCTGCTCGGCACCGACTTTGGCACTTTCCTTTAAGATATCGATCTCTTTTTCCGTGGCATCCTTATGTTGTTTTGCCTCTTCTTTTGCGTCTTCGATGATGGAAGCAGCCTTTTGTCTGGCCTCCGCAAGAATAGACTCCGCCTCGGCATTGGCAGCATCGATCCCGTCTTTTCGTATGGATGATACGAGGTCTTTGATCTGTAACTCCATGGACTCCTCCTTCAGGATAAAGAAAGTATTATATAGATATTATTATAATATAGATTGGATTAATTATTCAGTAGAAAATATGTCCGCCGATGGTATAGCGGGGAGTGATCTGCGGAATCGGCGTACGGAAGAAAATGCAGTCCGCGACTGTCGTCTGGCCTGCCATCGCCGCATCCGCCGCCTGGTAGCAGGCATCCATCGCATCGTCTCTTGAGAGGGCAAGCGCCAGTCTTCCCGTCATCGCAGGTTCAAACTGTCCGCTCTGGTAGATCACGCCGACGATCGTATCCGGAAAAGCGCCGCTTAAGACGCGGTTCATGACCACGGCGCCGACCGCCACCTGACCGTCGAAGGGCTGATTGCCCGCTTCGCAGTAAATGAGATTGGCCAGAAGATACCGGTCTCCCTCCGCGTAGGTAAGATCGCCGATGCTGCGCCAGACGGAACGGCGGGAGAGTTCTTCCAGCCTTCGTTCCTCGGCGAGCTTGGCTTCGAGCGCCTGGATCTCCTGGTTCTTCGCGCGCATCTCCGCTTCCAGAGAATCCGCCACCGCTTCTGCGTCCGCGATCTGTCCGGAATACATGGCGATGCTGCCGCTTGTCTGGGACACCAGTCCGGAGACCCGGTTCTGCTCCGCCTCCGCCTCTTCCTTCAGGCCCTGGAGTTCTTCTTCCTCTTCCTCGAGCAGTTTCTTCTTCCGGTCGATCTCCTTCTTGGTTGCGATGTATTCGTCAAGCATCCCTCTGTCATAGGCGGAGATCTGCTCGGCATAGTCCTGCCTGTTCAGGTATTCGCTGAAATCATGGATGCCGAAGAACATGTCCAGATAGAAGGTGCGGCTCTTCTCATACATGAACTGCACCCGCTTCTTCATGGCGGCGTACTGATCCTCTTCGCGCCGGATCGCTTCGTTGAGTTCGTCGGTGGTGACTTCGATCTCCTTTGTCTTATCCGCGATGTCGCCTTCGAGCCGCTCGAGGTTCTCCCCGATCTTGGCAAGCTCCGCGTTCAGATTGTTGAGTTCATACTGGAGCCCCGACCGGGTCGACGTCAGACTGTCGAGATTCGCTTCGTTCTGATTGATCTCCTGCTGCGTTTCTTCCCGCTCTTCCTTGGCCTTTTTGATCTTTTCCTCGGTTTCTTTGGACGCGAAAACAGACAGTGACATACTTCCGTAAAGAAGTGTCACCAAAAGAGCTCCTGTTATTCCCCGTATGAAGCTTTTTCGAAACTGTGTTTGCTTTTTTCTGTCAGAAAAAATGCCCATACATAATAAAGTATAGAGGGCAGGCAAAATAATTGCAATCCCGTAAACAATTTGAAATATTCCGTTAAGAATTACAGATCGATCTCGATCTTCCGGCCCGTGCGCTCATACTGCACGTAGCGGACGCCGGCGGCGTCGAACATCTTCTTGCTGGCAATGATGGACGGCGTTCCGTCGTACTTGTCGCTGTCGTACACGACCGTCCGGATGCCGGCCTGGATGATGGCCTTGGCGCATTCGTTGCACGGAAAGAGCGATACATAGAGTTCCGACCCCCGAAGGCTTCCGCCCTGATAATTCAGGATGGCGTTCAGTTCGCTGTGGGTCACGAAGGGATACTTCGTATCCAGCATGTCTCCCTCTCTGTCCCAGGGAAACTCGTCGTCGGATACGCCGGAGGGAAAGCCGTTGTAGCCGATGGAGAGGATCTTGTGATTCTCGTCCACGATGCAGCAGCCGACCTGTGTATTGGGATCCTTGGAGCGCATCCCCGCGAGGTATGCGACACCCATAAAGTATTCGTCCCAGGTGATGTAATCACTGCGTTTTCTCATTTTTTCCGCCATGGCTTTCTCCTCTTTCCGCCTGCTTTTCGTTTTCGTTCTGTCTTACTTGGTCCCGAAGATCCGGTCGCCGGCATCGCCCAGTCCCGGCACGATGTAGCCGTGATCGTTTAAGTGATCGTCCAGGGCGCCGACATACAGATCCACGTCGGGGTGTTTCTCCTGCACCGTGCGGATCCCTTCCGGTGCCGCGATGATGCAGAGAAAATGCATCTTTTTACATCCGTGTTCTTTCAGCAGTGAAAGCGCGGCCGACGCGCTTCCGCCGGTCGCCAGCATCGGATCCACGACAAAGACTTCTCTTTGTCCGCATTCCGGCGGCAGTTTGCAATAATACTCCACGGGGTTTAAACTCTCCGGATCCCGATAAAGTCCGATATGTCCGACTTTGGCAGTCGGAAGGAGGCTTTGCAGCCCGTCTACCATGCCGAGTCCCGCCCGCAGGATCGGAATGATCGCGGGATCCATCCCCTTCAGCTGTCTTGCCGTGGTCTTCGCGATCGGTGTTTCCACTTCGATCTCTTCCAGTTCCATGTCCCTGGTCGCTTCATAGCAGATGAGCATTGCGATCTCCGAGATCATCTCCCGGAATTCCTTGGTCCCCATCCCTGCAGCGCGGATCTTGCCGATCTTATGCTGGATCAGCGGATGATCCATAATGACGACTTTTCCCATGCCGTTTCCTCCGTCCTATTCTGTCTCTATCATGCCGACCCTTCTGATGTGCTTCTCCTCTTCCGAGAACGGCGTGTTCAGGAAGGTGTCGACGATGTCCGTTGCGATGAGTTCTCCGATGATGCCGCCGCCCAGCGCGATCATGTTGGCGTCATTGTGGAGCCTCGTCATCCTGGCGACCGTAGGATCCGTGCAGACCGCGCAGCGGATGCCCTTCACCTTGTTTGCCACCATCGAAACGCCGATCCCGGTCGTGCAGACCACGATCCCTTTTTCGCACTCGCCGTTTGCGACTGCTTCCGCCGCCTTTTTCGCAAAAATGGGGTAGTCGCAGGACTCCGTGCTGTATGTGCCGAAATCTTCCACCGTGATCCCCTGTTCCTTCAGATGCCGGACGATCGTCTCCTTGAGTGCAAAGCCGCCGTGATCCGACCCGATTGCTACTTTCATGTTCGTCTCCTTTCCTGTGTCCTTTCCGTTTTTTACTATATCCGTGTTTTATGTCGCCCGGACCGTGTTGCCGCCCGCGGCCTTCTTCAGCCGATTCATGATGGCAAGCCCCAGTCTCTCTTCCGAAAATGTCTCCGCGCAGATAAACTCCGTGTTTTCTTCGTCGAATGTCCGCAGAAGGGAGAAGAGCCGCCTTGCGATCTCCTCTTCATTCTTCCGGCTTCCCGCGCTCAGCACCAGGTCCGCCTGATAGCACTCCTTCGTTTCGTCCGTGCAGAGGACGCCCGTCTTCTTTCCTTCCTTTCCCGCGGCGGCGATCATTTCTCGGATCTTTTTTACGACGGCTTCCTGCTCTCCTTCCACCAGGATCATGGTCCCCGCAGGCGCGTAATGCCGGTACTTCATCCCCGGCGCCTTGGGCGCCGTGCCGTCCTTATCCGAAATGATCGTTCCGTCTATCCGCACTTCCTTCAGGACCGTCAGCAGGTCTTCCTTTGTCACGAAACCGGGGCGCAGGATCTCCGGGACAGGACCCGTCATATCCACGATGGTCGACTCCAGGCCGATGCCGACTTCTCCGCCGTCCAGGACCATGTCGACGCGGCCGTTCAGATCGTGCAGGCAGTGTTTTCCGTTTGTCGGCGACGGCTTCCCGGAAAGGTTCGCGCTCGGCGCCGCGACAAAGCCGCCCGCCTCTCCGATCAGGGCCTGTGCCACCGGATGCGAAGGGAAACGGACTGCCACCGTAGAAAGTCCCCCCGTCGTTTCCAAGGGGACTCTTTTTTTCTTATGAAAGATCATTGTGAGCGGACCGGGCCAGAAGGCTTCCGCCAGCGCCAGCGCTCCTGCCGGGATCTCCTCTGCGATCTCAGAGAGATCCTCCATCCGGCAGATATGTACGATCAGCGGGTTGTCGGAAGGCCTGCCCTTGGCGGCGTAGATCTTCTTTGCCGAATCCGGATTCAGCGCATCGCCGCCCAGGCCATAGACCGTCTCCGTCGGAAAGGCAACGATGCCGCCCTTCTTCAGGATCCGGCCGGCCTCTTCGATCGCCGCAGAGTCCCATGCCTGATTGACTTCCCGGTAAAGTGTCTTCATCAGTATTGCAGATATGCCTCGATCTCGTCCCAGATGTCGGGCGTTTCAAATCCCAGCTGCCATGCGCCGACCCCCGCGAGTTCGTTGGCCGCCATCACGGACAGTTTCAGGCGGATGGACTCGGCGTCCTCCAGCCAGATGCGCACCACGTCCGATCCGAATGTCGCTTCCGAATAATTCTGTCCGTAGGTCTCGCTCCAGGCGACGCTCATTCCCTTTTCGGCAATGTAGTTTTTGGCCTGCTGCATGCCGACGGCAATGGAGGAGGTCCCGTTTGCGTTGCTTGTCCAGATCCTCGTATAGAAGGGCACGGCATTGACGACCTTCTCTGCCGGCACCTTCTGGACCGTATTGAGGATGCCGTTGGTCACATAGTCGATGGAAGCCACGCTCCCCGGCTCCTGACTGCCGGCATAGTGTTCGTCATATCCCATGATGATGACGTAGTCCGCAAAGACCCCCTGCTCCTCCAGGTGGTAGTGGTCGTTGAAGTTGTAAGGAACGTAGTTGTCGACAGAGAGGGTGATTCCCTTTTTGCGGCAGGCAATGGAGATCTCCCGGATAAACTCGATGTAGTCTTCCCCGTATTCGTCGGAAATGCTCTCGATATCGATATTGATGCCGTCCGCGCCGTATCCTTCCACCGCGGTCATCAGCTGGTTGATGATCTTGGCCCTGGTCTCCATCGAGGTGAGGAATTCCTGTTTGATGCCGCCGCCGAAGGCCGTAAAGTTATTGAAGGACGGCCAGACTTCGATGCCCCTTGCATGGAGGTCCGCCACGTACGAGGCGGAGCCGATGTCCGTCACGGTGCCGCTTTCATCCTGCAGGGCAAACCAGGTCGGCGAGACCACGTTTAATGCCTTGGTATTTGCCAGGAAATCATAGATGGTATTGTTGCCGTCCTGGTAGGCGACATTGTGCCAGACCAGGGAGACCTTTCCTTCCATCTGGTTGGCGGTAAATACCGGTTCCTCATAATTCGAAGCAGGGGTCGGGACCCTGGTCCCGTGTCCGGTAAGGCGCTTGTTTTCGACATAGCCGATGTAGCCGTCTTCCGTCTTGACCTTGGACCAGGTCTCCATTTCTTCTAAGAGCGTCACCGTGGCGCCCTTCTTCACCGACGTCACTTCCTCGCTTTTGACACCGCCGCTGATGCGCAGACTGGTATCTTTCTGGATCGAAGCGATCGGTTCTTCTTCAAACAGCACGTCCATCTGGATGCGGTTCGGCTCCGTATATCCCTGATAGGAGAAGTTCGTGTATCGCTGCACGAAATCGAGCGCCAGATACAGGGTCTCCCCTTCCTTCCTGGCAAGGATGAAATCCTCTTCGACCGTGCCCGTCGCATCGCTCGACCAGTCTCTGCTGCCGACCATCGTGGCGACGCGATCGTCCGGCAGACAATATAAAACGATTCCGTCCCTTTCTCCGTAGTAGAAGCGATCGTTTAAGATCTCGTGGACAGAATCGATATCCAGATAGTAGACGCCGTCAAAGAGTCTGGCGTGATAATCCGACAACGTGTTTTCCAGCACGATCGGCACGTCCTGCTCATCGCGCACGCCGTAGTATTCATTTAAGTCGGCCTTTTCCGTGGAATAACCGTACCGCTCCTGATACAGCCGGTACCCGAAGATTCCGACCAGTAATATCAGCAGCACGATCAGTCCCACGACGAACGGCACCACTATATTTCCTTTTTTCTTCAAACCGTTTCCCTCTTTTTGTCTACTATATCTGCTGTTCATAGAAATACATTATACCATATCTATGTGACAGCTGTGAGGGTGGCACAAGACGGTCTTATCCCGTCTGCCCATAGACAGGGCCGCCCCGTTCTGCTGCATAGCGGAAACGCATCCGTCCGATGAGGGATCCTTTCCTTCCGACAGGACGGCCCTGTGCGAAATGGTTTTAGATTTGATTCAGATTTGCGTTCAGATACGGCGCGCGAATCATAAAGCGATCGATACGTCCGCCGTAGAGACGGGTTCCGGCTTGAGAAGTGCCTTTTTGTGTGGAGACAATCCGGCTCCTTCCGCCGCCGGGACACAGCTTTCGCTGCGTCGTGAAGGTTTTTTAGGCCTTCCGGATGTGGCAGCTGCCCCGGCTTAAGGAAATGCAGGGCGTGATGGCATCTGTTTGGTGATTGTTTCGGTATGATTTGTAACGATTTGAGAATTGCGCATGTCCTGCCATGTTTTCTGAAGTGACTGTTGAGACTCATGCCTGAATACGATTTGATGGTTTATCTGACCTGTATTCATACAAGACATGCTGTTCCAGATTTGATAATAGACTTGGCATCCCTCCTTTTTGATGCAGATTATCACTGCCTCGATCATCATTTTATGGGTTATTTTCCGGCGAAGGCAATACTTTGGTGATACTTAATTACGAAACAGGCCATTTTCGTGAAAACTGCCGGTTTTCTTTTGCTTCCGTTTGACGGCTTTTTCTGAAAGTTATGTGAACTAGGGGCCGATCCTATTGAAAAAAACACCCCCGCAGGTATAATAATCTCAATATGAAGATCGAAAAGGTAAACGACCGTCAGATCCGCTGCATTTTGACCGGCGACGATCTGGCAAGGCGTAACATGAAACTGAATGAACTGGCTTACGGGTCTGAAAAGGCACGCATCCTGTTTCGGGATATGATGCAGCAGGCCTCCTACCAGTATGGCTTTGAGCCGGACGATATGCCGCTCATGATCGAGGCCGTCCCGTTAGAAGGCGGCAACATCGCGCTGATCGTGACAAAGGTGGAGAATCCGGACGAGCTGGACACCCGTTTTTCCAATTTCGGGCCTGCCGTCCATACGAACAACGAGTTTTCCGTGCCGGAAAAGCAAAATCCTTCTCCGTTCGAGGAACTCATCAATACGATCCGCTCCGCACAGCCCATGCTTACGCAGGATGCGCAGGATCCCCGCCGGATGCGCGAGGACCCCGTGCAGAGGATCCGGGAATTCGTCGTCACGAACCGCCTGTTCTCCTTCGATTCCATGCACACTGTCAGCAAGGCTGCACGGATCTGCGCGGAACACTACCAGGGAGAGAGCGCGCTCTACTTTGATGCGGCCGAAAACGTCTACTATCTCTATCTGACGATGGCCGACGCGGAGTCCGCGCAGAAACAGCGCAGCACCCTCGCACTCCTGACCGAGTACGGTCACATCTGCCCGCTGTCCATGGCGCGCAAGCAGTACCTGGACGAGCACTGCGAGCGGATCCTCGCCAGCAACGCGCTTTTGCAGCTCGGTATGCTTTAATCTCCCTTGTCGTCTTGAGATCCGTTGGTGTCATAACAAAGAATGGTTTCTGTCCATGAAGATCAATATTCAAGATCAAAAGGAAATCCTATCAAAAAAGCTGACCTCTAAGCAGCGTCAGCTTTATCAGTATATTATCTCTCACGCAAAGGATCTTCCTGGAATGAGTATCGATGCACTGGCGGAAAAAACGCAAGTTGGAAGAGCAACCGTGATCCGCTTTGTCAAAGCAATCGGTTATGAATCTTTCCAAGATCTCAAACACGATATCAACGAGTATTACCTGAGCGGCCTCGCTTATCCGGGTGGCCAGGTATTTCATGAATATTTCGGAACAGGAGAAAACAATATCCTTTCCGAAGACTACGAGGAAGGCGTCAGTCTTCTCCGTCAGACCTACCAGCTGATCAATAAAAAGGACTTTGAAAAAAGTATTGCGTTAATCCTCAATGCATCTCGCGTAAATGTAATGGGTTTTCGAACTTCCAAAGCATTTTCCTGCTACTTCGCCTATCACTTGGAACCGATTCTCCCGAACGTGCGAGATCTGAGTGAAAACGAATCCCTTGCCTATGACCGCGTTCTGCAGTGCCGCAGCGATGAAGTGCTGATTATCCTGACTTGTTCCACGCCGACCAGAACCTCCCTGCGAATCGCGTCATTTTGTCATGAACACCACATCCCCATCATTCTGCTTGGAGATTATCTGAAGAGTAAAATAATTCCGCTTGCTACAGTCTTCCATCCTTTACCACCCATGGATCATGTTCGCTTTTCTGCGCTCCCGTTATTGTCCATGATTGAGGCTTTTATCGATGTCCTGTCTGACCGCAATTCCGCAGTGACAATTGCGAATTACAACAAGCGGGATTCCTGGCTGATCAAAGAAAAAATCTGGGAAGACTGATTTCCTTACGTCTCCGCCTTTTCTTTCCTGTAGTCTGCTACCGCCGCAATCACAACAGCAAGCAAGACCATGATGCACCCCATAACGCTTCTGAAATTCACTGGGTCCTTTAGAATGACAAACCCAAGGACACTGGATACGATTGGCTCCATCGGGCCAAAAACGGAAAACATGGTCGAGCCGATCAAGGTGATGCTGCGTTTTAAAAGGATCATTCCAAGCGCGTCCGCTGTCGCCATCAGAATGCCGAGGAACCAGATCCACACATTGAATCCTGAAAAATTAAATCCTCCCGACATAAAAATCACGACCAGGATGACCGGAATGCTCAGGATCCCGGAGATCAGGTTGTATATATGAGATTCCATCCCATTTAATCTCGTATGCTCCAGCGTCACCACATAAAGCATCCACATGACAGCCGAAAAGAAGGCAAGGATATAGCCTACCCCTGTACCCGCGCCCTCACTGGGATCGATGAACAACGCGATTCCCGCAAAGGCAATGATCAATGCGGATGCCACCGCTTTTGACATTTTTTCCCGGAAGTACAAGACTCCCACAAGTGCTGCCAGAATCGGATAGAGGTAGTGAATACAAATAGTCGTGCTCACCGGCAGATAATTGTACGAGGCGTTGAGCATCAGCATAGCAAGTGCCGAGAAGGCGCTGTTGATAAACAGCGCCACCCACGGCACCTCTTTCAATGAGAGGGTTACTCCGTTTACTTTCATCAGCAGTACAAAAGTAAAAATGGGAAGCACGTATTGTAAGAGAGTCACCGCATTGGAGTCTGCTCCTAGGTTAACCATAACGGCCGCCAGGAAACTCGTAATCCCAAAACCAGCTGTACTGATGATTGCATAAACTACACCACGGAAACTAGTACTCATTCTTCCCCCGATCAAAGATCATAATAGGATTCCCAGACCGGAAGGTATACGCCCAGGTATTTCTCGACTGCTCTATGATACACCACTGTGCTCCACGCAACATCTTCAATCGGCATGCCGCCTTGTCCGAATACAATGATCTCGTCGTGACTAGTCCTTCCTTTTACCTTACCGTTCACGATCGCCCCCAGTTCCTTGATGTCCTCAAACTTTAATTCCCCTTTGTCAACTGCGAACTGCCAGTACGCGGCGACGTCATCCACTTCTTTGATAAAACGCTCTTTGTTTGCATAAATGTCTCCGTTGCAGATCACCTTTCCTTCGTCAATCCACTCCTTATGCATGATGAAGTTGTCCGCAACCTGTGTGGACTTCGCCACGAGATCTTCCGACAGTCGGATAGACGCTGGGAAAGACAACAATGCACCAGGTTTGAGCCATTTATATTCGATCATTGGGGTTACATCTCCGGAAGTCGCAACATTGATAATGTCGGTACCCCAGACAGCTTCCTCTACCGAATTGCAAACAAGGACGTTGAACAGATCCGGGTATTCTCCCTTGATTTGTTCTGCAACCCTCTCTCCGGCATACGGATCATAGATGTTCACCTGTTTAATCCCCGGCATTGCCGCCAGGATCCCACGCAGGCATGAACGTCCGATCACACCGCAGCCGATGATCGCCACGACTTCGGAATCCGGATTTGCCAAGTGTCTTGCGCCGACGCCAGGCACCGCGCCGGTACGCATGGAACTGATCAGGTTTCCTGACATGAAGGAGACCGGCGCGCCGGTTTCTTTGTCCATCAGCGTGATCATCAGGATCGAACGCGGAAGCCCTCTTGATACATTCTCCCTATTTGACCCATAGCATTTTACTCCAGCCATCTGGAAACTGCCGCCGAGGTAGGCAGGCATCGCCATAAAGCGCCGGTCAGGTCCCGCGAGAGGCATTCCGGGGAAAGGCGATTCTTTCGGTGGATACAGCATACAGCCGTGCGAATTCCCATCCGCGCCGCCCATAATGTAATCTCCTTTATCGAGAAGACTGAACGTTTCTTCAATGGCATCCACGCACACTTCCATGTTGGCCGCGCCGGCAGCAACTACATCTTCCTGTGATAAATATAAAAAACCCAATGACATGACTTATCTCCTTTCTTATTCGTGTTTACCGACCGCTGCATCGAAATCTACCGGTTTCCGCTCGCTTAGCGGCTCTTTGTACCACCATTTGAAGACTCTCGCGAGTACCAGAAAAGCAATGAACGCGACAGTGAAAATAGTCCCTATCAACACACCCTGTCCCGACATCAGCATGGTAGGACAGATCCCCCAAACCAGGAAATCCAGGAAGGTAAATGGTGTTTCAATAACAGCCGTGTCCTGCAGTGTCAGCGACTTGTTATCCGGATCCACGATGCGTAACAGCATGAATCCCATTGCATATACACCGGTGGAGTATCCGTATGTAAACATACTGCGTTCGAACCAGCTCTCTTTATTCATGCGAGGACCAAAGTAAGTGACTGTGAGATGTACAGCAATCCATCCAAACAATGTCATAAGGGCCAGCGGTACCGCATACTTGACGATGACCGGAATCTTGATATTTGCGACACCGAAGAATACGATGAAGTCCGTAGCGACACCCGCGATCCTCTCCATGATGCGCGTATCCACATAAGACTCGAGTTTCATCGGCTTAAACAGATACCAGAACAATAGCGCAAACAGGAACGCAAACATGAAGTCCGGGAAATAAATGCCGATCAAAGAATCGATCCAATCTGCGATCCAGATACCTAACATCGATGGAACAAGAAGCAGCGCCAGGTGCCAGGCGAGCGGATCCATAGAAATGGTATGGACCGTCATATCACCGATGCTAGTGCGGTTTTTCTTATCAACCAAGCCTGTCCGCATGTATCCGTCGAGGCTTTCATAATCATTCACGTAGCAGGTCCAGCCTTTTTTAATGCCTCGCTTGATGTGATAGATCCCGCCGAAAACTGCTGTCAGGATTCCGATCGTCGCAAAAGTCATTGCAATGTCCGTCGCCTCTTCAAAGCCGAGCCGTGCGAAAGTGGATCCGATGGCCGCAGCTGTTCCGTGGCCTCCATAAAATCCCGAGACCAGGAGGAGACCAAATCCATCACTCAGACCAGGGTGCAGTTTACTCAGAAGGAAAATAGAAAGAAGAATCGGCGGTCCGACTTGAATCAAAAACATCGCGCAGGAATACATCAGCAGACTCCCGATGCGCTCGCCGGATCCTTTGCTGAAATTGATTCCGTACCATCCAAGACTGGCAAATACGATAACAATCAGTATTCCTGCATAGTCGCCAACGTCATCTGAAAACTGCAGGATACCCAATACCTGCTGTCCGCAGATGAAAGCCAGTATTCCCGCAATCAATGAGGCTGGAATAAAAAACTTTTGGAAAAAAGTGATCTTTGATCGAAGTATCTGTCCAATGATCAAAAACAGTCCAGCAATGCATGCATCTTGAAAGATTTCATAAACCATAGATTTACCCCCCTTTCAAAAAGATACTAATTTGATACTATTAAAATATAGTGATACTAATTTGATATTATAGTATCAAATTAGTATCACTAATGTCAATTATGATATTATTTTGATATTTCTGAAGAAGAATCCTGTTCTGTTGGTTTATTAAAAACTCCTGCTAATTGTGGTCGTTTTTTAGTAATCTGAAAAATAATCCGAACTGTTGTACAAAAATTTCGGGACCACTCTCCCTGAGGAAAGTGGTCCCTTTTTGGTTTCCGGGCCATATAAAAAGGACCCACTTTCTTCTGAAGAAAGTGGGTCCTTGATGACTCTCTACTCGCCATGCTGACCGGTTCGCGAACAAGTTCGCTCACGGTCCGGCGTTCGCCGTATGCTCACGTCGTCAGAAATGCATCTGCATGTAAACATGCATGCATTTCTTCCTCGTTCGCGCATGGCTCATTACTCGCTCCTGTTATAAACCTGATTCAAGCTTACGAGGTAATCGTAGTGCTCCTTGGCGCTCTGTGCCGCTTCGTCGAAAAGCTTCTGCGCGCGTTCCGGATTCTTCTGCTGGAGGGAAGTGTAACGCACTTCGCTTGCCAGGAAGTCGTGGTAATCCGCCGTGGCCGGCTTGCAGTCTAAGAAGAACTTCTTGTCTCCGCCTGCCGGGTTGTAACGGAAGATGTTCCAGTATCCGGTATCGACGGCCAGCTTTTCTTCGTCCTGTGCTTTGCTCATGCCCTTCTTCAGGCCGTGGTTAATGCAAGGCGCGTAGGCGATGACGATGGACGGGCCGGGATAGGCTTCCGCTTCCGTGATGGCCTTGATGCACTGGTTCTTGTCGGCACCCATGGAGATCTGCGCGACGTAGACGTAGCCGTAGCTCATGGCCATGGCCGCAAGGTCTTTCTGCTTCGTCTCCTTACCGCCTGCGGCAAACTGTGCGACTGCTCCCTTCGGGGTAGCCTTGGAGGACTGTCCGCCGGTGTTGGAATACACTTCGGTGTTGACGACCAGGATGTTGATGTCCTTGCCGCTGGCGAGGACGTGATCCAGTCCGCCGTAGCCGATGTCGTATGCCCAGCCGTCGCCGCCGATGATCCACTGGGATTTCTTCTGCAGGAAGTCTTTCTGGGAAAGGATATCCTTCGCAGCTTCCGAGCTGTCTTTTTCCAGTGCGGCGACCAGGTTCTTCGTCGCTTCCTTATTGGCTTCTCCGTCGGCAAAGCTGTCGATCCATTCCTTTGCGCCGTCGCCGTTCCACGCAGCAACCTTTTCTTTCAGGTTGTCACGCAGCGCGTCGTTGGCAAGGAACATGCCTAGACCGAATTCCGCGGCATCCTCAAACAGGGAGTTTGCCCAGGCAGGACCCTGGCCGTTCGCGTTCACCGTGTACGGTGTGGACGGTGAGGAGTTGCCCCAGATGGAGGTGCAGCCCGTGGCGTTTGCGATATACATGCGGTCGCCGTAAAGCTGAGTGATCAGTTTGATGTAAGGGGTCTCTCCGCAGCCCGCGCAGGCGCCCGAGAACTCGAGGAGCGGCTGTTTGAACTGAGAACCCTTGATGGTGGTCTCTTTGAACTTCTCGACGACTTCCGTCTTGATCGGCTGTTCGACACAGTAGTCGAAGGCTTCCTGTTCGTTCGGCTTCGTCATCGCTTCGTCCAGGCGGACCATCTCCAGTGCCTTTTCGCCCTTCATGCCGGGGCAGACATTTGCGCAGGATCCGCAGCCCGTGCAGTCAAGGCTGGAGACTGCGATCGCGAACTTGTATCCGGGCATGCCGGTCATGTCTTTGACAACGGTGCCTGCCGGCGCGTTCTTTGCTTCTTCTTCCGTCAGAGCGATGGTACGAATCGCCGCATGCGGGCAGACATAGGAGCAGAATCCGCACTGGATGCAGTTGGCTTCGTTCCAGACGGGAACGTTGACGGCGATGCCGCGCTTCTCATAAGCGGACGCGCCGGACGGTGTCGAGCCGTCTGCGTAAGGCACGAAGTCAGAAACTTTGAGGCTGTAGCCCTGCTGCGAATTGACCTTGGACTGGATGTTCTTTGCGAACGCGACGACGTCCTCTCTGCCGCCCTTGATGTGCGGTGTCTCAAGACCTTCGTCCGCGCCGTCCTTCCAGTTCTCCGGGATCTCCACTTCGTGAATGTTGGTGGCGCCGGCATCGATGGAAGCCCAGTTCTTTTCGACAACGTCCTGGCCCTTCAGTGCGTAGGTCTTTGCCGCTGCTTCCTTCATCAGGCGGATAGCATCTTCCTCCGGAATGATGTTTGCCAGCTTGAAGAACGCGGACTGCAGGATCGTGTTGATACGGGTCGGGCCCATGCCGGTCTCGATACCGATCTTCACGCCGTCGATCGTATAGAATTTGATCTTGTGATCATAGATGTATTTCTTGACCTGTCCGGGGATGTGCTTCTCCAGTTCTTCGCCTTCCCAGGCGCAGTTCAGAAGGAAGGTCCCTCCGTCTTTGACTTCCTGCACCATGTTGAACTTCCGGATGTAGGCCGGGTTGTGGCAGGCGACAAAGTCTGCCTTGTGAATGAGGTAGGTCGACTTGATCGGCTTTTTACCGAAACGCAGGTGGCTCATGGTCACGCCGCCGGACTTCTTCGAATCATAATCGAAGTATGCCTGCGCGTACATGTCGGTGTTGTCGCCGATGATCTTGATGGAGTTCTTGTTGGCGCCGACCGTGCCGTCTGCGCCCAGTCCCCAGAACTTGCAGCAGATGGTGCCTTCCGGCGTCGTGATGATGTCTTCTCCGACAGGCAGAGAGAGGTTCGTCACGTCATCCACGATGCCGATGGTGAAACGCTTCTTCTCCGTGTTGTCATAGACAGCGATGATGTGAGACGGGGTCGTGTCTCTGGAACCAAGGCCGTAACGACCGGAAGCGATCTCCACATCCTTGAACTTGCTGTCATGGAGCGCCGCAACCACATCCAGGTACAGCGGTTCGCCCATGGCGCCCGGCTCCTTGGTACGATCCAGCACGCTGATGCGCTTTACGCTGTCCGGGATCGCAGCGATCAGTGCCTTGGCGTCGAACGGACGATACAGGCGGACCTTGACAACGCCGACCTTTCTGCCCTGTGCGGCAAGATAGTCGATTGTCTCTTCGATGGTGTCGTTTACGGAACCCATCGCGATGATGACGTGCTCCGCATCCGGTGCGCCGTAATAATTGAAGAGTTTATAATCCGTGCCGAGTTTCGCGTTGACCTTGTCCATGTACTTCTGGACGATCGCCGGCATTTCCTCATAGGTCGTGTTGCAGGCTTCTCTTGCCGTGAAGAAGGTATCCGGGTTCTGTGCGGATCCCATCTGACGGGGATGATTCGGGTTCAGTGCGTTCTGACGGAACTCGTTGACCTTGTCCATATCGATCAGGTCTTTCAGATCTTCGTAATCCCATGTCTCGATCTTCTGGATCTCATGAGACGTGCGGAATCCGTCGAAGAAGTTGATGAAGGGAAGTCTTCCGTCCACCGCTGCGCAGTAGGCGACCGGTGTCAGGTCCATGACTTCCTGCGGGCTCGACTCGCAAAGCATCGCCGCGCCGGTCTGACGGCAGGCGTACACATCGGAGTGATCGCCGAAAATGGAAAGCGCGTGCGACGCGATCGCACGGGCGGAAACGTTAAACACAGCCGGCAGTCTTTCTCCGGCTACCTTATAAATGTTCGGGATCATCAGAAGCAGTCCCTGGGACGCCGTAAAGGTGGAGGTCATCGCGCCGGCAATGATCGAACCGTGCGTTGCACCTGCGGCACCGGCTTCCGACTGCATCTCTGTCACGCGGACCGGCTGACCGAAAATGTTCTTCTTTCCGGCTGTTGCCCATTCATCGATATGCTCCGGCATGACCGAGGACGGGGTAATGGGATAGATGGTCGCTACTTCCGTATACGCGTATGCGACATGCGCATCGGCCTGGTTGCCATCCATCGTCTGCATGTTTCTTTTCATGGCATTCTCCTCTCTTTTTATTCATTGATAAAAAGCCGCCATAATACTAGCATTCAGGCATTTAAAAAGCAACGAAATTCAGGATTGTACGCATTTAAGTTCACTTTTTTCGTACATTTTTCGAAGAATTGTTCTTTCTGTTCATCTTCGATATAATCGATTCCAACGTCTTACATCCTCAGGAGGAAACATGCGGACATCTGATAGAAAATACGAACTTCTCCTTGCCGCCGTGATCGCCGCGCGCGCGACTTCCTTTATGTTCAACAAGCTGGTTCTCACGGAAATGGAGCCCTTTAACCTGATGGCGCTTCGTTTCTCGATCGCGTTCCTGTTCCTTTTGGTCTTTTTCGGAAAGCGTCTTCTTTCCACTGATAAAAAGACCTTTCTCGCGGGAGCGGCGGCCGGCATTTCCTTCTTTCTGGTCATGACCGCCGAGCTGATCGCCACAAAGACCGTGGATTCGTCGACCATCGCGCTTTTAGAAAACTGTTCCATCATCTTTGTTCCGCTGTTTCAGGCCATGCTTCTGCGGAAGCTTCCGACCTTTCAGGCCCTGCTCGGCGCGGTCATCGCGTTTTTGGGCGTTGCCTGCCTGACACGCGGTGTCGGCGGGTTCTCTGTCGGCATGCTGTACGGACTCTTATCCGCCGTCCTGTATGCCATCACCATCATCCTGATCGCGAATCTTTCCCGGGACGTCACGGACGTCCTGCAGATGGGGATCATCCAGGTCCTGTTCATGGCCCTGTGCGCCGTGATCTGCGCCTTTGCCTTTGACCGGCCTCACCTTCCCTACCATGCCTCTCACTGGCCGATGATCCTCGCGCTCTCCCTGATCGCGACCGTCTTCGGCTTTACGCTGCAGCCGATGGCGCAGAGCCGCGTCTCTGCAGAACGGGCCGGCATCCTGTGCGCCTTAAGTCCGGCCGTCGCCGCCGTCCTCGGCGCCGTCTTTTTACATGAGCAGCTGACCCCCTTCAAACTGCTCGGAATCTTTCTGATCCTTCTCTCGATCGTGCTGCCTTACCTGCTCCCCGCAAAGGAGTAACGGCAGGCCTCTCCGGTTAGTCAAAATTAACGAATTGTACGCTAACAAAGACCATCAAAACACAGGTTTTTCACAGTCTTTCTCCTTCTTGTGTGATAGAATGACCACGATGATAAAGTTTATCTGCGTGCACCTGAATCTTCAGGGCATTTGCCAGGTAGTTTTCACAAGGAGGTAGACACAATGGCAAGAGTAATCAGTTCTGAATGCATCAGCTGCGGCACCTGCGCGGGCGCATGCCCTGTAGAAGCGATCTCCCAGGGTGAATCCCAGTTCGAGATCAATGCTGAGACCTGCATCGATTGCGGCGCGTGCGAAGGCGCATGCCCTGTCAGTGCGATTTCCGAAGCATAATACATACTTCTCAAATGCATTCAAAAAACGGAGCAGGACTTCCTGCTCCGTTTTTCTTTTTACGTATTGCGTGATCGTCGTATGATCTTACATCATTCACCGGAGAGCATTCCGTACGGAACGCCGACGATCTCCGGTACTCCGAAGTATCCTTCATAGGCTACGTTGGTCCAGTAGGCCGCGTCTTCCGAAAGGTCGTTGCTGTAAGCGAAGGTATAGCGATTCTCGTAATCCGGATTCAGCATCTCCACCGTGACTGGAGAAGCCCCTGCTGCCGCCTGCTCCTCGATTGCGCGGTTTCTTTCCGTCATATCCCGGTAGATCCTGCCGAGGTGTGTCCCGCTCTCTAAGAAGGTCTTCGCAAACAGAAGCACCAGGCAGACCAACAGTCCGTACACCACAGAACGGACGAAGATACTTTTGTCTTCTTTCTTCTCCGCGTGGAGACACTCCGCTATGCACTCGATCAC
>JAGAHC010000049.1 GCA_017627275.1 Lachnospiraceae bacterium
GCCGGCCGCCTGGTGCAGGCCGTCGATGTTCTGGGTGACGACGGCGAGAAGTTTCCCTTCTTTTTCCCATTCGGCAAGCTTTTCATGCGCCTTGTTGGGCTTTGCGCCTTTGATGATCAGCTTGTCTTTGTAAAAGCGGAAGAACTCTTCGGGCTTCCGCATATAAAACGTGTGGCTTAAGATCTGCTCCGGCGGGTAGGCGTACTTCTGATTGTACAGTCCGTCCACGCTCCTAAAGTCCGGGATGCCGCTTTCGGTCGAGACCCCGGCGCCGCCGAAGAATACGATGCGGTTCGATGTATTCACCATTTCCCGCAGTTTTTCGATCCTCTCCTGATTTACAGCGTCCATCTTTTCCTCCCCTCCGGTCCCAGTGTACATGTTTCATTTATTGTACCAAAGAGGCCCTGACTGAGCCACGGTTATTCCCGGAAGAAGCCGTGGAGCGTGTGTTCCCGCCTAGCGGCGTCGAGCGAACGCCGTTACTTAGGCGACGTAAACAGGGTGTGAAGGCTCTCCTTCACACCCTGTTGTCGTCTTAGTAACGCGGCGTAGAGCTACCGAGCAAAAGCGTCCGCGTAGCGGGAATACACCTCTGCGGCTATGCTTCCGGGAACCGACCCGTTTATTTAATCTCGTGGATCCAGCCGGCAGGCGCTTCGATCGCGCCGCTCTGCATGCCGGTCAGCGTATCGTACAGCTTCTGGAGCACGGGGCCCATCTTTTCCATGCCGCTCTCGAACTTGATCTCCTTGCCGTGGTCATTGATGATGCCGAGCGGGGAGATGACCGCTGCCGTTCCGCAGAGGCCGCCCTCGACGAACTTGCCTTCGTGCAGCTCGCTGATCGGGATCTCTCTCTCGACGACCTTCATGCCGAGCGTCTCCTGCGCCACATAGAGGATCGAACGCTTCGTGATGGAGGGAAGGATGCTGTCCGACTTCGGCGTGACGAGCGTCCCCTCGCGGTCGATCAGGATGATGTTCGCGCCGCCGGTCTCTTCAAGCTTCGTGCGCGTCTTTGCATCCAGGAAGATGTTCTCCGCAAAGCCCTCATCATGCGCGATGACAAGCGGATGCAGGCTCATCGCGTAGTTTAAGCCCGCCTTGATGTTGCCGGTGCCGTGCGGTGCCGCGCGGTCAAAGTCACTGATCTTCACGACGATCGGCTTTGCGCCGCCCTTGAAGTACGGGCCGACCGGCGTCACGAAGATACGGAACTGATATTCATCCGCCGGTTTCACGCCGATGACCTTGCCGGTCGCGAACATGACGGGACGGACATAAAGAGAAGCGCCGGAGCCAAAGGGCGGGACCCAGGCTTCATTGGCCTTTACGACTTCTTCCACCGCCTTGATGAAGCGGTCAGCCGGGAACGGCGGCATCTCCAGACGCTTCGCGCTGTCCACCATTCTCTCCGCGTTCAGATCCGGGCGGAAACAGACCGTTCTGCCGTCCTGTGTCGTATAGGCTTTCAGTCCTTCGAATACAGCCTGGCTGTAGTGCAGGACGCCCGCGTCTTCACTGAGGGTGATGGTATCATCCGACGTGAGTGTACCTTCATCCCATGCGCCGTCCTTGTAATTGCTGACGTAACGCTTGTCAGTCACGCGATACTCAAAACCAAGGCTACCCCAATCCAGATCTTTCTTTTCCATAACGCTTCTCCTTTTTCAACAACGATTCACTATTATGCAGTGATTTTTATTATTATAATTCTCCTGTTTTTATTTTTCTACCTGCTTTTTCCTTAAATCCGCCGGGACGAAACGCAAGACCGTTCAGTATACGCGCAAGCCGTTTCCCCCGTCAGTCCAGGAAGTCTCTTACATTGAACCTTTCGTCGCTTGGTTCGCCTGTTATATTCAATGCAGGCACATCGTTTGTAGCATGCACTTCGCCGGATACGACATCAACATAGTAGTTCACGAATGCCCCTGTATACGAGCGGAATCGCACAAGGCACTCCTGATCTGACAGCGTTTCAACGGTCCAATAATAGTTGGTCTGTTCAGGCAACGCGTCTAATTGATAATACTCCGTACAATACTTCACTACGGCGTTAAAAATCTGTTTTTCTTGCGTCTTCTCGGCATTGCTCTGATTCACTGATTCCTGACTCGTATCAGCAGGCATGCTTGATGCATCGTCAATAGGGCTGTTTGCAGAGTCTGCAGTCACATTGCCGCAGGCAACGGTACCGATCGAAAGTGCAGCGACCATGATTATGGTTATTACAATGCCGGTCTTGTTTTTGATTATCATGTCTTCTCCTTTACCGTTTGTTAGTAACGTTTGCACGCTCTGTTTTAATCATTTTTCAATAAATAATCATTTATTATAATCAATTTTAGGATGTTCAGGGATTTATAACTGCGTCCACTGCGACAGATATTTACTATGTCGTTAAAAAATATGCCGGACGCGATGCTGCCGAACAGGCTCTGGGGCATGTTCTAGCTATTTTAACTGTTCTTGATGTAACCGGCGAGGATGTTATTACTGCCTACGAAATGCATTCTCCCGATTTCGAGGACTGCCTGCTCGGCGTCTGCGCAAAGAAGGCAGTTATCTGCGCAGGGCGCGGTGTACTTTTCTGGTCAGTCGCGGGATATAGGTGAACAGGAGGAGATAGAGTTTGTTCTTTGCGGTCAGATGCGGTGTCGCGCGGCGCTCCCTGCGGTGAGTCTTCAGGTAGCGGACGGCGTCTGTGTAGACCGGGTTGTCCTTCGTCATCTGTTCGATCGGGACGTGCAGCAGGTACTCCATGCGTTCGTACAGGCCAAAGCGGACGGCGTACTCCCGGAGTGCGGGGTGGGCCGGTACGGTTTCGCTCTCCACGCGGTCGGCGTAGAACAGGATGTCCTCATAGGCCTTCGAGTATTCGGAGCCGGCTTTGCGCGTGGCGCTGCCGATCCTGTGGAGCACATGATAGCCGCGGGCGGCAAGCTGTAAAACGCCTTCGCTCTCCGGCAGGAGTTCCATCAGCAGGCCGAAGTCTTCGCCGAGCCTCCCCTCCGGGAAACGTTTTTCTTTCAGGAGCGCTGCGGGCGTCAGCTTCGTACACAGGGACGCGTCCCCGCGGTTTAGGAGGAGCTCCTTCATGCAGGTCTGCGCATCTGTCAGTGTGTCCGCATCCGGCGGCGTCACGTCGTCGGGCAGTCTCTGTCCCGCCTCGTCTTCTTCAAACCGCCCAATCTGGATGAAGGTCTTTTCCTGACTCTCAGCGGGCAGCGAAAGCGCCTCCCTCATCATCCTCTCATACATGTCCGGCTCGACCGTATCGTCCGCATCGATGAAGCCAAGGAAAGCACCCCTTGCTTCTTCGATCCCGAGATTCCGCGCGGAGGCCGCGCCGCCGTTTTCCTTACGGAACACGCGCACTCTCTCATCCTGCAAGGCAAATCCCTGCAGCAGCGCATAAGAACCGTCGGTCGAGCCGTCATCCACCAGCAGCAGCTCCAGCGGCGCCCAGGTCTGCTTCAAAATGGAAGAAACACATCGTTCCACTGTTTTCTCCGCATTGTACACAGGCACGATGACCGAAAGGAGCGGCATCGAAAGTCCGTCTGTATTCACCTGTCCATCGAATCGTTTTTCTTCCATGTCCAATTCCGGCACTCAGGAGAGTGGCTTGATGATCGTTGCTTTGCTCATCGGGCCGTCTTCCGGCGCCGCGTATTCTTTGCCCTGTAAAACAGCTTCACAAAATCCGTAGAACCGCTCCGCTGCCGTCTGCGCGTTCCAGTCCGTGAGGATGGTCTCCATCGCCCGTTGTCCAAGCGCCTGGATCCGGCCTTTATCCTTCAAAAGTTCCTTCGTCTTTGCGGCAAAGTCCGCATAACTTCCGTCAAACGAGATCCCGTTTTCGTTGTCTCTGATCAGGAAGGGCGTCACGCCCGCCTCCCTCGATGCCACGACGGCGCAGCCGCTGTTCATGGCTTCGGTCACGACAGCACCCCATCCTTCCAGGTGGTCGCTCGGAAAGAGGAACACATCCGTCTCTTCCATCCTGTCCCGCACTTCCTTCGGGGAAAGCATGCCGTGGAAGGTCACGCTTTCGGAAAGGCCCGCCTTCTGTACCTCTTCTTCCAGGCGCCTGCGGTATCCGCTCTCTGCCTGAAAATCCTTATCTCCCGCCGAGTCATCACCGATCATGTACAGCCGGAAGGGGATCTTCTCCGCCGCGAGTTCCGCCGCCAGACGGATGGGATACTCCGGCCGCTTCAGCGAAAGGAATCTGGCTGCAAACAGCAGCCTGACCGGCGTCTCTTCCGATCCCTGAAATCTCCGCCGGCATTCTTCTTCCGTGTATCTCCTCGTCTGAGGGAAATACCCGAAGCGGTACATCTTATCCGGGAAGGCATGGATGAGTGAGAAGTCCGATGCCACATAGGCTCCGGCGCACAGAAGATAATACGGCCTGTCCGCAAAGCGGATATAGGAACGGTACTTTGCAAGAAGGCCCCTCGGCGAAAACCGCTTCCACTGTCCTTCTCTGTAAATGCGTTCGCTGATCCGCACGACCGGACGGTTCCTCCGCAGTCTGTTCTCGATCACCTCCGAAAGGCCGTCGCCGCCGATCAGCAGGATGTCCGCTTCTTCCGCAAGCGTAGTCATCCCCGCCGCATCAAAAGCGTATCGCTGCACGTATGCCGGCACCGGGAAGTCTTCCCAGCCCATTCCCTTTCGCTCTTCATCCATCTCTTCCATTTGCAGGAACGTGAACGTGCCCCCTTCTTTGGCACAGAGGCGCAAGAGCTCCTCGCAGAACGGAAGCTGGTGATGATTGATGAAGTTGGATGCAAACACGATCCTCATATCCGGCAGAGTCCTCCTCTACTTTCCGGAAGGCCTGGTTGAAAGCATGCTTCGGTAGATCTCCAGAAGCCGCAGGTAATTGGTGTCGGGATTGTGGATGATCTGCGCCTTTCTCTTTGCACGCGCGCCGAGCATTTCCCCGAGGCCGATGTCATAGAAGTAGGTCTTTACGCCTTCGGCCAGTTCCCTGTAGCGGCCGCTCGGGAAAAGGATGCCGTCTTCACCATCCGAAATAAAATCGGGGATGCCGCCGACCTTTGCC
>JAGAHC010000050.1 GCA_017627275.1 Lachnospiraceae bacterium
CAGCAATGTCGTGTGGGTTCAAGTCCCATCTCCTGCAGTCTCTTTTTAAGAGGCAATTGCGGAAGTGTCGGAATTGGCAGACGAGCAAGACTAAGGATCTTGTGTGAGCAATCACGTGTGGGTTCAAGTCCCATCTTCCGCAGCAAAACATAAGCGGCTTGCGCCGCTTTCTGTTTTCTGGAATGGTAGCTCAGCCGGGATGAGCGTTCGCCTCACACGCGAGAGGTCACGGGTTCGATCCCCGTCCATTCCAGCAAAAGACCCCCTGCAGACAGCAGGGGGTCTTTTTTACGCAAATCCTCGTGCGTTTCCTTTATTCCTGAAAGCCTTCCGTCATCGAGATCTCTCCATCTGCATCAATGAACAGCGCTTCAAACCCGGGAAGTCCTTCGATCAGTTTGGTCCCCTCTTCTTTTCCGAGGAGCAGGCAGATCGTCGAGAGCGCATCGCAGTCCGCGGAATGCCCTTTCTCTCCCTTGATGGAAACGCCCTGCAGGTCCGTTAGCACGGGATACCCGGTCTTCGGATCCAGGACATGATGATACAGCGTATCTCCAATCGTAAAGCAGCGCTCGTAGATCCCGCTTGTGACAATCGTCTCGTCCGCAAGGTCCGTCGTCTCGACGATCTCTCTGCGATCGGAGAAAGGAAGCTCAATCCCGACGGAAAACGGCGCTTTGCGAAGCACGTTTTCACCGATGCAGGAAAGGTTCCCGCCCAGGTCGATCATCGCACTTGTTATGCCCTTTGTGAGGAGCAGGTCGTTTATCCGGTCAGCCACATATCCTTTGGCAATGGCGCCCAGGTCGATCTCGGAAGAGGAATCGGAAAGGCGCACGCGGTTTCCTTCGATCTCGACCTTGTCATCTCCCACATGCAGGAGCGCCTCCGTAAGGTCACGATCGTCAGGGAGCGTTCCTTCTTCCTCATGAAAGTCCCAGAGTTTCGATACGCCGCCGATCGTGATCGCAAACCGTCCCCCGGAAAGAGCCGAATACTGAAGGCCCGTCCGGAGGAGAGAAACCGTCTCTTCCGAGACTTCCGTCCACTCTCCGTTTGCCCGGTTGATCCTGTCGATGTCCGTTCCCTCGATTGTCCGGCTGAAGAGCCTCTCATACGATTTGCAAAGGGAAAAAGCGTCGTCGATCACGCTCTCGGCGCGCTCTGTGCTCATCTCTTCCATGTCATAGACCGTGATCTGACAGACCGTATCAAAATAAAAGCTCTGCTTGCTGACAGGCTCCGCAGCGGCTGAGCAGCCTGCCTGTGCTATAATGCAAAAGAGCAGCAAAAACATGCTCTGTATTTGTTTTCTGAATGGCTTAAAAGATACTGTTTTCATGCAAACCAATACTACCATTTTTAAGATCTTAAAAAAAGCGGACTTTCTCCTCCTGGGAGCGCTTCTCCTCTTTGCGTTCGCGGGTTCTATCCTCCTTGCGCGCGCGCAGAAGGCGCCCGGTGAGACCGTACGCGTTACCGTCGACGGAGAGGTGTACGGAGAGTATCCGCTGTCGCAGGATGCTGAGATCTTTCTTCCGCCGACGAACGACTCGTCGGCCGACGGTTTCCATGGCGAGAACGTGATCGTGATCGCAGGCGGCGAAGTGCGGATGCGGGAAGCCGACTGCAAAAATCAGGTGTGCGTCCGGACCGGCAGCATCTCCCGTCCGGGGCAGACGATCGTCTGTCTCCCGCACCGTGTCGTTGTGACGATCCTGAAGGGAGAGGAGGTGCTCGATGCCGTTACGCATTGACCGGACAAAGCGCCTGACTCTGGATGCCTTTCTGGTCACGCTCGCGCTCATCTTCTCCTACGTGGAAGTGTTGCTCCCCTTCTTCCCCGGGCTCCCCGGCGTGAAGCTGGGGCTGGCAAACCTCGTCGTTCTGATCGCCCTGTACCGCCTGGGTGCAAAGGATGCCTTCCTCATCAATCTGGTCCGCATCCTTCTGGCAGGCCTCCTTTTTGCCGGCGCCTATGGGCTGCTGTACTCCCTCGCCGGCGGCATCTTCAGCTTCCTCGTCATGGTGGTATTAAAAAACACCGGACACTTCTCCGTGCCCGGTGTCAGTATGGCCGGCGGTGTCGCGCACAATCTGGCGCAGCTTGCCGTCGCAATGCTCATGGTTCAAAACGTAAATCTCCTCTTCTATTATCCCGTTCTGGTCCTGTCCGGCATCGTGACCGGCATCCTTATCGGAATCGGCGCCGTGCTCCTGTCAAAATATCTGCATAGACTGTCATAAAAAGGAACCACTTTCCTCGAAGAAAGTGGTTCCTCTCGATTCAGTAATCCAGTTTTTTTACGCCGCAGGTTCTTCTGTCGGCTTTGCCGCGGGCTTCTTGATGACGCGGGTGTTCAGGATCGCGCCGGTCGGGCATTCCTTCGCGCAGAGGCCGCAGCTGACGCACTTCTCGACGTCGATCTTGGATAAGAAGTTCTCGACGGTGATGGCGTCCTTCGGGCAGACCTTCTGGCACTTCATGCAGCCGATGCAGCCCGTCTTGCACTCCTTCATCACGTCGCCGCCCTTCTGGGTGTTGGAGCAAAGGACCGTGACGAGGCTCTTCACAGGCTTGATCTCGATGACGTGCTGCGGGCAGGCCTTGACGCAGGCAGAGCAGCTGACGCAGTTGTCTTCAAAGACGCGTGCCACACCGTTCACGACATGGATCGCGTTATACTCGCAGGCTTTCACGCAGTCACCGAGTCCGAGGCAGGCGTGCGGGCAGGCCTTGCTCCCGCCAAAGAGCGACTTCGCCGCCTTGCAGGAGGTCATATCGGTATAGTTGTAGAGCGGTTTGCAGTTCTCGCTGTTTCCCTGGCAGAGGACGCGTGCCGCCGTCTTCTCCATGGCTCCCGCATCCTTTCCGAGGATGGCCGCCAGTTTCTCCGCGACGGATGGACCGCCGACGGAGCACTTCGTGCAGGGAACATTGTCGGGGTCGTTTACGAGCGCATGGCCGTAGTCATCGCAGCCGGCAAAGCCGCAGCCGCCGCAGTTGGCGCCCGGAAGCTCCGCACGCAGCGCAAGGAAGGTCTCGTCCTCCTGCACCGCAAAGACTCTCGACGCGTAACTTAAGATCAGAGAAGCGATGAAGCCGACCACTACGACCAGTACAATGGCAATGAAAATTAAACTCATGGTTTCCTCTCCTTCCTTCTCTTATTTAAGAAAACATCCCGTTGAATCCCATGAAGCTAAGGGACAGGATCGCTGCCGTCACGAGGACGATCGGGACGCCGCGGAAGGATTCCGGGATCCTCGACTGGTCTTCGAGTTTGGAACGGACACCGGCCATGATGACCATGGCAAACAGGAAGCCGATTCCCGCGCCGAACGCCTGGATCAGGGATTCAAAGTAGTTTAAGCCGTCATCGATGTTGGAGATGCACACACCAAGCACCGCGCAGTTCGTCGTGATGAGCGGCAGGAAAATGCCGAGCGACGAATACAGAGACGGCATGCTCTTTTTCATAAACATTTCGACCAGCTGCACGAGCGCCGCGATAACAAGGATGAACACGACCGTCTGCAGATAGCCGATGCCGAACCTGTTCATGAGCTGCTGGATCGGCCAGGTCGCTGCCGTTGCCAGCACCATAACAAAGGTAACGGCGATCCCCATGCCCTTCGAGGACTCCAGGTCCTTCGAAACGCCGAGGAACGGGCAGATCCCTAAGAACTGCGCCAACGGGTAGTTATTGACCAGCACCATGCTGATGATGATAATAATGATCTTTGTGAAATCCATTATGCCGCCGCTCCTTTCTCACATTCATCCTGGTTCGTGCAGGTCGACTCCATGGCGCAGCCCGCACAGCCAAAGTCCTGTTTGATCTTGGATTTGTCTCTTGTGATGAAGTGTACGAAGGCCATCACGATCGCGAAGACGAAGAATCCGCCGGGTACTAACGTCATGATGCTCATGCCGGGGATAAAGTTCGAGAAGATCGGGATCCCCTTCCAGGTGGAAGGCGCGAGGCCAAACCACGTGCCGGCAAGCCAGGTGCCGGTTCCCAGGATCTCGCGGATCGAACCCATGACCATGAGCGTCAGCGTGAAGCCAAGGCCCATGCCGATCCCGTCAAGCGCCGAGTCGACCACCCCGTTTTTGCCGGCGAACATCTCCGCACGGCCGAGGATGATGCAGTTAACGACGATGAGGGGCAGGAACAGTCCGAGCGCCGAGTAAAGGCTCGGTACGAAGGCCTGCAGAAGCATCTGCACGATCGTCACGAATCCGGCAATGACCGTGATGTAGCACGGGATACGGACATTGTCCGGGATGATGTTGTGGATCGCGGAGATAACGATATTGGAACAGATCAGAACAGCCGTCGCGGCAAGACCCATGCCGAGCGCCGTCTCCACGGAAGTGGACGTCGCCAGCGTCGGGCAGGTCCCGATGACAAGGACAAGCACCGGATTTTCCTTGATCAGGCCGTTCGTCAAAATGCTTAATTTACTCTTTTTTTCCATTTTGATTTCCTCCTTTCCGGATCATCCGAGCTGCGCAAACTTAGCAAGCGCTTCATAGACCGCGGTATGCATCGCGGTACCCGTAACGGAAGCGCCGGTCAGAAACGAACCGGAGAACGGCGCGCCGGTCGACGTGATCGCCGTGTCCTTCTTGACGTTCGAGGTGGTCAGCTCGCTCACGCCTTCATACAGCGCGAGGTATTCGTCCGTAAAGTTTCTCGTGCCGACACCGGGTGTGTCCGCATGATCCGTGACCTTCACGCCGGTGATCGCGCCGTCCGCGTCCACACCGATCATCATGGTCATGTTGCCGCCGAAGGAAGAAGTATCTACCGTGAAGACGGCGCCCGCGCCGTTGTCAGCCGTGTAGACTTCCGTGACAGTCGCCTTGCCCGTCTCCGAAGCAAGATCGATCGAGTCGGTGGCATCCGTAAAATTATCTGCATCCGGAAGCAGTGCGATCCGGTTTTCGATCGCCGCCTTCTCGGTGTTGGCGGCAATGACCGGCGCGGAAACGAAGTTCGTCAGGGCAAGCGCCAGCGTGACGAAAAAGCAGATGCCGGAAAGAACGATCACCGGTTTGAAAAAGCTGTTCTCTTTCATTATGCGGCCACCTCCTTCTTTTCTTCAGATCCTTTTTTGGCTTCCTCTTTGGCTTTCTTCTTGGCTTCCTTCTCTCTCTGTGTGATGCCGTAGACACGGTTCACGACCATACCGTCAATGAGCGGTGTCAGGACATTCATAAAGAGGATGGCGAACGAAACACCTTCCGGATAAGCGCAGAACAGGCGGATGATCATCGTGACCAGTCCGCAGCCGATCGCGTAAATGACCTTGGCCTCCTTCATGATGGGGCTCGTCACATAGTCGGTCGCGCAGAAAACAGCACCGAAGCACACACCGCCGGAGAGCACGTGGAACAGGGCCATGTGCAGGGCGCTCGCTTCGCCGCCCGCAAAGGTGTAATAGCAAAGGGCAAAGACAAAGACCGTTCCGATAAACACACAGGGAATGATCGGGGAAATGATCTTCTTGTAAATGAGGAAGGCGCATCCCAAAAGGATCGCGATCGTGCAGGTCTCTCCCATCGCGCCGCCGATGTTGCCGATGAACATCTGCATAAGAGACGGTGTCTCATTAAACGCGCCGTCCGCAAGAAGGCCTAAGGGCGTTGCGCCGGTCACGGCATCGACACCCGCCTTCTGGAAGGTGGTGAGCGGCCAGGTCGTCATCTGCGTCGTAAAGGACAGCAGCAAAACGATACGGCCGACGATGGCGGGGTTGGCGATGTTGCGGCCGATGCCGCCGTAGAGCATCTTGACGATGACGATGGCGACAAAGCAGCCGATGACGGCCATCCAGATGGGGAAGTTCGCCGGCATATTCAGTGCCAGGATCATGCCGGTCACACAGGCGGACAGATCCCGCACCGTGTTTTCCTTCTTCATCAGTTTTTCGTATCCAAGTTCAAAAACGACGGAGGCAAGCATACAGGCAATGATCAGAACGAGCGCCCGTGCTCCGAAAAAGACAACGCTTGCGATGCATGCCGGCACCATGGCCATCAGGACATACAGCATCGTCTTCGAGGTATCTAACGACGTCACCAGATGGGGCGAGGAGGATACCGAGAGATTATCGTAATATACCGTATTATTTTCTTGCATTCTGGGCCTCCCTTACCAATCCTTTGCCGAGCTTGTTGTAAAAGACAAGCGGTCTGTGCGCCGGACATACGAACGAGCAGCTCCCGCATTCCATACACTGCATGACCTGCAGGTCCTCCAGACGCTTGGCGTCGCCCTTTTCATAGGCGTCCGCATATCCCGTCGGAAGAAGGTTGAACGGACATGCTTCATGGCAGCGGCCGCAGCTGATGCAGGCGGTCTCTTCCGGGATCAGTGCCTGTTCTTTGGAAAACGCGAGGATCGCGTTGTTGTTTTTGACGATGGTCATCCGATCCGAGAAAACGCTTCTTCCCATCATTGGGCCGCCCATCAGGATCTTGGTCGGCGCGCTCTTGTAGCCGCCGCAGAATTCGATGACGTCGTGAATCTGTGCGCCGATCGGCACGACCACGTTGGCCGGTTTCGTGACGGCATCTCCGTCGACCGTCACGCGCTTTGACACGAGCGGCATCCCGGTCTTCAGGAATTTGCCCAGCGTCGCCATGGAGGTGACGTTCGATACGATGACGCCTAAGTCTGCCGGCAGCACGCCTGCCTTGCATTCCTTCCCGGTCACTTCATAGATGAGCACGCGCTCCGCGCCCTTCGGGTAGCGGGCCGGCATCGGGAACGTATGGATGTTGGTGATCCCCTGTTCCGAAAGCTTCTGGTTGAACAGATCGATCGCGTCCTGCTTATTATCTTCGATCGCGATGTAGCCGTGTTCCGCGGTCAGCCACTTCATCGTGGTCACCATCGCGTCGATGACATCCTGGGTATCTTCCAGCATGGTCCTGTGGTCGGACGTGATAAACGGCTCACACTCTGCCCCGTTGACGATCAGGGCATCGATGTCGATCAGGTTCTTGGGATTGAATTTGATCCAGGCCGGGAATGCGGCGCCGCCTAAACCTACCAGGCCGCTGCTTTTCACCGCCTCGATAAAATCCTTCTGTTCATTGATAACAGGCGGTGTGATGCCTTCGACCACCTCCTGCTTTCCGTCCGGTTCGATGCACACGTACGTGTCCATGCCTCCCATGGCGTTACGCATGCTCTCGATCCCCGTCACCGTTCCGGAAACGGAACTGTGGACCGGCACGGAAAGAAAAGCTTCCGTGTTCTCACCGATCTTCTGTCCGACCTTCACGAGGTCGCCCTTTTTTACAAGGGGCTGACAGGGTGCGCCGAGGTTCTGCGACATGGAGATCTTTACGATCCCCGGGATCGGCATCACTTCTGTTGCACAGCCCGCTGTATGTTTATAATGCCCTGCGTCAATGCTGTGCAAGTGCCTCTGTTGTGCCATTACGTTTCCCCCTTCCCTCCAAAAAAATATAAACAATGCCTGTGCGAAAGCGCATGCATTGAAGGTTTTACACATAGAACATTATATATCAGATTCCGGGGAAATCTATAAATAATAGAAGGAATCGTGACGGCAGAATTGTCCATTTTTCTGTACAATTCCGGCGAAAAAAAGAGTTCCGGCGATCCGGGACCTCAGCAATGGATGCGTAAAAATTCAGCTTTTCCGGTAATCCGAAACCAGCACGGCGATGCGGGCACGAAAATACAATCCCCCTTTCTGCAGGAAAGAGGCTCTCCGTCCTGCGGAGAAAGCGTGCAGACGCCGTCGATGCATAAAAAAACAAGAAAAGAAAGCGAGGAGCTTTCAATCGGAACCGGTCTCTCCTTCCCGGTATTGATGAGGAGCCTGTCCACCTGAAAGTAGCGGCACCTGGCCAGGAATTCGGAGGCGTAACCCGGTCTGTATTTTAAAACACGCATCGGCTGTCTGGGCGAGGGCATGACCGTATTGTCCAGCACCTCGATCGCCTTTTTAATGTGCAGTTCTCTCTTCTTTCCGGAAGCGTCCGTCCGGTCGTAATCGTACAGACGGTAGGTAAGATTGGAATTCTCCTGGATCTCGGCGACGATCGTTCCCGCGCAGATGGCATGGACGGTGCCCGCGCGGACAAAGAATACATCGCCCGGCTCCACGGGCACTCTCTGCAGATACTTCACGATGCTTCCGTCTCCGGCGCTCTTTTCCACCTCTTCCATGGTCACCGCGTCCCGAAAGCCGTAGACGATCTCTCCGCCCTCTTCCGGGGTCGAAAGCACGTACCAGAATTCCGTTTTCCCAAGCTGTCCCTTCTCGTGCGTATAAGCATAGTCGTCATCCGGATGGACCTGTACGGAAAGGTCCCTCGCGGCATCGATCAGTTTGACCAGGATGGGGAAGGTGTTTTGTTTAGGATGCGTGCCGAGATATTCCGGATGGTCATGCAGCACATCGGCAAGCGTCTTTCCCTTGTGCTCGCCGCTTGCCACTATGCTTTTCCCATCCGGATGGACGGAGCACTCCCAGGTCTCCGCAAGCGGCGACAGGGAGATCTCCTTATGGAATTCTGTTTTCAGTCTCTCGCCGCCCCAGAGATAATCCTTTCCGGCGGGAGAAAGCAGAAACGGGGATCGCATCAGCCTATCTCGTCCAACCGGAATTTCTGTTTGTCATGCACCGAGATGTTTTCGCCCAGCTGTACCTCGATCAGCTTGAGCGTTGTTTCCGCAATGATCGTGTGCTTGCAGCCTCTCTCCATCGTGATGACATCGCCCTCTTCCACCTGCTGTTCCATGCCGTCCACGATCGTCCTGCCCTTCCCTTCGATGACGGTCCAGACTTCGTTGCGGTTGTTGTGGGCATGGTAGTTCATCTGGTGTCCGGGATTGAGCGTCACGAGGATCGTCATGCTCTTTTCCTGCACATCGATGACCTTGAAGCTCCCCCAGGATTTTTCGGCGAACATCACCGGGTTGGTGAATGCGTCCACATATGGTTTGATGTAACTCGACTGTTCCTTGTCGGAGACCAGGACGCCTTCGGGAGAGGCGGAAACGATGATGTTTTTGAGTCCCATGCAAAGGATCGGCATGTCCAGTTCGTTCAGCACATGCACGTTTTCACAGGTCTCGTTCAGGATGCCGTTACCGATGACGGATTCCTCCATGGATTCCGTCAGGGTGTTCCAGGTCCCCAGATCTCTCCATTCCCCGCAGAAGCGCATCACGGCGATGTCGCTCTCCTTTTCCACCACGGCATAGTCGAAGCTGATCTTCGGAAGATTCTCGTAATTGTCAAACAGGGTATAGTAGTCGGCGCTTCCCAGGTATTCTTTTGCCTTTTGCAGGACATAGCGCAGACGGAATGCAAAAACGCCGCCGTTCCAGAGCGCGTTCTTCGCGATGTATTCTTTTGCCGTTTCGACGTCCGGTTTTTCCTTGAAAGAAAGGACCTTCTGCACCGGCGCCTGAAGGATTTCGCTTGTCCCGATGATCTCCTCCTGTGGCAGGATGTATCCGTATTTTTCGCTCGGATAGGTCGGCTCGATCCCCATGAGCGTCAGAGCCGCCGTATCGTTTTCCGAAAGCTTCTGCAGATCCGAAAGCGCGCGGAAGTAATCCTCTTCCACAAACGGGTCGATCGGGCAGACCACGACCGCCTCGTCTTCAGGCACATTCTGCACGTCATGAAGGTATGCAGCCGCCAGTGCAATGGCAGGGAACGTGTCGCGTCTGGCAGGTTCTACGGAGATTCCTACCTCTTCGCCGATCTGGTTGTGGATGGAAGACACCTGGCTCTTGGAAGTCGCGATGGTGATGACCGCCTCTTTGTCCACGGTCCGGATCTGCCGGTAGACACGCTGGAGCATCGACTCATACGTGTCCTCTCCCGTTTTAAAGATCTTGATGAACTGTTTCGACCGCACGTCGTTCGACAGGGGCCACAGTCGTTTTCCGCTTCCGCCGGAGAGTAGAATCAGATTCATGCCGTACTTCCTCCTTCAGCGTTCCGCCCGCATGGGATTGTGTTGGAAGTCTTCGTAAGAAAGTCGTAATCCCTCTTCGAGCTCTGTCGTATAAGTCCAGCCCAGCGCCGTTGCCTTCGAAACATCGAGCAGTTTTCTGGGCGTGCCGTTTGGTTTCGTGGTATCCCACAGGATCTCGCCTTCGTATCCGACGACCTTCGCCACCAGCTCCGTCAGATCCTTGATCGAGATCTCTTTCCCGGTGCCGGCGTTGACCGTTTCATTGCCGGAATAATGGTTCATCAAAAAGACGCAGAGATTTGCCAGGTCATCCACGTACAGAAACTCCCGAAGCGGCGTCCCGTCGCCCCAGCAGGTGACGGAAGAAGCGCCCGCTTCCTTTGCTTCATGGAATCTGCGGATGAGCGCCGGCACGACATGGGAGTGTGTCGGATGATAGTTGTCATTCGGGCCGTAGAGATTGGTCGGCATCACGCTGATATAGTCGGTCCCGTACTGCTCGTTCAGATAGGCGCAGTATTTTAAGCCCGCGATCTTTGCGAGCGCGTAGGCTTCGTTCGTTTCTTCAAGCGACGATGTTAAGAGGCAGTTCTCCGGCATCGGCTGCGGCGCAAACTTCGGATAAATGCAGGAGGAACCGAGAAACTCGAGCTTTTTGCAGCCGTTTTCCACGGCGGCGTGGATGACGTTCATCTCCATGATCATGTTCACGTAGAGAAAGTCTGCCTTGGCCTCGTCATTGGCGATGATGCCGCCGACCTTTGCTGCCGCAAGAAAAACGTATTCCGGTTTTTCCTCCCGGAAAAATGCTTCCACGGCATCCTGCCGCGTGAGATCGAGTTCCTGATGGCTGCGGGTGATCCGGTTATGGTATCCCTGTCGTTCCAGTTCCCGGACAATGGCGCTCCCGACCATGCCTCTGTGGCCCGCCACATAGATCTTTGCGTTCTTTTCCATTACTGCTTCTCCGAATGTAGCTTTGCTTCTTGCTTTGCCAGTTCGCGGTCATGCTTTGCCATGATGCGGACGAGTTCCTCGTAGGACGTCTTCTGCGGATCCCAGCGAAGCACCGTCTTTGCCTTTGTCGGGTCGCCCAGAAGGTTTACCACATCCGTCGGGCGGAACCACTTCGGGTTGATGCTGACAAGGAGCTTACCGGTCTCTTTGTCATAGCCCTTCTCGTCGACTCCTTCGCCTTCCCAGCGGATCTCCATCCCGTTTTCCGCAAACGCTTTTTCCGTAAAATCGCGGACCGTATGCTGCACGCCCGTCGCGATCACAAAGTCTTCCGGGGTGTCGTGCTGAAGCATCAGCCACATGCATTCCACGTAGTCCTTCGCGTAGCCCCAGTCGCGCAGGGAGTCCATATTGCCGAGCTCCAGATGATCCTGCAGGCTTTCCGCGATCCGCCCCGCGGCCAGCGTGATCTTTCTTGTCACGAAGTTTTCGCCGCGGCGCTCCGACTCATGATTAAACAGGATGCCGTTGACGGCAAACATGCCGTAGGCCTCCCGGTATTCCTTTACGATCCAGTACCCGTACTGCTTTGCCACCGCGTACGGACTGTAGGGATGAAACGGCGTCGTTTCGCGCTGCGGCACCTCTTCCACCTGTCCGTAGAGTTCCGACGTCGACGCCTGGTAAAACCGCGTCTTTTTCGTAAGGCCCAGGATCCGCACCGCCTCCAGGATGCGCAGCACCCCGATTGCGTCCACGTCTCCCGAGTACTCCGGCACGTCAAACGACACCTGCACGTGCGACTGCGCCGCCAGGTTGTAGATCTCATCCGGCTGCGTCTCCTGCACGATCCGGATGATGGACGAAGCGTCGCTCAAGTCCCCGTCATGGAGCGTAATGGCCCCCTTTGCCAGCAGATGATCGATCCGCGCCGTATTCGACATGGAGGCGCGACGGACCATCCCATGCACCGTATATCCCTTTTCCACCAGGAATTCAGCCAGGAACGAGCCGTCCTGCCCGGTGATCCCCGTGATCAAAGCCGTTTTACCCATTTTTCTGCTCCTTCATGAATTGTTTCACCTATTTTACCATATTTCGGAAGGAACCACTTTCCCAGGGATGGTGGTTCCTTTTACTCCGCCACCTGCGTAAAGTACGTGTCAAAGATCGTCTTCGCGGCCGGGACAGCGACGCCGCCGCCGCTGCCGGCGCCCTCAATGATGATAGTGATGCAGATCTGCGGGTCATCGGCCGGCGCAAAGCCGGTAAACCAGGCGTGGGACTTGGTCGGATCGTCCGGGTCATACTCCGCAGAACCGGTCTTGCCGGCCGCCGCGTAGGCGTCGGTCCTAAGCGCCGTGGCCGTGCCGGTGAGGACAACTTCCCGCATGAGGTCGGTCATGATCTGTGCGTCGTCTTCCTGCAGCACGCGCCCCACCAGTTTCGGCGCCCCGGCGCGGATGCGCTTTCCGTCCGCGGTCTCCACCTTCTCGACCACGTAGGGACGCATGAGGCGGCCTTCGTTGGCAATCGACGCCGTGATCATATTGAGGTGAAGGGGCGTGATCCCGGTCTCCCCCTGGCCGATGCTGAGCTGGATCAGCTCTTCGCTCGTGGCGTTTGCCCCGAGTTTTACGTGACTTTTGGTCGAAGGCAGGGCATACGGCAGTTCCTCGTCAAAGAGGAGTTTTTTGAGGAAGGAGGTATACGCGCGTTTGTTCAGCGTCGTTCCGATATTCGCAAACGAAGAGTTGCAGGAAAGCGCAAACGACTGCCGGAAGTCCACCTCACCGTGGCTCTGATGGTGGAAGCAGTGAATGGTCTCGCCGTCGTACTCAAAGACCCCGCTGCAGGAAAAATGATAGGAATCCATCCCGTGGTTCTCTTCCTTTTCGTGTTCCGAAAGGTACTCCATCACGTCCACGATCTTGAAGGTCGAACCGGGCGGATACAGCCCCTGCGTCGCGCGGTTTAACAGGATCCCGCTCGTGTCGTCCTGCAGGTAGGTCTCCCAGTCCGTCCCGATGGTATTCGGATCAAAGTCGGGCTTCGAGACCATGGCAAGGATCCGGCCGCTCTTCGGGTCCGTCACCACGACAGCGCCCCTCGCGTTCCCAAGGGCATCGGAAGCAGCCTGCTGGAGCCTCGTGTCGAGCGTCGTCGTAACATTGTTGCCCGGGTACTTGGTCTCTTCCTCCGAAAGCTTGGCCTTCGAGGAAAGCGCCACGCCCGACCGGACAAGGTCATAATCCTCCAGGTCCTCGATCCCGCTTTTGCCGAGGATCGAAAAGCCCACGATATGCGAAAACAGCCGCCCGTAGGGATACGTCCTCTCATCGCCACCGTCGGCAGAGACGGTCGAGCAGGCTAACGTCTGCCCGTCCGCCGAATAGATGCTGCCGCGGACGTTTTCCTGCAGCAGCATGGCCGGGCGGATATTGTAGTCATTGTCAAACAGCTTCCGGTTGTAAACGGACGCGTAGGCGCACAGGTACACGACCATGGCAAAGAAGACTGCCATGACCAGATAGGTGATATGACGCACTCTTGTTTTATTCATCGGGGTCATAGGTCACCTCCGCAAACTCTGTCAGATCGATCTCTCCCGTATCCGCGTCCCAGTTGTATTCCGTTTCTTCGTAGACTTCACGTTTCTTTCTCTCTTCCTTCTGCCTTGCCGCTTCCAGCGCCGCCTTCTTTCTGGCCCGGTACTTTGCTTCGTAGGCGGCTTCCAACTCTGCCTGTTTCTCCTGCCGGTACCGCTCCTCAAATCCGCGCACCCGCTCCTCCTGCAACATGTGCACGACCTGCACGAGGGTAAACATCAGATAGGTGGCAAGAAGGGAACTTCCGCCGTAACTGACGAGCGGAAGCGTCACGCCGGTCGACGGGATAAACTTGATCTCTCCGCCGATCGTCAAAAACGTCTGAAAAATAAAGGTCAGCGCGATGCCGAACACGAAACGCTGCGCGAACGCATCCACATAATCGAGCGACAGCTTGACGATCACCAGGAAGGTATGGAGATACAGAAGGATCACGCACACCGCGGTCAGGATGCCGAGTTCCTCGGCCACCGCCGCAAAGATGAAGTCCGTTTCGACGAAGGGAATCATGGAAGAAGCCCCCTTGGTCAGACCCGCACCGAAGACACCGCCATACCCCAGCGCAAAGAGCGACTGGGAGATCTGATAGCCCATCGTCTCGATGACGCTCCACGGATCCAGGAAGGCCTGCACGCG
>JAGAHC010000051.1 GCA_017627275.1 Lachnospiraceae bacterium
CGTCACACCGGAAAGAAGATTGGCGCCCGACTTATTAGTAATGCATTCCTTTCCCGCAGCGGCATACGCTTCCGAAAGCATCCTGGCTGTCGTGGTCTTTCCGTTTGTCCCCGTCACCACGATGACTTCCATCCCCGCACTGGCTCTTGCCAGAATATTCGGGGCGATCTTCATGGCGACCTTGCCGGGAAGCGCCGTTCCGCCGCGCCCGAGAAGCCGCAGCACGTTTCTCGTCAGTTTGCAGGCGCAGGTCGACAGGATCGTCTGCACCGTATTCGGTTGTCTGATATCTGTTTCTTTCATTTACACCGCCATAAAGATCCCGTACAGTACGACCTGGTGCACCAGATAGATCGGGAGCGAATGTCTCCCGAGTGCGGACAGGAACGGGATCTCCTTTGTCCAGTAATCTTTTTCCGTTTCTCCCTTTTCCCGCAGCACCCTGTGGAAAAAATAGCCGCTGAGAAAGAGCAGCACCCACGGCAAAACCGAGAAGTAATCCGTGGAAAAGAACGAGGGATCCGGGAATCCCAAAAACGTCATCAAAAGCCCCCGGTACCACCCTTCGGGAAAGTGCCCGAGCGGGAAAAACAATATCCCCCAGTACCCCTCATTGACGCCCCGCAGGAGGCAAAAGAAGACCAGGCTGATCAGGAGCCCCGCTGTTGCAGGGACCTTGTCAAAGCAGGCTGTCTTCGTTCCCGCCATCAGAAGCATCGCCGTTCCGATGAGGGTCAGCACGCCGAACAGGATCCGGTTCTCCGGCAGGAAAAGGATCGTGACGGCACTGACCAGGACGCCTGCCAGAAAGACTTCCATGCCTCTGCGAAATGTTCTGCGGCTAAGCGGGATGCAGAACCCGGAGAGGAAAATGAAGGTGCAGCAGATGCTCTGCTGCCAGATAAACCCGGGCGTCCCCCGGTACCAGGTGATGTCCCTTCCCTTTAAAAACACGACGTCCCACATGGCGTGGTAGACGATCATACTTAAGATGGTAACGCCGCGAAGAGTGTCGATGAGCAAAAGACGCTTTTTGCTGCCGTCCACTTTATGCCGCTCCGTCTTCCGCAAACAGATCTTCCGTGGAGAAGGTAAAGCCTCCCCAGATCTGGTTTCGGATATCTTCGTAACGCCAGCGTCTCTCACTGTTCTTCCGGGAGTTGGGATCGTGGACCGAAAGGGTATCTCCCAGCATATCCGTAATCACGATGAAATGTCCGCCGGACGTAAAGTAACCGGGCCCCACGCTGCAGATCAGATAATGCCCTTTCTCCAACTCCGACCGGATATTGTCCTTGGTCACATCGAACTGTTTACAGGAAAGTCCGTTGGCAAACGCGTAGGCCTGCATCAGGCTCCAGCGCGTTCCGTCGCCGTATTCGTAGTAGCCGTTCTCCTCCGCATACTTCGCGATCGTCCGGGGAGAATAGGACGTATCTCCGGTCAGCGCCACCATGACCATGGACAGGCAGGTCGGCCCGCAGCCCGTGATCCCGATGACGGAGCTTCCGTACGGCGTAAAGGCCCATCTTTCATCCCACTGGTAGAAGTACGGGACCTGCTGCGCCATCTCCTCCTCCGTGTACTGCACTTCCCCGTCCGCCACGGAAAGGAGATTCAGTTTTTCCCCGAAGTCATACTGCGTCCCGTAGGTATAGAGAAAATGCAGAAGATCCGGATTGTTCCAGGCATGCTGCGCAAGTCCTTCCGGATACCGGTCCCAGTGGGCACGGACATAGGCGTATTCTTCCGTGAGCGTCAGATCCTGTTCTTTCGAGAGGGAAGTCTTTTCCATCTCCCTCTCCACGAAGTCACGCAGCGCCTGTGTGTAGGGCCCTGAAGAAATGCCTTCGGTATTGACTGCCAGGTTTTTGATCGCTTCCTCTTTCTCCGCCTCTTCCCGCGCCGCTTCCGCCGCGGCAAGAAGCGCCTTCTCGTCCGCTTCTCTTTTGAAATCCCGGACAAGGAAAAGCGCCCCGCAGAGGATCACGAGGAAACACGCCGCCAGTACCAGGAGCTCCCTGATATCTTGTCTGCTGTCTGTTCCCGGCAACGCTTATAATCTCCAATACGAGAACGCCGGTGCCCCGAAGTCCTCCTTCTGAAACATGCCTTTTAAGTCGACCAGGATCTTTGTCTCTCTTTCTTTTGCGTAGAAGGCGGCAATGTCGTCCGGTGTCAGCGCTTCAAACGCATGGTGCTTCACGGCAATGAGGACCGCGTCCAGATCCTTCAGCGCTTCCTTCTCCGAGAAGGTGATCCCGTACAGACGCTTTGCCTCGTCCGCGTCCGCCTCCGGATCATAGACCACCGGGGTGATTCCGTATTCCTGCAGTTCTCTGTAGATATCGATGACCTTGGTGTTGCGCGTATCCGGGCAGTTCTCCTTGAAGGTAAACCCGAGGATCGCCACCTTCGCGTGTTTGACCGGGATATCGCAGGCGATCAGTTCCTTTACCAGGCACTCCGCCACGTATTTCCCCATGTCGTCGTTGATGCGGCGTCCCGCCAGGATGATCTGCGAATGATACCCCAGCTCCTCCGCCTTGTAGGTCAGATAGTACGGATCGACGCCAATGCAGTGTCCGCCGACGAGCCCCGGGGAGAACGGCAGGAAGTTCCACTTGGTGCCTGCTGCCGCCAGGACCGATTTGGTGTCGATCCCCATTTTATGGAAAATGATGGAAAGCTCATTCATAAAGGCGATATTGATATCGCGCTGGGAATTCTCGATGACCTTCGCCGCTTCCGCCACCTTAATGGATTCCGCGCGGTGGACACCCGCGTCGACCACCAGTTCATAGACCTTCGCCACGATGTCCAGGGTCTCCGCATCCATGCCGGAAACGATCTTGGTGATGGTCTCCAGCCGGTGGACCTTGTCTCCGGGATTGATGCGCTCCGGCGAATACCCGATCTTGAAGTCGATGCCGCACCGTAACCCCGATTCCTTCTCCAGGATCGGCACACAGATATCTTCCGTCACGCCGGGATAGACCGTCGATTCGAAGACCACGATGCTGCCCTTCGTCAGATGCTGTCCGAGGATCCTGCTTGCGCTCTCCACGGGGGTTAAGTCCGGCGTATGATCGTCGTTGACCGGCGTCGGCACCGCCACGATATGGAACTTCGCCTTTTCAAGATCTTCAGGATCGGCGGTGAACTGAACGCGGGTCTCACGGATCGCCTCGTCGCCCACTTCCTTGGTCGGATCGACGCCCTTTTTGTAAAGCGCGATCTTTTCTTCATTCAAGTCAAATCCGATGACCTCGATCTTTTTCGCAAAGGCCACCGCGATCGGCATACCGACATATCCCAGTCCCACCAGGGAGAGTTTTTCTTTTCCGCTTACCAGATTGTCATACAGTGATTGAAACATCTCTTCTCCTTTTTTACGAAAGCATTTCCTTTAAGATGCGGAGGATCCTCTCATTGTCTTCTTCCGTGTTCTTGATGTCGCTCGGCAGGCAGAGGCCGCGTGCGAAGATCTCCGCGGAAATATCCCTGCCGCCTTGCTTCGGATCTTTTACAAACTCATATTCTTCAAAGACCGGCTGCAGATGCATCGGCTTCCAGATCGGTCTGCTTTCGATGTTCTCCGCCTGCAGCGCCTCGAGGATCTGCATCGGCGTTGCCTTCGCGTCATCGTCGAGGTAGATTCCGGAGAGCCAGTTGTTGGCTACTCCCTTCGGATTCATGGGATTCATGCGGACGCCCGGCAGGCCTTTCAGCGCCTCTTCGTACATCCTGTAGATTGCCTGTTTCTTTTCCAGGTGCTCCTGCAGGTGCAGAAGCTGTCCGCGGCCGATCCCCGCGGTGATGTTGCTCATCCGGTAATTGTATCCCACCGTTGTATGATGGTAATACGGCCTCGGCTCTCTTGCCTGTGTCGCAAGGTATCTGACTTTTTTTGCCTGCTCTTCATCATGGGTGAGCAGCATTCCGCCGCCCGATGTCGTGATGATCTTGTTTCCGTTGAACGAAAGGATGCCGTAGTCTCCGAGCGTCCCGCAGGACTTTCCCTGATAGGTGCTGCCCATCGCCTCTGCCGCGTCTTCGATCAGGACGATGCCGCGGCTTGCACAGATGGAGCTGATGGCGTCCATCTTGGCAGGCGTCCCGTACAGATGGACCACGATGACCGCCTTCGCCTCGGGGTGTCTTAAGAGCGCTTCTTCCAGCGCCTCCGGAGACATGTTCCAGGTGTCCTCTTCCGAATCCACAAAGACCGGTGTCGCCTTTTCATACATCACCGGATTGCAGCTGGCGGAAAACGTCAGGTCCTGGCAGAGCACGACGTCTTTTTCCTGAATGCCCGCCAGTTTGACCGCCAGATGAATGGCTGCCGTTCCGGAGTCCAGCGCACAGGCAGCCACGCTTCCCGTATACGCCGCCACCTCTTTTTCAAAGGCGTCGACATTGGGTCCGAGCGGCGCCACCCAGTTCGTGTCAAACGCTTCCTGCACGAAGCGTTGTTCGTCCCCGTGCATTGTCGGAGAGGATAACCAGATTTTTTTCTTATCCATTTGTTCTCTCTTTCTGTTCTGTGTGATAAGTCGGTACAATCTCATGCAGGATCCGGCGCACCGCTTCCGCGTCGTCTGCGTAGGCCGCATCCTTCAGGCTCTTCAACTTGGAATAAAATGCCTGCTCGTCAAATACAAGGGGCTTGCCGATGTGAATCTGGCGGTTTGCCGTATCCTGCAGGCCTTCTTCCTGCATCAACATCTCCTCATACAGTTTTTCACCGGGTCTGAGTCCCGTGATCTTGATCTCGATGTCTTCTCCCACCCGATAGCCGGAAAGACGGATCAGGTTCTTCGCGAGATCCATGATCCTGACCGGCGCGCCCATGTCGAGGACGAAGATCTCGCCGCCCTTTGCAAAGGCGCCTGCCTGCAGCACGAGCGAAACCGCTTCCGGAATGGTCATGAAGTAGCGGATGATGTCCGGATCGGTGACCGTGACCGGTCCGCCGGCTTCGATCTGCTTTTTAAACAGCGGAATGACACTGCCGTTGCTCCCCAGCACATTTCCGAACCGGACGGCAACGAAGTTCGTATCGTACTGATTGTTGAAGGACTGGATGATCATCTCGCAGATGCGCTTGCTCGTCCCCATGACGCTTGTCGGATTCACGGCCTTGTCGGTGGAGATCAGAACAAAGCGTTCCGCGTGATTCTCCGCTGCGGCCCTCGCCGTCTTCCAGGTTCCGAACACGTTGTTTTTCACGGCTTCGCAGGGCGAGTCCTCCATGAGCGGCACGTGCTTGTGCGCCGCCGCATGGTAAACGATGTCCGGTTTATACTCTTCGAAGATATGGGTGATGCGCTCTTCCCCGCGAACGGAGGCGATCAGCACCACAAGATCCAGCTCCGGATACTTCTTCTGCAGTTCCAGCTGGATGTCATAAGCGTTGTTCTCGTAGATGTCCACGATGATCAGCTGCGCCGGCTCATGGGCTGCGATCTGTCTGCAGAGCTCGCTTCCGATCGATCCGCCGCCGCCGGTCACCATGACCTTTTTGCCGCGGACATAGCCGATGATGGAATCGATGTCCACCTCGACCGGTTCTCTTCCCAGAAGGTCCTCCACCTCTACGTCACGGAGTCTGGAGACGTTCACTTCGCCGTTGATCAGCTGGTACATGCCCGGCAGGGTCCGCAGTTTACACCTGGTTTCCTGACAGATCTCCAGCACCTTCGAGATCTCCGTCCGCGGGGCGGCCGGCATGGCCAGAATGATCTCATCGATCCCGTAGGCATCGGCGCACTCGGCGATCCTGTCTCTGCCGCCGACCACCTTAATGCCCTGGATGTACTTTCCCCATTTTTCCTTGTCGTCATCGATGATGCAGCGGATGACCATCGTCGAGAAGTGACTTCCGATGATCTCCTTGATGATGATGTTGCCCGCCTCTCCGGCGCCGATGACCATGACCTGCGTGCTGTTCTTGCGGTTCTCATTCCGATGCTTGATGCTCCGGAAGAAGCGGTAGGAAAAGCGGTTTGCAAAGATCAGCGTGATCAGGATAAACGTGTACAGAAAATAAAAGCTCTTCGGCACCGGCTGTCCCACGATCCGAAACGGCCTGAGGATCAGGATCTCCGCGATGCCCGATAAGACGCAGGCGATCACCAGGTTCTGCAGTTCCGTTTCCCCTACGAACGCCCACAGGGAGCTGTAGAGACGGAACAGGTAAAACAGGAGCACGGTCACGATGATCGTGATCGGAAGCGCCCGCAGCATCGGCTGCGAAAAGGCTGTCGGGATCTCGCTGATACGGAACTCGTACCGCACGAGAAGCGACAGGAAACTTGCCAGCACGATGCTTATGACATCGTAAATGAGCAATGCCGTCCGTCTGTAAAACAGCTGATAATTAAATGGTTTTTTTGGCTTGTTCTCAGCCATCCTGTTCTTTCTCCGCCAAAGGAATAATGCACATAAAAAGCAGCAGTGTCATGGGGTGGCACAGATGGAATACCCATTCCACCAGCCCCGTCACCGCAAAGCCGACCGTCATCGCCATCGGTAAAAACGACAGCGTTTCCGGGTCATTTTTCTTCCTATAATAATACATAACCGAACGCAGAAATGCCACAAACAGCATCAGGAGAAGAAGGATCCCTCCGAAGATGCCGTGATCGTATGCACTCTGCAGATAAATGTTGTGCGCATGAACAATGAAGTGTTCGTCATCGATCGGATACCCCATCTTCTCATGGCCTTTGAGTCCGATCGAGGAAAGATACATCTTGAAAATATCCAGCCGTCCGTTGGAATAGTCTTCCTTCGGTTCTTCCGTGATAACGTTCACGCCTGCCGCGTAGTCGACCACGCCCTGTGTCTCCAGCTGCGAGATAAACTCCATATCAAAGCCCCAGGACTCCCGCTGTTCCTTCTTCTTTCTCTGCTCTTCCTGGATGATTTCGATCGGTTCTCCCTGATCGAGCCGGTTCATGATACGGGAGATCTCATAGATCTCTACCACTTCCATGCCGTTTTCTTTATTCCAGGCGTCTCTCCGCGCCATGATCTTATCGAAATTATCCAAATCGTCGGAATCCGCTTCCACGGCGCCGAAGAGTTTTTCCCCGAAGACCTGGCGGAAACGTTCAAGGCAGATATAAAACCGGGAATCGTACCGGTCGCCCCGCAGGATCTCCACCATCATGTCCGGCTCTTCCAGCTCATAGACTTTCGGATTGGAAACAAGCGCCGGAAGCATGCGCTGCATGGCGAATACGGAGGGAAGCAGAAGGAAGAATCCGACGGCCATCATGCCGATGACCTGTCCGCACCGCGCGATCATACCGCGCCCTTCCTTCCGGTCTAGGGCAACGGCCGCCAGCAGCATAAACAGGATTGCGAAGGCGGCAAGGATCCCGGTCCTGGACATCGTCATCATCAGGTAGGAAACGGCTATGCCGAAGAAAACGATTTCCTTCCAGGCAGCGGCCAGAATGGTTTTGTATCCGTATCCTTCCCGCTTTAACAGCCAGTACTTCCGGATCAGGAAGGAAGCCGCGACGCCGATGACGACCGTCAGGTAGACGGCCGTGACCGTGACCGTATGGAATCCCATCGGGAAGCGGATGAAGCGATACGACAGATACACCCGGAAAAGAAGAGAAAACCCGGTCATATACATAAACTCGAACAGGACGCCTCTTCCGATATCAAGCATTGTTCTTCTTCGTTCCTCATAGGACAGATAGCAATCCGCCCACAGAAGGAAGGTGATGACCAGGATGACGGGCCACCATCTGGTATACCGGAAGATCGCGATCACGGCAAAGAACAGCAGAAGCACCGCCACGAACCATTTACTTAAACGGGGCGCATCATTTTCCCTGAACCGTCTGATCCATCTTCTTCCGACGCCGATGAGGAGCACGCCTGCCGCAATGGCCAGGTAGATCAAGAGCCTCAGCAGAAGGTTGTTCTCTTCAAACTCCTTCATCTCCGGCGAAAGCTTATGCAGCTGATAGTAAATGATGCCGCCTCCCGCGGAGAGGATCGTCCAAAGCAGAGTGAACGGGTTCAGCAGGTCTTTCCTTTGCAGCGTGCAGATACAGGCGAGCGCGAGGAAGACAAGCATCTTTTCCTCGGCGATATAGTGCGCGATGTTGGAGGTGCCGTTCATATACTCAAACGTGCAGTGGAAGGCATAGGCAAAGAATGCCGAGAAAAGGAAGTGCGACGCGTTTTCCTTGATCCACTCCGGCAGTACCACGAGCAGCAGTTTTCCGTCCATCTCCTTTTCCTGCTGCAAGGGTTTCCGGAAAAGCGCGAACAGAAGGATCGCCGCCGTAAGGATCGTCCCCACCGAGAAGGCGGTAATGTCCGGTATCCGACGGTCAAACAATTGTCTTATGACGATCAGGTATAAAAGCGCCGCGGCGGAGAGGATAATGACCGGCGTAAGCGTTATGCGGAGACCTTCCCGAAGGCTCCAGGTTCCCTGCAGGATCTTTCCTCTTCCCGCGATCCTCCGGAGCAAAAAGACAAGCGCGAGCGTCAGCGCCGCATAGATCCCCATCAGGACAAAGGAAGGATTCTTCCGGATCGGCATCCGGTAGGTATAGCGGCTGATCAGGTTTTTCCCTTCCAGCGCACTGTCATGATAGATGGAATGCACAAGGATGGGCAGGTTGTCTCCTTCGTTTTCCGCATCGCTCACAAATCCCGCCCGGGCGATCGCGCCGTACGTATTGCCGCCCGTCACGATATAGGTGTACTCCGCCCCGGGGGTCAGATCCAGATCCATCGTAAAGGTGACAAAGCCGGGGACCATATCCTCCGTGACCATCGCCACCTCCATCGTCATGTTCTTCGGCATGACCGGATCCGTCAGATCATAAACGTTGCAGTAGAGTTCACCCTCCCACGGAAGTTCCGCGATATAAATGGAGAGCGTATCCAGATGCGCGTAGTCCGCGATGAAGGTCGCGCCCGTATCGCGGATATCGTAGATCAGCCCTGAGCTTTCCGTGACCGTCGTCCCTGTCTCAAAAACGTGGTTCTCCTTGTAGATTCTGAGCGGATAGACCGTGAGGATCAGGATCGCCCCCAACAGCAGGAGGGCTGCGGTCATAAAGTTTTTCTTTTCAACTCTGCTTTCTAACATCTGTCTTTTCCCTTACTACATACTGCGGTGCCTGGTTGACGGAAATATAGGTTCTGCCGACATACTCTCCGACCATGCCGAGCATCAGCATCAGCATTCCGCCGATGAAGACGATGGCGCTGATCAGGGCGGAGAAGCCCATCGGCACGTTGGGGTTCACAAATTTTTTGATGATCGTGTAGATCCCGTAAACGAAGCCGACAAAGGCAAATACCGAGCCCGCGCAGGTGGCTGCGCGCAGCGGCGTCACGGAAAACGCCGTGAACCCGTTCATCCACAACGACAGCAGTTTGGAAAACGTATACCCGCTCCTGCCGTTTGTTCTTTCCCTGTGCTCGACGTCCACGTTTACGATGTTCCTCGTCGTCCGAAGGATCAGCCCGACCACATAGGGATAGGCGTTTTCATAGCGCACCACTTCATCCGCCACAAAGCGCTTCATGGCAAAGAAGCTTGTTATCGCGATTCCCTTCGGCTTACCGAGGAGCTTGTCGCTCAAGAATTCATTCATGGCCGTTCCGAAACTCCGAAACAGGGAGTGATGAGCCCTGTCGTATCTGGCATACACAACGTCCGCGCCGTCCTCGATGGCCGCAAGGAGCTTTCCCGCTGCATCGGCCGGCGTCTGTCCGTCATCGTCGAGGCACAGGATGACATCGCCGTCCGCCTCTTTGATGCCCGCCATCAGTGCCGCGTGCTGTCCGAAGTTCCTGGCAAAGTTGATCCCTCTTCTGCCTTCCCCGTCTTCTTCACACAGGGTGCGGATCGCCTCCCAGGTCCCGTCTTCCGAGCCGTCGTTGACCATGATGACCTCGTACGTCTCCTTCCTTTCCTTCATGGCTTCGTCGATCTCTCTCACCACTGAAGGAAGCGTCTTTTCCGAGTAATAGCACGGAATCACGAATGATACTTTAGACATCTCTTTTCTCCGCTTCTTCCAATTCCTGTCTGGTTATGGTTAACAGTTTCATCTCTTTTCTGGTCCCGTCGCTCCTCAGCACATCGGGGATCGTATCCGTCACGCGCATCCCCACCTTCTCGCAGGCACGGATGGAGCGTCCGTTGTCCGTAAAGATCCGGGAGCAGATGATCTTTGCTCCGTACGTTTCAAACGCGTAGTGCATCCCGAGCCGCATCCCCTCGATGGCGATCCCCGTGCCCAGCGCGTCTTCCTCTCCGATAAAGTAGCCGACCTCCAGCATGGTGTTCTCCGGATCCTTCAAGAACACATCCACGTCATTAAACACCTGGCAGCCGACGCCTCTGTCTCCATGCGCCTTATCACAGATGATGAAATGCCATACCTTTCCCGCTTCCACCCGGTTGCGATAATAGGCTTCCTCTTCTTCCAGTGACAGCTTTTCCATATAGATGTATTCCAGCCGCACGCGGTCCTTGTTGCGCCAGCGGATGACATCCGCGCAGTCCGCGGCCGTCATGGGCCGGAGTCTGCAGTATTTTCCTTCCCTGATAAACGAACTCTCCACGCTTTCTCCTTCGTCCTGTCTGCCGTTTCCTATTGTTCTGCCTCGAAGCGGTATACGATGAAATCGTCGCCGATGCGGTCTTCTTCCGCAAACGTGCCGTCAATGCCCTTGCTGATGTAATAGGACTGCAGCCAGCCGATCTCTCTCTCGACCGAAGAGATGACAAACACGTTTTCCTCTTCCGCAATGGCGGACTGCATATCGGTCAGGCCAAACGACTGCATCCGTTTTTGATACAGCGGGCTCTTCGCAGCCCAGCCGCCCATCAGATCGGCATTCTTTTTGGCCTTGTTTCTTCCGAACCGGTCAAACATTTTTTCGGAATACTTCACCGTCGAGTACACATCCGTGAAGTATACATTGTCCGGATGCTCCTGCACATAGGTCAGATACAATTCCTGCGCCGCGTTGACGCGTTCTCTTCTTTGCTTTTCCACGACTGTCTGTCTGATGCCGCCCGGCAGGACGAACAGTCCGATCAGGAGCCAGGGGAGAAGGGCAAAGATCTTCTTGTTATTCTCCTCTTCCTTCAGGAGCAGTACGGCTCCCCCTGCTAACAGCAGGATCTCCGCCAGCAAGAGGCTGTGCGTGATGCGCTCGGGCGCTCTCTCGCGATACAGGAGGAACATCCACAGTCCGGTGCGGATCACAAAGAGGAGCAAAAGCCCCAGGAGTCCCCGGATCCTTCGTTTATCATCCTTCATCAGGATCAGGTACAGAATGACCAGGATGTAGCCCGCCGCAATCAGCAGGCTGTAGGGTCTGTCGAGCAGGTGCCGCACCCTGTACAGATAGGTGACGCACGTATCCTTCAGTCTTGTGAAGGCGCCTCTTCCCGCATCATGATGTTCTCTGGCCTTTTCGACCACCTGCCATAAGACTTCTTCGTCAATCTCTTCGTCCAGCGAGAAATTATAGTTATCAAGAAGCGCCGCGCTCTCCTTGGTCAGTCCGAGTTCCTCAAAGAAGGCCCGGTCCTTTTCGTAGGTCGGCATATCGTAAAAGTAGAAATCGTACAATTCCGTTCTGGCGTTAAAGAAAGAACGGAAGGAATGCCAGTCGGCCGACATCGTTGACGCGTAGTCGAGCGCCGAGAATACAAACAGTCCCGCAAGGACCACGCCGACAACCGGAAGAAGCGTTTTCCTTCCCGTAAGCAGGATCTCCCGAACGGACCGGTCTCTGTCAGTCATCAGGATCCGGATGCACACGGCCGCAAGGGCAAACGGCAGCATCAGAAGCGTCATCTCGGAACGGAGCAGATAGGCTAAAAGGATCAGGGCAACGGGAATGCCAAATCGTCTGGCGATCCCCCATCTCCCCTCCTTCGGCAACAGCGGCGCCGTCATGAGCAGAAAGGCAGCCGTAGAGACCATCAGTCCCGCCGTGACCGTGTACTGCACATACACCAGATGCGAGAGCAGGACGCCTGGGAGCAAAAGAACAAACAGCATGACAGACAGCGTCTGGGCACGTTTCGTTTTTGCCATCCGAAGAGTCCGGTACAGGAGGAGCGTAAAGCAGCCGAACTGACAGCACAGCAGAAAAATGCCGTACCAGTCGATATTTCCCGGAAGCCTGTACAGGAGAGACAAGAGGAGGCTGATCGGGAAAAGCATCTGGATGTTTCTCGCTTCCGGCACGCCCGTATAGGCGCCCGAGAGGATGTCCTTCATCAGCACATCGTCATTTAAGTCAAAGTAAAAATCAAAGAAGAGCACGCAGAACAAAAACACGACAGCCGTCACGGCAAGCGCCGTCCTGCATGCCGTCACTCTCGTATGCGGTGTTTTCTCCTCCCTGAAAAGCCGTTTTGCTTTCTGCAGGATCTTTTTTCCGAATTCCTTTACCTTCTCTTTGTTCATCGATTTCTACCCGCGCGTTTTGTAAAACGCATTGATCTCTTTCACCACTTCTTCCACTTCCGCCGGGGAAAGCGCATAGTAAAGCGGAAGTCTCAGGAGCCGCTCGCTTTCCTTCGTCGTGAAGCGGTCTTCTCCGTGGAAGCGGCCGTAGGTCTTCCCGGCCGGCGCCGAATGGAGCGGCACATAATGAAAGACAGCAAGGATCCCCTTCTCTCCCAGGTGCTCGATCAGCGCGCTTCTTTCTTCGAGATCCTTTACCTTGATATAGAAAATATGTCCGTTGTGCACGCACTCTTCGGGCACCGTCGGAAGTTCGATCCGCCCGCTTTCTGCAAGCGGTGAAAGCAGTTCGTAATACTCCTCCCACAGCCCGATCCGTTTTTTGTTGATCTCTTCCGCCTTGTCCAGCTGCGCCTTCAGATAGGCGGCATTCAGTTCGCCCGGCAGATAGGAAGAGCCGAAATTCATCCAGCGGTATTTGTCGACCTGTCCCCGGAAGAACTGACTCCGGTTGGTTCCCTTCTCCCGCAGGATCTCCGCTTCCTCCAGGTGCGCCTTGTCGCGAAGATACAGCGCACCGCCTTCTCCCATACTGTAGTTCTTGGTTTCATGGAAGCTGACGGCGCCAAAATCTCCCATCGTTCCGAGCGCCCTGCCCTTGTAGGTCGCCATCATTCCCTGGGCCGCATCCTCCATGACATACAGGTGATGGTCCTTTGCGATCTTCAGGATCGTATCCATCTCACAGCCAACGCCTGCGTAATGCACCGGTGCGATGGCCTTTGTCTTCTCGGTGATCGCTTCTTCGATCAGCTTCTCGTCGATGTTCATGGTGTCCGGCCGGATGTCGACAAAGACCGGCACCCCGCCGCGCAGGACGAAGGCATTGGCGGTCGAAACGAAGGTAAACGACGGCAGGATGACCTCGTCGCCCGGCTGAATGTCCATCAGAAAGGCCGTCATGTCCATCGCGTGAGAGCAGGAAGTGGTCAGCAGCACTGCGCCTGCGCCCGTATGCTCCTGCAGCCATGCCGTACATTCTTTCGTGAACGGTCCGTCCCCGCAGATCTTGTGATTGACCTCACAGGCAACGCGCATGTTTTCCAGTTCGCCTCCCACCAGCGGGGGAATGTTATAGGGGATCCTGTATTGCATCTTCTGTCTGTCCTCCTGTTTCATCCGTCTGTGCGCATCATTTTCCAATACGTGCCGTCATACACCGTCCTGTATCCGTTCTGTGTCAGATAGTCGGACAAAACATCCTTCTTCTCCGCACGCATGGCACCCGGATCCTCCGGATCCGTTTTTCTTTCTATATAAAGGAATTCCTCCGAAATACTCTGCAGATCTTTTTGCAGCGCTTCCTTCGGATAACTGTTCAGATCCGGCCAGGCATTCGAAAGGGCAGGCTCCATGTCCAGCAGGTAATGCACGCCGGGCGTATTCCCGACTGCCACCAGCGCCTTCGTCTCTCTCTCCTCCTTCGGAATCTGCGCTCTTATCTCTTGCAGTTCCGAAAGTACCGCCTGATTGTCTTTTGTCGTACGAATCCCGCGGATCCTCAAAAACGATTCCACCGTTTCCGACCGCGCGCTGCCGTCCGTTCCGTCCCGGAAACTGTACTGCAGGTGAAAGAGCGATCCCTGCAGCAGCAGCATCAGCACCACCGCCATCCCCATCAGGCGGAAGGCGTCGATCCCCTTGCCCCCCGACATTCTCAAAAGCATCCTGCGCAGCAACCACAGCGTGACCGGCGCGATGATGAACAGATCGTTCAATACCGGGAAGGTATAGTTGTTGGATCCAAACGGCAGGATCAGGATCAGCACCAGCGTAAGGCAGGCCAGAAACCTCTCTTCCGCATTGCCCTTCCAGACTGTCGTCATCCCGGCTGCGCAAAGAAGGACCGCCAGGATCAGAAACACCATGCCCCACTCGAACATGGACCAGTAGTCTCTGTAATTCAGCGTGTACATTCCCCGTCTTTCAAAAAACACAAAGAGCAGGACCGTACCGAGCACAAACAGCACCTTCCGTCCTCTGCGCATCTTCCTAAACAGCGGAAGGGAAAAGGCGATCGCGCCGAACAGCGTACAGGCCAGCAGGATCAAAAACCACCGCAGGCTGTGCAGATAGGCGCTGCCCGTGGAGAAGAGCATGCCGGAAAGCGAATAATCGCCTGCCGTCTCCGTCATCGTGAACAGGTCACGGATCATACGGAGGTAGGCGGAAAGATGTCCTTCGGCAAGGAGTACGGCCGCGCCGGCGAGCAGTCCGCCGAGGTATCCCCCGACACACTGCAGCGTCCTGGGCAGAAGCCTCGTGCTCTTCTGCAGGGTGACCGCCGTATGGAACCACACCGGAAGAATGAGCGCCGCCTGCGTCAGGTTGGAAAAGCGCACAAAGACATTGAGTCCCAGGCACACGCCGGCAAGCACAAAGAAGCTCCCCTTTTCCGGAACGGAGGAAACGCCCAGGAACAGAAGAAGGCAGGCCAGCGTCAGCAGGAAGTACGTCAGCGTGTTGTACAGGATCACCGTCGGGCACCAGGCAAGGCTCACCGCGATCCATTCTCCCGTAAAGGCGATCCATCCCGGCATAAACCGTTTCAGGACAAAGTAGGACAGGACCGCCAGAAGGCTGATCAGGAGCGTGCAGTAGATCTTGTATCCGAGAAGCGTCTCCGCTCCCGGCAGGTGCAGGATCCCTTCGCCCACCCGGTTGGAGAGGAAGGTCGCCATATCCCAGGTGCTGCCCGAGCCGGAAAGGAAGCGGTAGTTTGTCAGCGCATAGAGGCTGTCTCCCAGATCGACACCCTCTCTGATCCCGGCAAAGGGCCACACGAAGAGCAGCGCCGGAAAGATCGATCTCTCCGCCTTTTTCCGTAGATCCGTGCCGCGCAGTGTATTCTCTTTATCTTTCGCGTACGATCTGTCCATTCTCTACCCTGTACACAATGTCGCACTGCTCGATAGTCTGCAGTCTGTGCGCAATGATGATCAGTGTCTTTTTGCCATGCAGATGGTTGATGGAATCCATGATGGCCTTTTCCGTTTCGTTGTCGAGCGCGCTGGTCGCTTCATCGAGGACCAGTACTTCCGGATCCTCGTACAGCGCTCTGGCAATGCCGATGCGCTGTCTTTGTCCGCCCGAGAGGCGGATCCCTCTTTCGCCGATGGTCGTCTCCCACTTGTCCGGCAGACTCTCCACATGCTCCGTCAGCTGCGCTTCGGAAAGCGCGGTCCGCACCTTCTCGTCGTCGATCTGTTCATCCGGGATCCCGAACGCCACGTTCTTGCGGATCGTGGAATCGAGCATAAAGATGGTCTGCGGAATATAACCGATGTTCTTTAGCCATCCGTCATACGAAGCCATGACGTCTTTTCCGTCCGCCAGGATCTCGCCTTCCTCCGGGTGAAGAAGTCCCAGCAGGATGTCCACGATGGTCGTCTTGCCGGCGCCGGACGTACCGACGATGCCGACCGACTTCCCGACAGGAATCGAAAGCGATGCGTTTTTAAAAATATACTGTTCCGTATTCGGATAACGGAAGGTGATGTTCTTGAGTTCGATGCTTTCCCTTACCGGCAGTTTTTCCGTAAGGAGTCTTCTCTCCACGTTGCCCGCCTCGTAGGAGACCGACGTGTCGTGGATCTCTTCCTGCAGGTTTTCGCTGACGTTGTTCAAAAACGGCTGGAAGTAGGAAACGTTCGTCAGATAATTGTTGATGCGGTTGGCGGACGGAAGGAGCCGCACGGCCGCCGCCACGAAGGCGGACAGCACCGGCATGATGTCCGTGAGCTTCGTGCCGCTTACGATCATCACCAGCAGATAGCCGATGAGGCCTGCGATACAGACCGTCTCGATGAGGAGACGCGGCGTCGAATTGAACAGGTTGTATTTCTGGACAGCATTCACGTAACCGTTTCCGCACTTGGCGTATTCTTCGATAAAGTAGTCTTCCTTCGCGCCGATCTTGATCTCCTTGATGGCCATGACGGACTCTTCGATCCATTTGTAGAGGCCGCTGTAATAGTTCTGATTGTCTTCCCCCGCCTTGATCATGGTCGGTTTGATCACGGTCTTCACGATCAGAAGGACCGCCACCAGGAGGGCAGCGATGGAAATGGCAAGTCTCGCATCGGCGATCAGGAGCGCGATGACCAGGAAGACAAAGACGATGACCTCCGAAAGGAGCTGCAAAAGCGTCAGGAGCAGGGCGAACACGTTGTTGATATCCGACGTGATGTTTCTCTGGATCACGGAGGTGTCCGCGTTCAGATAGTATTCGTACGGGCGGCGCATGAAGTTAATCATCATCCGCCTGCTGGTCGCGAACTGGTTCTCGTAAATAAACTTCAGCTGGACCTTCGTCTGGAAGAACAGGAAGAGGTTCTTCACAACAAAGACCGCAATGATCATCACCATCATCAGGACGGCAAACTGCGTGGTGCTCTCCATGTGCAGCATCCTGTAGAGGTCGCCCATATGATATTTGTTATCGGCGACCGCCTGCGGATCGATCACCACGGTGATCACCGGCACCAGCAGGGCGATCCCGAGTGTTTCGAGCACGCCGCCGATCAGAAGCAGCACAACGATCAGCGCTGTCTTCTTCTTTTGTTTCGCATCCAGTAGTTTTCCGATTTTGCGTATGGTCTCTGTCATTTACGCTCCGATCTGTTCGTTCTTCCGGTGGACTGCCGGTTCTTCATACAGGTCCATAAAATCGTGTCCGAGCACGAGTTTTTCTTTTACAAACTGCAGCGAATCCACGACCGTGTACACGGAGATCACCTTGTCGATCACAAGATCCTTTACAAAGTTTAAGATCTCCATCGGGAAGCCCGCGTCTAACAGGATGCAGTCCGCGAAATCTTCCGTATAATCCGCTTTGTCTCTCGGGTGCTGTTTTATCATGATCAACGGCTTTTCGGGGTCGTTTTCGTCCTTCGCATAACGGTCGATGATGTCCCGGAACAGTTTTTTTCTGGTCGCAAGGTCGCAGAGCGGTTCCGACAGGATCAGCACCCGCTTCCGATCCTTCCCCTCTTCCAGCTGGCGGTACAGTTTCTCCTTGTCCGCAAGAAACAACGTCAGGAGTTTCTCCTTTTCCTCTTCCGTCAGCGCGTCCGTCAGTTCCCGGCGCGGGACTTCGATGTATTTTTTATGCTTGTACGGCAGGACACTGATGTCGTTGACCTCCATGTCCAGGCAGTACTTCGCGTACCCGTTCTGAATGAAGATGAGTCCCCGCTCGGCCAGCCACTTCTTGATCGCAAAGTGGTCACGGTTATCAAAACGCGCGGCGTCAAAATGCTGGATGCAGTTCAGTCCGTCTTCCACCGCATGGTACGGGATCCGGTGCGCGTTCAGATAGTACCCGATCGGATCCGAGTCGCAGAACACATAAATATCCCCGTACTCTTTTAAGTCCGTCGGCACAAGCGGCGCCGTCAGTTCTCCCAGTCTCCTGCAGAAACGAATGCGGTTTTTCAGGTTGCCGATCGCGCTATGCGTATTCTGTTTTAAGGGCAGGAGTTCTTCGAACTCCGTCTCCGCCTTTTCCGGAAAGATCAGTACCTCCTCAAAGATGTCGCTGTGCTCTGCCCTTTCCGGCAGCGAGCGGAAGTCGTTCGACATCGTGGAAAGGATCAGCGTCGCTTCTCCCGCGTCCCCCTTCCTTTTGCAGGCAAACTCCTTGAGGCAGGCGACGTACACATGATAAAAGGTATGGCAGATATACGCCCTCTCCTTCATATCACCCCTCCGTCCCTTCGAAGGAACCACTTTCTTCAGAAGAATCCTGTTCCTTATTCGCGGTGAGGGACAGGATCTCCTGCGCAATCCTCTCCGCTCCCTTTCCGTCTTCCAGAGACTGCAGGGTTTTGCTGCAGGTCTTAAGCTCTTCCTGCGTAAGCGTCCTGCTCTTTGCAAGGAGGGCCTCCAGATTCTTCAAGAAGGTTTCTTCCTCTATCACATCGCCCGCGTAATCCATTCCGTCTGTGCGGGAGAAAGCCAGTGCGTTTTCCCGCTGGTTGTCGGCCGTGACAAAGCAGATGGCAGGAACGCCTGCTGCCGCAAGTTCATGCAGCGTCGTCCCCGCTGCGGACACGGCGAAGTCGCAGCGCTTCATCAGTTCCGGAAAATCCGTGTCCTTCTGCAAATGGACCTGCAGCGCGGGATACTCCTGCGCAAGGCGCAGCACTTCTTCCTTCGTCTGACTGTAGGTCCCGATCACCGCGTGAAAAACGATATCGGAAAAACGCTCCTGTGTAAGGAGCCGTCGCAGGATCTTCGGCATGATCTGCAGCGCATCAGCGCCCCCGGTCGACAGAAGGACTTCCGTGATGCCGCGCTGGAAATCCTTTTTAGGCATTTCCCGAAAGGCGTCCCTGAGCGGCGCGTACCGCGGCCCCAGAAGAAGGCGCGGCGCAGGCTTTCCCCAGTACAGATCCAAATACGCTTCCTCTTTCGCGTAGAGGTTGTAATTGATCACCATGTCCGCGGGATAGGGAAAGGCGAGCAGGTCATCCATATAAACAAGCGGCGCGCGCTTCTTCAGCTCCTCCATCTCCTCTGCACTCACCCCATAGGAGTCAAGAAGGATGACATCCGCTTCTTCAGCGACGGTCAGCGCTTCCGTATCCTTCGGCGGCAAAAACCGGCAGCGCGCGTCCTTTTGCTCCAACGCCGCCGCGATCGACCGGCAGCGCATCAGGTGGCCCTGTCCTATCGTTTCGCCCGCATCCGCGAGTATCAGAATGTTCGTTTTCAGCTCCTTCATCTTCTCAGAGTCCGCCTTCCACATCCTCTTCCCGTAAGGGTTCTCCGAAGGCGATGTCCCTGGTGGCGCACTTTCCGCCTGTCAGGGTGTCAAAGTATCTGGTATGCAATCCGCCCGCCGGCCGGATGGAGCGGATATTGTCTTTGCTGAAGGCCTCGCCTTTTTTGATGTTGGCGACCGCGTAGAGGCTTCGCCTGATGCGCAGGCTCTGTGCCTCCTCGGGAGACGGGCCGTACTGCACGCCCCGCAATGCTCTTTCCGCATTCCGGACGCTTGTCACCAGGTGCGCAAATTCCTCTGCGCTCAGCGAAAACGCGCTGTCCACCGTCTTGTCTTCTTCGCTCAGGCAGATGTGCTTCTCGATGACCTTTGCCCCCAGCGCCACTGCCGCCACCGCGCCGACTGCTCCCTCCGAGTGGTCGGAGAGTCCGATCGGCACCTGAAACCGTTCCTGCATATCGGAGATGGTCCGCAGATGCATCGTGTCGTAATCCGTCGGATAGGCGCTGCAGCACTTCAACAGAACGACCTGTTCATTCCCCGTGCTCTTTACGGCGTCCAGGGCTTCTTCGATCTCTTCTTCTGTTGCCATGCCGCAGGAGAGGATCATCGGCTTTCCCGTTTCCGCCGCCTTCCGGATCAGCGGAATGTCCACCAGTTCGAAGCTGGCGATCTTATAAGCCTCTGCGCCGCACTCTTCCAGGAAATCCACGGCTGTAAAGTCAAACGGTGTGGACAGGAAGTCGATCCCGTTTTCTCTGCACGCCTCCATGATCGGCTTCGTCCATTCCCACGGCGTGTACGCCTTTTCATAGAGTTCATACAGGTAGGTATTGTCCCAGAGACCTTCTCCCATCCGGAAAGCCTCGCTCCTGCAGTCGATCGTGATCGTGTCCGCCGTATAGGTCTGGATCTTCAGGCAATCCGCGCCGGCCTTTGCCGCCGCCTCCACGATCCGGAGCGCCTTCTCCAGCGACCCGTCGTGATTGCCGCTCATCTCGGCGATGATATATACTTTTCCGTTTTTCAAATATTCCTGCAGTCTCATATCCAACCTTCTTTTCCCCGGAACCAGTTTCCCAGGAACCAGTTTCCCAGGGATAGTGGTTCCTCTCAGTTTTGGAACCAGTTTCCCAGGGATAGTGGTTCCTCTCAGTTTTGAACCAGTTTCCCAGGGATAGTGGTTCCTCTCAGTTTTCGTCGTCCCGGTGCAGATACTTGTACTTAAACTCCGCTATCTGAAAGTCCTCTTCGTTGTCGATGTCCTGCACCAGGAGTTCCGGCAGCACAAGGCCCGCCGTGTTGTCTCCGATCAGGATGCCGCTTTGCAAAAACGGCTCCACGCGGAAAAAGTAAAACTGTCCGCAGTCGTGATAGATGGTAGTAAGGTCCTGTGACCGGGTGTTCCGGTGCGCCTCATCGACAAAGCGGACCCTGTCATTTTCCATCGTCATCCCGCGCTGCGGCGGAAAGGAAAAGACGACGAGCGGCATACAAGTGTCCGCTCCGCTTTCGTCCAGCTTCGTCTTTGCTTCTTTCAGAATCTCGCCCGTCAGAAACGGCGCGGTCGGATACAGACAGCAGGCGCTGTCGAAGGCAAATCCGTCCGCTTCGTAGCGGGACAGCACCTCGGTCAGGACCTCCGCCGTCGTCGCCGTATCATCGGCGTTTTTTTCGCTCCGCAGGAAGGGGACGTTCGCGCCGTACTCTCTGGCAATCGCCGCGATGGTCTCGTCTTCCGTAGAGACCATGACCTCTTCAAACAGGCCGCTTTCCTTCGCCGCGCGGATGGAATACGCGATCATGGGCTCTCCGCAGAAGGGCCGGATGTTCTTGTGCGGGATCCGCTTACTGCCGCCGCGGGCCGTGATGATGGCGATACTTCCCTGTCTTGTCGTCTTTGTCATAGGTCGTTCTTACACTCTCCGATTCACACATCTGTTACGATTTGCCGTACCGCAGCGCCCGGTACTTCCACAGGAGCTTATATCCCAGGTAGAACCGCAGGTGCGACTGCTGCGCCGTATCAATGAAGTTCCTTTCCTCTTCGGAAATGCGCTCTCTGTAATAACGGTTGTTCCGAAAATCCGGAACGGTCTCAAAAAACTCTTCTCCCAGTTCCTTCGTATAGCGGTAAGGATCCGCGATCCCTCCCTCTCCCCGGTTCTTCATCCGCATCACCGAAAACAGGGTGTTAACATAAAACAGGACCGTGAAGGCAAAGTCGATCTCTTCCTTGTATTCCCCGTAATACCCCTGGGCCTTCGCCTCTTTCAGCATCAGCCTGGCCGCCTCTTTCCGGTCGTCCATGTTCTTGCGCGTGAGGGTATGGACCGTGGAGGCCTGGTGCTGCAGGTAAAAATACAGAGGCTCCTCGATATAGGCAAAATGCTTTGCCCGCAGCATCCATGTCTTTGCCACCGCATTGTCTTCGTAGAAAATGTCCTCCGGGAAGATCTTTTTCCTGCCCTCGTTCCGCTCGATCTGTTCGATCCTGCGTGTTCTTTCCTCTTCTTCCGAAAAGGAGGCAAAGTTCTTCGTCTTCTCCGGTCCGAACACAATATGCCGTTTGTAAATCTTGACCACGAGGCTTCCCGAATCCAGGAGAAGTCTGCGGTACTTGTCCGTCGTAAGGGGCCCGGTCTGCTCTCCGTTATGGTTGTGGACGATTTTACCCGGTTCCAGTGTATAGCGGTCCACCAGCGAGTAGTCGCAACCGACCATGTCGGCGCCCGTTTCCTCCGCTTTCGACAGAAGACGCTCATAGAAATCCGGCGTCACCCAGTCGTCCGCATCGATGAAACTGATCCAGTCGCCGAGAGCGATCGCAAGCCCTGCGTTCTTGGCCCCGCCCTGATGATGGTTGACGGGCAGATGCAGCACCGTCAGGTTCCTGTCGGTCGAAGACTGCAGACTTTTCAGGACCGTCAGCGAATCGTCCATGGAAGCGTCGTCGACGGCGATCACCTCGTAATCGTCAGCCGGAAGCGTCTGCGTAAGCAGGCTGTCCAGGCAGTGCTTCAGTTTATCCTCTCCGGCCATGTTGTAGACCGGCACGATCACACTCAGCCGCATCCAATCTCCATAGGAAATCTATCCACAGAAAATAGAGCCGTAGGTCGTGCGGCTTCTTTCTGTGGCCCTCTTACCACAATATATGCACTTATTATACAGGATTTTCGTCAATTTATGGTAGAATTAAGTGCGATTTGTTTTTGACCCGCATCTGAAAAAAAGGAGACAGAAAATGCAGAATCCATCCCTTTCCGAGGAAAAAACGAAGGAATTGATCCGCGCCGCGCTGAAGGTGCGGAAATACGCGTATACCCCCTACTCTCACTACCAGGTGGGCGCCGCGCTCTTATGCGCCTCCAAAAAGAACACCTATACCGGCTGTAATGTCGAAAACGCCAGTTTCGGCGCCACCATCTGCGCCGAGCGCAGCGCTTTCCTGCAGGCGCTTTCGCAGGGGAAGCGAAAGTTTTCCGCCATCGCCATCGTCGCAGGCCCCGAAAAGTGCAGCGAAAAAGACCTGGTAAAGGAAGACTATCCCACTCCCTGCGGCATCTGCCGGCAGTTCATGCGGGAGTTTGTCGATCCCGCGAAATTCCAGGTCATCCTGGCCCGCAGCACAAGCGACTACAAGGTCATGACGCTCGAGGAACTGCTTCCGGAGAGTTTCGGACCGGAATCACTGTAAAAAAAAGAGGCCTGTGCCTCTTTTTTATTGTTTCTTTGTCTGCATATACAGCGCGCATTCCATCCGCTTCCGGAACAGCTCGCACCCATATTCATACGTCCCGAGGATGTCGCCCGACGCATGCAGGGCATTCGCAGCGCACCCGCCCGAGCAGTACAGCTTTGCCCAGCAGTCTTCGCACTCCTTTCGGGCATACACGTTGCAGAGTTTGAACTTGTCCCGCAGATCCTCTCTTGTCACGCCGTTCCACAGATCGCCCATTTTGTATTCCGGATCGTTCACGAACTGGTGGCAGGGATAGAGATCTCCCTGCGCGGTCACGGCAAGATACTCCGTGCCGGACCCGCAGCCCGCGATCCGCTTGTAAATACAGGGTCCGTGGGAAAGATCCATCATATAATGGTAGAACGTGATGGGCTTCCCGTCCCGCTCTCTGCGGATCATGTCTTCCGCCAGGATCTCGTACTGCTCGAACAGAACCGGCAGATCCTCCTTTGTCAGCGCGCAGGGGTCCTCCGGCGACGCGACCACCGGTTCCATGGAAAGCTCGGTAAACCCAAGGTCATCCGCCATGTGGAAGATGTCCTTTGTGAAGTCCGGGTTGTAATGCGTGAACGTCCCGCGCATGTAGTATCCCTTCCCGCCCCGTTTGTCGACAAATTCCCGGAATTTCGGCACGATGCGGTCGTAGCTCCCCTTCCCGGAGATGTCCTTCCGGAAGCGGTCGTTCACTTCCTTTCTGCCGTCCAGAGACAGGACCACGTTGTGGCATTCTCTGTTTGCCCATTCGATGACCTCGTCCGTAATCCCTACGCCGTTGGTCGTCAGGGTGAAGCGGAAGTTTTTGTTCTTTTCCTTTTCGATGCTCCGCGCGTAGGCGACGATCTCCTTGCACACCTCGAAATTGACAAGCGGCTCGCCGCCGAAGAAGTCGACCTCCAGGTTTTTGCGGAAGCCGGAGTGCTCCACCAGAAAGTCGATCGCACGCTTTCCGGTCTCAAAATCCATCAGTCCCTGCTGCCCCTGAAACTTCCCCTGCGCCGCAAAGCAATAGGAGCAGTTTAAGTTGCAGGTGTGCGCCACCAGGAGGCAGAGCGCCTTGATGACCGTGTTTCGCTTCTTTAAGTCCAGCGCCTTGTCCGCATAGGTGTCTTCCGCAAACAGTTTCCCGGCACGGGTGAGTTCCCCGATGTCTTCAAGGACATCCTGTACGTCCTCAGCCGTATAGTCCTTCTGCAGGATCGCCGCCGCTTCTTCCTTTGTCTTTCCCTCGTCAAGAAGGCCGATGGCCTCGTATGCCAGCGCGTCAGTCACATGGACGCTTCCGCTGTATACATCCAGCACGATATGCCGGTCTCCCTGAATATATCTGTGAATCATCGTTTTTTATTTCTCCGTTACATAAAGACAGGTATGGCGCTCTTCAAGGAAAGCGCACATACCTGTTCTCAGGCTCTTCGTCAGCGCAGGCGGAAGGTTATTCTTCTTCTTCCTCTTCGCCGTATTCACACTCCTGGTTGGCAATGCCGCAGCTGGTCTTGCAGGCGCTCTGGCAGGAAGTCTGGCATTCTCCGCAGCCGCCGTTTACGGCACTCTTTGCCATATCACGGGTATCTAAGGTCTGGATATGTTTCATCGTTTTTCTCCTTGTTCTTTGTTATTCGGATCAGATCCGGTTTTTATCTTTTCCATCATATCAACTCTTCCTGTATCCGTCAAAACTATTTGCGAAAGGTCCACTCAGCATGTTCCGGCACTCCCCGCGCGAAATTCGCTTGAAATCCGCTTGTCATGAACCCAGTTTTGCTATACCATATTTAGGTATCTTTTTTATTACAACACTATATCTATTGCATTTTTGCAGGAAAGAAGGAAAAACATGATCGAAGAATTCAAGAAATTTATTATGCGCGGAAACGTCCTGGATCTGGCAGTCGGTGTCATCATCGGCGGTGCCTTCACGGCCATCGTGAACAGCCTGGTGGAAGACATGATCAGCCCGCTCCTTGGTTTGTTCGGCACAGCCAATCTGGCAGATATGTCCGTTACCTTAAAAGAAGGCGTGACGCTTACCTACGGCAACTTCATCACCGCCATCATCAACTTCCTCCTGGTTGCCTTTGTGCTCTTCCTCATCATCAAGGCGATCAACAAGGCACAGGATACCATGAAGAAAGATGAGCCCGAAGAAGCGCCGACCACCAAGATGTGCCCGTACTGCAAGAGCGAGATCGCGATCGACGCCACCAAGTGCCCCTGCTGCACTTCCGATCTTTGATTTCCTAAAATCCGGAACGAACGATGAAGCACTCCGATTCCCTTCATGCAGACCTGCAGGCCTACCTGCAAAAGGACCTGTACCCCCTGCATATGCCGGGGCACAAGCGCAGGTTTTCCTGCGCCGGAGCGCTTCCCTTTGATCTGGATCTAACCGAGGTGCCGGGGACGGATGATCTGCATGAAGCGCAGGACATTCTGAAGGCTTCAATGGAACGAACAGCAGCCCTGTTTCATGCCAAACGCACCTGGCACCTTGTGAACGGGTCGACCCTCGGGAACCTCGCCGCTCTCTATGCGGCGGTCCCGTTTGGCGGCTCGATCCTCTGTATGGAAGGGTGCCACCGGAGCATCCTGCACGCCGCAGAGCTTCTGCATCTGCACATCGAGTGGCTTATCCCTCCCGTTATCACGCCCTTTGAAGTCGCGGGGAGCCTGTCTCCTTCTGACGTGAGAAAGGCGTTCGAAAGCGGCCGCATTTATCACGCTGTTGTCCTCACTTCTCCCACTTACGAAGGGGTCCTTGCCGATGTTTCCGCCATCGCGTCGATCTGCCGGGAATACGATGTTTCCCTGATCGTCGACCAGGCGCACGGCGCGCACCTCGGGCTTTTCCCGGAATGCGGTTTCCCGGAAAGCGCCGTAACCCAGGGGGCCGATCTCGTCATCCAAAGCACCCACAAGACGCTGCCGGCGCTCACACAGACGGCGCTGCTCCACCTTTGTTCCGACCGCATCGATCCGGATGCCGTCGAACATGCCCTGGATGTTTTCGAGACCTCGTCGCCGTCCTATCTTCTTCTGCTTTCCATCGACGAATGCGTCCGTACCCTGCAAAAAGACGGCGCGGCATTGTTTGCGAAGTGGCAGGACGCGCTGCATTCTTTTTACGACCGTGTCTCTTCCCTGCGGCATCTCCGGGTCTTTTCACCGCAGACGCAGGAAGAGGTCTTTGCTGCGGACCCCGGAAAGATCCTCCTCTATGCCCCGATGGGCGGGGAGGCCCTTTCGCAGCTTCTGCGGACCCGTTACGGGTTCGAGCCGGAAAAGGTGACCGCGCAGACCGTACTTGCCATGACCAGCTGCATGGATACTAAAGAAGCGCTCCTTCGTTTCGCGGACGCGCTTCTTGCTATTGACAATACTTTATAAAGAAAAAAAGGAGACCCCATGGATTCACAGGAACGTCTGCAAAAACAATTCGCCTTTCTCCGGGAAATCGACCGGGAGAAGCAGGTTGTCCGCCGGACACCGCTTGCCGACAACAGCCGCATGGAAAACGACGCGGAGCACGCCTGGCACATGGCGGTCATGGCGCTCCTCACGGCAGAATACGCGAATGAAGAGATCGATCTTCTGCGCACCATTTCCATGATCCTCATCCATGATCTCGTGGAGATCTATTCGGGCGATACCTACGCCTACGACGAAAAGGCCAAAGAAAGCCAGCGGGAGCGCGAACTTGCGGCGGCCGACCGTCTCTTTGCGCTTCTCCCCGAAGACCAGGGCAAACAGTTCCGTGCCCTTTGGGAGGAATTTGAAGCCCATGAGACCCCGGAAGCAAAATTTGCCAAAACACTGGACAACGTCCAGCCGACGATGCTGAATGACGCTTCCCACGGCACCAGCTGGATCTCGCACGGAATCAAACTTTCCCAGATCCTGAAGCGAAACAGCGTGACGAAAGACGGCTCCGAAGCACTCTGGAACTACTCCTACCAGAACTTCATTCTGCCGAGCGTCGAAAAGGGCTATATTATCAAAGATGCGGAAACGTGATTTTTTCCCTCTGCCTTATTTATGCGCAAAGGCGCATAAATACACAATATATTGAATACTAAAAACTATCATAAAACAAATCAAATCTATATCCTTTTTTTGAAAATCCATGTATAATATCGTTATTCAAAAAAACGGAGTAACGATATTGAGCGAAAACGACAATCTGGAAAAGCGTATCTCCGAACTGGAAGCGGAACTGGCCGCTCTGAAGCGGAAGCACAGTTTCGTCATGACTGCGCTGGACAACCTGCCAAATCCGATTTTCATCAAAGACGAGGAACTGCGTTTCTTCTTCTTTAATCAGTCATACTCTAAATTCTTCGGTATGGAGCCGGAAAAGTACTTCGGGACGACAGTCCTGGACCTGGACTACCTGCCGATGGAGGATCGGGTAAAGTTCAACGAAGAAGACGCGCGTCTGATGCGGGAAAACGCCATCAAAAACTACACGCAGGACTTCCTGGGAAGCGACGGTGAGATCCACCCTTCCTTCTACTGGTCCCGCGGCGTGCTTGACGAATCGACCGGCGCCCGCGGCATCATCGGGGAGATCGTCGACATTACCGATGAGCGCAATCTCCAGCTTAATCTGGCGCAGACACTCACCAAACTGCAGGATGCCAACGAGAAGCTGGAGAAAACAATGGAGATCGATGCCGGGACCGGCATTTATAACCGCGTGCTCTTAAACCGTCTCATCGGTGAGCTGGCGCTACGGAAGACTGCGGAGTATCGGACTTCCTGCGCGCTTCTGTGTGATCTGGATCACTTTAAACGGGTCAACGACTCCTTCGGCCATCTGAAGGGCGATGCGGTGCTGACCCAGTTCGCGGATATCATCAAGAGCGAATGCAGAAGCGACGATATGCCCATCCGTTACGGCGGGGACGAATTCCTGCTGCTGCTGCATAAAGCGACCGGCGAAGTCGGCGTCGCGGTGGCGGAGCGGATCCGTGAGCGCTGCGAATCCGAGATCATTCTTCCGGACGGCAACCCCATCACCGTCAGCATCGGCGTGGCGCTCGTCGGGGACAGCCAGAATCTGGAAGCCGTGATCTACAAATTGGACAATGCCCTCTATAAAGCCAAGGAGCAAGGACGGAACCGCGTTGTAAAAGCGTAACTTACTCTGATCACAAAACAGGAAAACGTACGGGCGTCTGTATTATAATAAAGACGCTCGTTTTTATTTCTGAAAAAGGACGGATAAAAACATGAAGTACGATGTCATCATAATCGGCGGAGGCCCGGGCGGGATCTATTCCGCGTACGAACTGACACACAATGACCCTTCTTTGAAGATCGCGTTGTTTGAAGCCGGCGGGCTCCTGGAGGACAGGCACTGCCCGATCGACGGCGAAAACATAAAGACCTGCGTCCATTGCAAGACCTGTTCCATCATGAACGGGTTCGGCGGCGCCGGCGCGTTTTCCGACGGCAAATACAATATCACCAACGACTTCGGCGGAACGCTCTATCAATACATCGGCCCGAAAAAGGCCATCGAGCTCATGCAGTACGTCGACAGCATCAATCTGGCAAACGGCGGCGAAGGCACCAAACTCTATTCCACGTCAGGGACCGACATCAAGAAGCTTTGCACACAGAACAATCTCCGGCTCCTTGACGCCTCGGTCCGTCACCTCGGGACGGACATCAATTACATCGTCTTAAAGAATCTTTATAACGATCTGAAGGACCGGGTGGATTTTTACTTCCATACCCCGGTGGAATCTCTGGAAGTCCTGGAGGACGGGTATCGCGTCCATTACGAAGGAGGAAGCGCGGACGGCAGCAAGTGTATCGTCTCCGTCGGCAGGAGCGGCTCCAAATGGATGGAGTCCGTCTGCAAGGCGCTGGATATTCCGACGAAGTCCAACCGCGTCGACATCGGCGTTCGCGTGGAGCTTCCGGCCGTTATTTTTTCCGATCTCACCGATAGGCTCTATGAGAGTAAGATCGTCTACCGCACCGAAAAGTACGAGGACAGCGTCCGCACGTTCTGCATGAACCCGCGCGGGTTCGTCGTCACCGAAAACACGAACGGCATCGTTACGGTGAACGGCCACAGTTTTGAAGACCCTGAAAAACAGACGGAAAACACCAACTTCGCACTGCTGGTCGCGAAGCATTTTTCCGAGCCCTTTAAGGATTCCAACGGATACGGCGAAAGCATCGCAAAACTCTCCAACATGCTGGGCGGCGGTGTCATCGTGCAGCGGTTCGGAGACCTGGTGCGCGGCCGCAGAAGCAACCACGAGCGGATCGAACAGTCCACGGTCACCCCGACACTGGATGCGACGCCGGGCGACCTTTCCCTGGTCCTTCCCAAGCGCATTCTCGACGGCATCATCGAGATGATCTACGCGCTCGATAAGATCTGCAAGGGGACCGCGAACGACGATACCCTTCTGTATGGGGTCGAGGTGAAGTTCTATAACATGGAAGTGTCGCTCAACGAAAACCTGGAGACGCGCTATCCCGGACTCTACGTCATCGGGGACGGAAGCGGCGTCACGCATTCCCTCTCGCACGCTTCGGCCAGCGGAGTCTATGTGGCGAGGAAGATCCTGGAGACGGTTTAACCTTCCTGTGTGATATCCGTTTCATACGAATTGCCGCGGTTTAACTCTCCGGCGTTTTCGCCGGTGTATAACTGATAGACCGCAACATGGTCATAGATGGCGCGCCAGGAACTCCAGGCGTCTGCCGTGACACAGATATGATGGCCGCCGTCATCCGAGATCTGATAACTTGCGGCACAGCAGCCGGCTTCCTGTACGTAGCCGGTTTTTGCACTTTTTACGACACCGTGATTGTCCTTATCCTCTATGCGGCGGATGAACCAGTTGGAGATCTCGATCCCTTCCGGATGGATCTCGGAAGAAGACGTCGTGTAGATCCTGGTGGAAAGGACCTCCCGGCACAGATCGTTTTCCAGCGCCGCCTTCAGCATCATGGCCATATCGGTGATGGTGCAGTGGTGGTTCTCATCATAGAGGCCGACGCTGTTCGTAAAGTGCGAAGTTTCGGAAAGACCCAGTTCCGCGATCTTCTCATTCATCTTTGCCGCGAAGGTTTCCTCATCTCCCGCAACGTAGGCCGCAAGACTCATGGCCGCATCTCCGCCGGAAGGGAGGATGGTCCCGTAGAGGAGATCCTCTACCGTCACCACTTCCTCCGGCATAAAGCCTGCCTGCGAACAGCCCTTTTGATAGGTGTAGTCCACGATCTCCGCATCGATGACGACCTGCTCGGCAAGGACGTCCTCCATGGTCTTTCCCTCTTCCTTCTGCTCTTCCAGCATTTCGACCGCCGTCAAAAGCGTCAGGATCTTGGTCATGGAAGCCGGGTTGATCACGGTATCTTCTCCCCTGCCCGCGATGATCTCGCCCGTCTCCACGTCGATCAGCACCGCGTAATTGCTGAGTACCTCTTCGCTCACAAGCTGCGAGAACCGGTCCGTATAGCGGACCTCATATCCGTCAAAGAACATTTCCACTTCGGGAGAGATCGTTTTTTCTTCCTCGACCGGTTCTTCCGGAAGCGCGACAACTGATGTCACCTCCTGCTCCGGTTCGATCACTTCCCGTTGTGCTGCCTGTCGTTCGGAAATGAAACGGACAAGGGCCTGTCCGCCCTTAACGATCCCGAATATCAGAAGTGCCGCCGTCAGAATAAACCCTGCGATGATTCCGCGGCGGATCCAGATTTTTTTTCGATAAGCCCTGTAACGCGCAGGGTTGATCCTGCGCGGCGCTCTATTATTATCCATAAATGGCTGCTGCTCTTTTTTTATACTTACAAAAAGTTCTCCGTGACGATCTTGACCCCCAGCAAAACAAGGACAATGACGATCACGGGTTTGGTGATCCGGGAACCGTTTTTGATGGCAAGGCCGGTCCCCAGGTAGCTTCCCGCCATATTGGCCAGCATCGACGGGAAGGCCAGTTTGAATAACACATTTCCGCTGAGCATATACACAAGAAGCGATGTCGCCGAGGTCGTGAAGTTGATGACCTTGGCGTGCGCGTTGGATGTTTTGATCCCGAGTTTGGCAAATACGGAAAAGGCGATGATCCAGAGCGTCCCCGCCCCCGGTCCGTAAAAGCCGTCGTAAACCCCGACCACGAGCGCGGAAAGCGCGCCCGTCAGATAGGTCCGTCTGTTCAAAACGACCGTCTCGTCCTCCCTGTCCGGGAAGAGTTTTTTGTTAAAGACGATCAGCATCATGATGGGCAGAATGATGATCATGGCCACGGCGAGCACGCGTTCCGAAACCAGAAGGTTCATCCTTGCTCCTGTGGCAGAGCCGATCACCGCAGCAATGACGCAGGGGATCGCCAGTTTCAGAACAACATACCCCTGTTTGATAAAGCGCGCCAGAGAAATGGATGTGCCGCCGACTCCCGTCAGCTTATTGGAGGCGATCGCATAGTGCGTCGGCAGCCCGGCCAGCATATAGGCCGGCAGTGAGATCAGTCCGCCCCCGCCGCCGATCGCATCCACGAATCCCGCCAGAAATGTGAGCGGAATAACGATCAAATACATCTTCAGAGTAATTTCCATAACGGAGTAATTATAGCAGGATTGTCAATAAAAGGAACCACTGTCCCTGAGGAAACTGGTCCCGTAGTACAGGGACCAGTTTCCTCAGGGACAGTGGTTCCTTTTTTGACTCAGCTGAACGGGATGACGCCGCCGTCGTAAGTGTCGTTGATGAACTTCTTAACTTCGTCAGACTTTAAGACGTCCACGAGCGCCTTGATCTTGGCTTCGTTTTCATTGCCTTCTTTCACGGCGATGATGTTCACATAGGTTTTGGCGGCTTCGGAGTCGGCGCTTTCGTAAGCGAGGGAATCCTTTGCAACAGAGAGGCCCGCTTCGATTGCGTAGTTGCCGTTCAGGACAACATAGGCCATTTCATTGATCACGTGGGTAATCTGCGCAGCCTCGAGTTCCTGGATCTTGATGTTTAAGGGATTGTCCGTGATGTCGTTCACGGTTGCAGTCAGGCCCGCGCCGTCTTTTAAGGTCAGGATGCCGTTGTCCTGCAGAAGGAGCAGCGCTCTTGCTTCATTGGTGGTGTCGTTCGGGACTGCGATGGTGTCGCCTTCCGCGATCTCGTCGAGGCTCTTCTTCTGGCCGGGATAGATGCCGAAGGGTTCATAGTGGATGCCGCCGGCATTCACGAGATGCGTGCCCTGCTCTTCATTGAAGGACTCCAGATACGGAACATGCTGGAAGTAGTTGGCATCAAACTCGCCGGATTCGACGACGTTGTTCGGCTGGACGTAGTCCTGGAACTCCGTGACCTGCAGGTCATAGCCCTGTTCCGCCAGGATGGGTTTTGCCACCGCGAGGATCTCCGCATGCGGAGTGGTCGAAGCGGCAACGGTGATGGTCTCAGTCTCTCCTTCGGCCGGCGCCGCGGCTTCCTCCGAAGCTGCCGGTGCGGACGATGCCGGTGCGGAAGCGGTACCGCCGCAGGCGGTGAGTGTCAGCGCAAGCAGTGTGCCTGCGAGAATAACGGATAAGAATTTTTTCATAACAAGGTCCTCCTCTTTCATTCATCAATTTTTTTCTGTCCGGTAATGACAAGTCTGATTATAGAAAAGGAGTCTTTGTTTGTCCTATCCGTTTTTCCTATAAGCAGTTATCGGCCGGTCTATATGTGACGTTTGTCGATCCGGCCCGCGATGTGCATGCCGATGAACGTGAAGATCTGCTGCAGCAGCACCAGCAGGATCACGGTCACGATCATGATCGGAAAGTTGAAGCGGTAATAGCCGTAACGCACGGCAATGTCGCCCAGGCCGCCGGCTCCCACGACGCCCGCCATGGCGGAGTACCCGAGGATCGTTCCGAGCGCGATGACAGCGCCCGTCACCAGAGAGACCCGCGCTTCCGGAAGCAGAACCTTCGTGACGATCTGCATGTCGCTTGCGCCGATGGACTGCGCCGCTTCGATGACGCCGTGATCCACTTCCTTGATCGAACTCTCGACCATACGGGCAATGAAGGGCGCTGCGGAGATCGTAAGCGGCACGATCGCCGCCGTCGGGCCGTAGCTCTTTCCCACAATAAACCGGGTCACCGGAATCAGAAGCATCAGCATGATCAGAAAAGGCACGCTGCGCATGATGTTTGCGACAACGTCAAGGATTCTGTAGATGCCGGCATTCGGCCGGATTCCCTCTTTGTCTGTCACAGACAGCCCGATCCCCCAGGGGATCCCCAGGATATAACCGAACAGCGTCGCAAAGCCGGTCATATAAAGCGACTCTCCGATGCCGCGTACGATCATCATGATGACTTCGTTTGAGAACATCTTTCTTCCTCTCTTCCGTGTTGTACTCTACACCGCCGTCAGGGCGTTTCGATCACCTGCACACCGAATCCCTTTTCCTTCAGATAAGCAATGGCATCCTCCTGGACCACCTTGTCTCCGATCAGATCCATGACCATCTCTCCGGTGGTCTCCCCGCGCATCTCCTTGATGTCCGCGCGCAGGATATTGCAATCCATATGAAAGTCTTTTGTCAGTGTGGAAACGATCGGTTCATAGGCCGCGTTCCCGCGGAACACGACACGGATCCTGGTGGCGCCCGGCACCGGCGCGATCTGCAGCGGGTTCCTCAAAAGCGCTTCCGGATCGTCTTCCCACTCATCCGGATCCTTCCAGTCGATGATCAGGCGCTTTGCGGCCCGGGACTTCGGATGCGTGAAAATGTCCTCCACGGCTCCGCGCTCCACGATCTCTCCGTCTTCCACGATGGCAACATGATGGCAGATGTCGCGGACCACCGACATCTGGTGCGTGATGATCACGATGGTGATGCCGGTCTTCCGGTTGATGTCGGAAAGAAGCGACAGGATCGAACTCGTCGTCTGCGGATCAAGGGCGCTGGTCGCTTCATCGCACAGAAGGATCTTCGGATCGGACGCCAGGGCTCTCGCGATGGCTACGCGCTGTTTCTGCCCGCCGGACAGCTGGGAGGGATAGGCCCCCATCTTGTCTCTGATCCCCACGGTCTCCAGAAGTTCTTCCGCCTTTTTTCTTGCTTCCTGTTTGCCGATGCCCTGTACGATCAGGGGAAAGCACACATTGTCGAGTACGCTTTTCTGCATCAGAAGGTTAAAGCCCTGAAAGATCATGCTGATGCTCCGGCGCAGGTGCCGGAGTTCGACCTCTTTCATGGCTCCCAGGTCCTTTCCCTCGATCAGGACGTGTCCCTTTGTCGGCCGCTCCAGAAAGTTCAGACACCTCACCAGCGTACTCTTTCCGGCGCCGGACATGCCGATGATGCCGTAGATGTCTCCGGCTTCCACCGTCAGGTTGATGTCCTTTAAGGCTTCCACCTTTCCTTCTTTGGTCTCGAAGGTTTTCGACAGGTCTTTCACTTCAATGATCGCCATACAGAATCCTTTCCTTCCATGCGTATCCATCCTGTAACAAACAGGGACCGGTCCGGAAGACCTGTCCCTGCCAATCGTTCTGTAATCCTATGGAAACCGTCAGATGCCCGGCCGGTTTACTCGAATGTCACGCTGTCCCAGGTGTCGCTCGGCACGAGGGAGATATAGGTTTTTCCGGTATTGACCAGAATCTCTTCGTTGTTCTCGTCAAAGAATCTCGTTACCTCGGTCTCGCTTCCCTTGTTCCAGTACACAAGTTTCGCTTCCCCGTTGGTGATGTAGTAACCGGGTTTGCCGAGAGAGATGCAGTCATAAATCAGGTATCCGTTATCGTCATACTGCAGGAAATCGCTGCACTGCAGGAAGACATTCTTGAATGTCAGGACTTCATCGTCTTCCGCGTCCTTGTGCACATCCCCGTATTCATAATAATCGTAGGTCTTTGTCTCCTCGTTGTATTTCAGGCGGGAGCGGTTGTGCTTGAACGGAAGGCTGATGTCGGTCGCCTTGATCGTGGAATCATACTCTTCGCTCAGCACGACTTCCGTTCCCCACGGCGTAAAGTTGAAATGAGGCTTCTCGTCCGGACGGAATTCGTTGTATTCCTTGCTGTATCCGGAACTGGAGAAATTCTTTTCAAGATCGCCGCTCAGAACATATTCCGTGAACTCTCTGCTCTTGCCGTTGTTGACGCGGCCGAAGGTCCCCGAAAAATGCTCTGCCCAGGCATTGGCAAAGTAGGGATTGTTATAGAAGGGACCGCCGTCGTGGCAAAGAACGGCATTCCATTCCGATGCCAGGATAATGTTGGTCGGGCGCGTGCTTCTGATGCTTCCCATCTGGGTGATCTCTCCCCAGTCTTTTACGATGGCCATCAGACGGGTAATGCGGTCATTGGCCGTGGAATTCATGATCTCGTAAACGACGTCGGCTTCCGCCGTCCCGTAGTGGGGCAGCGCGATGCTCTCATTGTCCACCATAACGGCAATCGGTCTCTGGTTCTCCAGCGCTTCATCGATCGGTTCTCCGGTCAGTTCGCTTAAATACATTCCGGCAGGGACTTCTTTCCCTTTTTCTTCCTCTTCTACCACCGGTTCTTCTACAGACTCGGGCTTAGGCATGTCTTCGGATGTGATATGCTCAACAACACTCGATGCCGCTTCCTCCGCATTCTCTTTCTTGCAGCCGGTCAGAAGACCCATTGCCAACAAAAGGACAACGCCGGAATAGATAATTTTTCTCACGTTTAATAACCTCCGAAACATTTTTTGCACAAATTCTTTACTATTTTAAAGCATTTGTACTAAAAAAGGTAGCCCTCTTTTCAGGAATTCCGTATGCCCAATTTACTCCGAAAAAACGCCGATTTTTCGCAGCGGCGTGCGCAGCGCCATAAACAGGACGACGACCAGGATCAGGGAAACGACGGAGTTGATGAGGGTCACCGCGAAGTTGATGGCAAAGCTCACTTCGGCCGCCGGTTTTCCGAGGATCAGGATCTTGTAGAAATAGCGGAGCACCGGGTCAAAAACGGCATTGAAGGCCAGTCCCGCCGCCGAGGCGATCGTTACGATCTTCAGGATCTTTCCCCTCTCATGCTCCCGGGACAGAGAAAAGGCCCGGTGCGCGATCGCGCCGACAATCAGCCCCATGATGAACTTGATAAGGAAGGTGATCGGCGCCTGCGTGATGTAGAGCGGATCGAAAAGGTCTGCCAGTGTCAGTCCGACAGCCCCGCCCAGGCTCCCGTAAAGCGTTCCCAGGATCAGCACGCCCAGCACACAGAACGCGTTTCCGGTATGCACCGTCACCTTGCTCCCGCCGATGGTCGGAACGGGAATGGAAAGAAAGGTAAAGGCCACAAAGGTAATGGCCGCAAACACACCCGCGAATGCCAGTTTTTTCGTTGTATCATTCATGATCTGATTCCTCGCTTTTCCCATTTATATTCCTACTGTATAAATAGGAATTATAAAACAGCCGTCCGCCGTTTTCAAGCATCGATTCTCGTCTGCCGCGGCCGTTCGTCTACTGCGCAAGCTCGTAAAGCGCCGCCGTGCTGATGGCGATCGAAAGGATCAGTCTCTCTACGGAAACGCCCTCGTTCGGCGCGTGAATCACATCTTCGTCGCCTTCAAAGCAAGGGCCGAAGGCCACCATGTTCGGAAATTCCTTGGCATAGGTCCCGCCGCCGATGGCCATGGGCTTGTCGTCCCTTCCCGTCATATCGCGGTACACGCCCATCAGTTTCTGCACCAGTTCCGAATCCTGCGGAACATACAGCATCTTGGACTCTCCCTTTCGGAGCACCGAGAGGCCGTAAGGTTCTTCCAACGCTTCCAGCGCCTTCGTGACATCTGCATGAGAGCCGTTTTTCGGGAAACGGATATCCAGCGTAAAATAGACCTCTTCTTCCGTAAAGCTCACGATGCCGAGGTTGACAGTCGTTTCTCCCGTCTCTTCGTCCAGGAAATGCACCTGCAGGGATTCTCCGTTCGTTTCGCTCCCGACCTTCTCCCTGATGCATGTCGCAACGGTCTGAAAGTCTCCGCCGATCGCCCTGATGTCCTCTTCCTCCATGGCAAGCAGGAGTCTCGTAATGGCATTGACGCCCAGCTGCGGCGTCGACCCGTGGGCATTTTTGCCGACCGCTTCGATGACTGTGTTGCCGTCCTCAAGCTTTGCCGTAACACCTTCTTTTCCTGCGAGATGCTTAAGGATCGCCTTCTGTTCGCCTTTCAATACCAGTTTGCAGTCTTTCGGCACCACGTTCTGCGCGACGCCGCCCGCAAAGGAGAGCACCTCGATCGGCCCCTGGGAAAGTCCCTTCTTTCCCACAGTCGCATGTGTGATTCCTTTTTCAAAATAGATCAGCGGGTATTCCGCGTCCGGTGTGAAGCCCATGACCGGGATCTCCTGCCCGGAAGAAACATAATGCTGTACGCAGGAAGACCCGTTCTCCTCATCGGTTCCGAAAATGACACGGATGCGCCGCTTGATGGGAAGTCCCAGTTCCTTCAGGATCTTCAGCCCGTAGAACGCGCCGATCGTGGCGCCCTTATCATCCAGGACCCCGCGGCCGTACATCTTGCCGTCACGAATGGTCGCTTCAAACGGCGGGGAGACCCATTCACTTAAGTCTCCGACCGGCACGACGTCCAGATGGCCGAGCGCTGCCACCATCTCCTCACCGTCGCCGATCTCCACGTAGCCTGCCCGGTCGTCGACATTTGCGCTTTTCAGTCCCAGCTTTTCTCCCAGGGAGAGCGCGTAGTCAAGCGCCGCCTTCGGGCCCTTTCCGTAAGGCGCCCCCGGTTCCTCTTCTCCTTTTACGCTGTCAATATTCACGCAGTCTGCGATGCCCGCAAGGATCTCTTCCTGCATCGAAAACACTTTTTCCCGGATCTGTTCATATTCACGCTTCATTTTTTATCCTCCCAAGACGGTGTTGTGTTCACCGCTATTCTACCACAATAAAAAAGGAACCAGTTTCCTCAGGAAACTGGTTCCTCTTCGAAACGCTTTATTCGGAAATAAACTTCTCCAGCGCGTCCTTGGACTGCGCGCCGATCGTCTTGTCGGCAACCTCGCCGTCCTTGAAAAGGATCAGGGTGGGGATGCTTGCGACGCCGAACTGTGCGGCGAGATCCGGTTCCTCATCGACATTAATCTTGCCGACCTTGACGATGCCTTCCTTTTCCTTTGCGATCTCTTCCACGACCGGTCCGACCATTCTGCAGGGGCCGCACCACGGTGCCCAGAAATCTACCAGAACGGGGATCTGGCTCTCCAGCACTTCACTCTGAAAATTATTTTTGGTAATCGTGACTTCCATGTCATTCTCCTTTCCGGTTTCTTATTCAAAGCTTTGATATAAAATTTAATTGTATGCTATTTAATTTTATATCATTTTTGTGAGGGAATGTCAAGCGCCCTTCTCAATGTTTTACGACATTGATAAGCTCCCCGCCGTGCGTATAGGCGTAAAGGTTTTTCCCCATGACTCCGGCAATGCGTACGACGGTTTCCGGAAGGTCGATCCCGCCGGCGCAGTGCGGCGTAATGATGACGTTCGGGTAGTCCCAGAGCGGATGGTCTTCCGGAAGCGGTTCCGGCTCCGTGACGTCGATCGCTGCGCGGCAGATCCTGCCCGCGTCGAGCGCCTCCTGCAGGGCCTTTAGATCAACGGCGCTGCCGCGGCCCGCATTCAGGAGAAAGGCGCCCGGCTTCACAAGAAAAAGCCGCTCTCTGTTCATCAGATGGATCGTATCGGGCGTTTCAGGCAGCACCATGGCGATAATGTCCGCCCGGCCGATGACCTTGTCCAGTTCTTCCAGTGTGTACTGTTCATCCACATACTCCGGTTTTTCCCGATTGGTTTTGCGAATACCGATCACATAGGCGCCGAGCGCTTTTACCTTGCGCGCGTAAGCGCCGCCGATATCGCCCATCCCCAGCACCAGGATGGTGGAACCTTCCACCGAAGCGATCTCTCCCTGGTGTTTCCAGAGACGATTGCTCTGATTGATATGGTATTCGCGCATTCTGCGGATCATTTCAAAGGTCTGCATGAGCATATGCTCCGAGACCGTCAGCCCGTACCCGCCGACCGCGTTGGTGAGCAGCGTCTCCTTCTGCAGGATCCCCGGTGCCGCGTAGGCGTCCGCGCCCGCGTAGTGCACCTGCACCCATTCGACGTTCTCCGCCCCCTTCAGTCTTGCCGGCGGCTCTAACGACCCCAGAATAATATTTGCTTCCCGGATCTCCTCCTCCGTCACCCTTGCCGAATCGGTAAAGGTAAAGGTGTACGCCGCCTCACAGTCTTCCACCTGTTTTCTTAAAAATTCTTCCTGCTCCTCTTTCATCGGCAGAACCACCAGGATCTTTTTCGTTTCCATCATTTCGCTCCTTTATCGAGTGATTGACTATCTGTTCTTTACGGGCTTTATACCGCGTTCTTCTGCCCGCCGTCCAGATAGGCACGCAGATTATCAAATACGATCTCCGCTCTTAACCGCATGGACTCTTTGGTCGCAAAGGCCACGTGGGGCGTCACCAGTGTGCCGGGGGCCGAAAGCAGCGCGTTGTCCACGGGCAGCGGCGGTTCGATATCGAACACATCGATCCCTGCGCCGGCAATCGTTCCGTCGCGCAGTGCCCTGGCAAGATCCTCTTCCACCACGACGGGACCGCGCGCCACGTTGATAAGGATCGCTGTTTTCTTCATCATCGAAAGCTTCTCCCCGTCGATCATGCCGCGGGTCGAATCGTTCAACGGGCAGTGCAGCACCACGATGTCCGATTCCTTCAGCAGTTCTTCCTGGGAGACCTGTCTGACATACGCCGGCGCATCCGCATGCACGCTCTTACTCTGTGCGAGGATCTTCGCGCCAAACGCATGCAGAAGTTCCGCTGTGCGGGAGCCGATCTTTCCGAGTCCGATGATGCCCACGGTCTTGCCCTTTAATTCCGAACCGACCAGGCCGTCCTTGGTTTTGCCTTCTCGGCATCTGTCTTCGACCTGTCTGACATTCCGCAGGATCGACAGCATCATCCCGATGGCAAGCTCCGCCACCGCTTCGTTGGAGTATCCGGAAGCATTGCTTAACAGGATCCCCTTCTCCTTTGCTGCCGCGACCGCCACATGATCAACGCCGGTAAAGGCGATGTCAATGAACTTCAGTCCTTCCGCATCCTGAAAGGCCTCCGCGGGAAACGGCATGTTGGCGAGGATCACCGCTTCCGTGTCCTCTACCTCTTCCTGCAGTGTCTTTACGTCCGTCGTCTTTTCGTACGAGACAAAGGTATGTCCTTCCTCCACAAAGGGCGTTTCGAACTCCATCAGTTCCTCGTCCGTGATCCCCAAAGACTCTAAAATCGCGATCTTCATTTCTGCTCCTCCATCCTTTCCGTTTATTTCCTGCCCGGTTTCTGCGGCAGACTGTTTCTTTTTCTTTGCATCTTCATATAGACTCTTCCGCCTCTTCTCCCCGTTCCCTGAAAAGCACCTCTTCTTCATGGAGCCTCGCCTGCTCGTCCACGGCTTCCCCGTAGCCGGTCAGCGCCGCAAAGGGTGCAAACTGGGCGCCCCGGTCGATCATGGACATCTGCGGATGCTTCTTCGAGACAGGATGCGGCATCTCCAGAATATCGCCGTATAATTCTTCTACCGTTTTTTCAGTCTTTTTCATAAAAGTCGAGACGTTAAGCGCGATGCCCGCCCACCTGGCGGTTGCGTTCCATGGCGGTCGCCCCCTCTTCGAGGTTCATGCCGCGCACGATGGCATTCTTTCCGTATTTGCGTTTGATATCGAGCACCGCCTGCTGCAGTCCCTCTTCGCGCTTTTTGGACTCCTCTTCGGTGCTTCTGTTTTCCGCTCCCGTCTGCTCTTCTATCGACTGCTGGTAGGAAAACAGATCCATCTGTTCGTATTCCTCTTTCTGCTCCGCCTTTTCCTTCGGGATGACATGGTTTGCGACCACATACATCCTGCGCACGAGAAGGTCCGGATGCACGATCTCCTCATACAGCGCCGTCATGGCTTCGAGGATCTTCGCCGTGGAAGATGTGTATCCGCCGAGGTTCTTACTGCCGTGCGCCATCTTGGGCGAAGGTCTTCCGTAATAATCCTTTTCAACGGGTCCCTTATATTTTTCCCGGATCTCCGGATTGGTCAGGCACTCGATATCATAGCCGACGGTCAGAACGATCTGATCCGTGCAAAGGCCCTTCGACACCAGGTCAAGGACCAGCATATCCGTCATCTCCCGGACGATCAGTCTGCCTTTTTCAAACGTGTATGCCGACTGCAGGACCTGTCCCTGGCTGATGCTGTTGTTCTCCGGCACGTAGGATTTGATGTCCGCAATGGTGCAGGGCTCATATCCCCACGCGTGATCGATCAGAAGCTCTGCGTTGATCCCGAAGATCTTATACAGAAGATCCTCGTTGTAGTACTCGCCCTTTTTGCCGACAGAACATCTGGCCACATCGCCCATCGTGTACAGGCCGATCTCCGCAAGGCGCCTCTCATAGCCCTTTCCGATCCGCCAGAAATCGGTGATCGGGCGGTGTGTCCACAACTCCCGGCGGTAAGACATTTCGTCCAGCTCCGCGATCCGGACCCCGTCCTTGTCGGCGGGCATTTTTTTGGCAACGATGTCCATCGCGATCTTGGCGAGGTAGAGATTGGTCCCGATGCCGGCCGTTGCCGTGACCCCGGTCGTCTTTAAGACATCCCGGATCATCGTCATCGCCAGCTCATGCGCCGTCATCCCGTAAGTCTGTAAATACGAAGTGACATCGATGAACACCTCGTCCACCGAATACACGTGAATATCCTCGAAGGCCACATACTTCAGATAGACGTCGCAGATCTGTTTGCTGTATTCCATATAATAGGCCATCCGGGGCGGCGCCACGATATACTCGACCCTTCTGGTCTTATCCTTTTCCAGGATCGTATTGTCATACGTTCCTTCCTGCAGCGCCCTTCCCCGCAGCGCCTGGGCGCGCGCGAGATTGACGTTTTTGATGGTCTGCTCCACCTCAAAGAGGCGGGGCCTTCCGGGAAGCCCGTATGTTTTCAGGGACGGGGACACTGCCAGCACAATGGTCTTGGACGTGCGCGTCTCATCCGCCACCACAAGGTTAGTCGTCAGCGGATCAAGCCCCCGCTCCACACATTCGACCGAGGCATAAAAGGATTTCAGATCAATGGCGATATATTGGCGCGTACTCATGCCGTCTGCTGCTCTCTTTGCATGACGCCCCGCAGGATCAGCCGGAAGCAGAGGTAATGCAGAAGCGCCGTCATGGCCCAGGAAATCGGATAGGAAATGTACAGCGTCTCGATCGAACGGAACTGCGGAAATACCGCAAGCACCCAGATGACACGGAATACACAGCTTCCGAACAGCGATACGATCATCGGCAGGATGGAACGGCCCATGCCGCGGACGGCGCCGCAGATGGTGTCCATGCAGCCGCAGATACAATACGGCAGCGAAATGTAGAGGAGTCTTGTCATCCCGTACCGGATGGTCTCCTGTCTCGTCGTATAGATCGAAAGGAGGAGCGGGCCGCCCAGATTAAACAGGATGCCGAGCACCAGACCGATGACCGTCACCGTCGCAAGACACGTATACAGGACGGTATTGATCCGTTTGAAATTCTTCACCCCGTAGTTTTGTCCCACAAAGGAAATGCAGGTCTGGTATATTGAATTCATGGCGATGTAGACAAAGCCTTCCAGGTTTGCCGCCGCGGCGTTCCCAGCCATCACGACAGAACCGAAGCTGTTGACCGAGGACTGGATCAGGACATTCGAAATGCTGAACACGGCGCTCTGCAGACCCGCGGGAATGCCGAACTGCAGGATGCGCTTGAGTTTGTCCGGATAAAACCGGATCTTCTTGATATCCAGTCTGTAGATTTCCTCCCCGTTTATCAGACTTCTCGCAAGCATAATGGCCGAGATGGTCTGGGAGAGGATCGTCGCAAGCGCCACGCCCGCAACGTCCATATGAAAGACGATGACGAACAGGAGGTTTAACGTGACGTTGATGATTCCCGCCAGCGACAGACAAAGAAGCGGCGTTCTGGTGTCTCCGATCGCCTGGTGAATGGCGTTGCCGAAGTTGTACAGCAATGTCATCGGCATCCCCAGAAAATAGATGCGAAGATAAATGGTGGAAAGGCCGATCACGTCCTCCGGCGAATCCACCCACACAAGGATCTGATGGCAGAGCAGTTCCCCGACCAGGATCATAATGATGCCGCCCGCAAGACTCAATGCCACCGCCGTGTGGACCGTCTCCTGCATCTCCTTCACCTGCTTCGTTGCAAAAAAGCGTGCCGCCAGGACGTTTACGCCGACCGACATGCCGATAAAGAGACTGACCAGGAGGTTGACGATCGAGCTGGTCGAGCCGACCGCCGCAATGGCGCGGTCCGCCGACGCCGCAAAACGCCCTGCGATTACGATATCCGCCGCATTGAACAAAAGCTGCAGGATTCCCGATATCATCAGGGGAATAGCAAACGTCAGAATCTTTGGAAGCAAAGATCCTGACGTCATGTCCATTTCATAATGTTTGCCAACCGGGTGCTTCATAGGTTTATCTTAACACTCCGCACCCGAAATATAAAAGATGTTTCCGTCGTCTTAGTCTCTCTTGCGATATTCCTGCGGGGAAAGCACCTCATGTTCCTCGATGAGTCCCTGCTCCCGCATTCCGACGACCTTGGTGGAAAGGCCGTAGAGGTTGATGAAACCGGAGGCATCGCTGTGATCGTAATCGCTCTCCTCAAAGGTTGCCAGCTTCTCGGAATACAGCGAGTATTCGGAGAACACGCCCGCCGGCGTAATGTTCCCTTTATACAGCTTCAGTCTTACCGTACCCGTGACCTTTTCGTTCGCCGCATCCGCAAACGCAGTCAGCGCCTTCTGGAGCGGGGAGAACCATTTGCCGCCGTAGATCAGATCCGCATAGTCAAGACCCAGCTTCTGCACCTGTCTGTAGAGATCCCTGTCCATCGTCACGACCGAAAGTTCCTCGTGCGCCGCATACAGGATGCTGCCGCCCGGCGTCTCGTAGATGCCGCGGCTCTTCATGCCGACCACGCGGTTCTCGACGATGTCGACGATGCCGATGCCGTTTTTGCCGCCGATCTCATTCAGGGTCCGGATAATGTCCGCGCCCTTCATCTTCTTTCCGTCGACCGCAACCGGAATCCCCTTGTCAAATTCGATGCTGACATAGGTTGCCTCATCCGGCGCCTTTTTCGGGGATACGCTGATCTCCAGGAAGTCGTCTCTTTCCAGATCGGCTTCGTTTTCGGGGTTCTCCAGTTCCAGCCCCTCGTGGCTCAAGTGCCACAGGTTCTTATCCTTGGAATAGTTGGTCTCTCTGCTGATCTTTAACGGCACGTTGTGTGCTTCCGCGTAATCGATCTCCTCGTCTCTGGACTTGATGTCCCACTCTCTCCACGGTGCGATGATGTGGAGATTCGGCGCAAAGTATTTGAATGCCAGTTCAAAACGGATCTGGTCGTTGCCCTTGCCGGTGCAACCGTGGCAGATGGCGTCCGCGTTTTCCTGCAGTGCCGCTCTTACGAGGCCCCTCGCGATGATCGGACGCGCCAGCGCCGTCCCGAGATAATATCTTTCATACTTGGCTCCCATCTTGACGGCAGGGAAGATCGTTTCCTCCACGAATTCGTCGACCAGGTCCAGTATAATCAGCTTGGAAGCGCCTGACTTCAAAGCCTTTTCTTCCATTCCTTCAAAATCTTCCGCGCCCTGTCCGACATCAGCCGCCACCGCGATGATCTCCGGATCATTGTAATTCTCCTTCAGCCACGGAATGATCACGGAAGTATCGAGCCCTCCCGAATAGGCCAGTACGATTTTTTTGATGTCTTCTTTTTTCATGATCTGTCCCTTCTTTAAATTATTCTAAATCTGCATAATATTTATCGTATTGTCCTGTGTTATGCATTTTTATGCATGATTGGGCGATACTTATGATACAATATTCTCTTTTCATGAATTTGTCAAATGGTTTTTAGCGGCCGGCGATAAGCTTCTTCATGGCCTTCACAAGGTTCTCGACGGTAAGGTAATACATGTCGAATTCCTTCTGAATGGTAAGATAGGTCTGCGGCGTTTCCCAGTAGCCGGTGCCGAGGCTCGGATTGAGCCAGACACTGTTCGAGAAATGGTCGCGCACCTGCAGCAGATAGTCGAGTCCGCGGCGTCCGTTCGCGGACGGATAGTTCTTGCTCATGAGCTCATACGGCGCCATCTCCGCGTCGCCCACCATGATGAGCTTGTAGTCGCGGGGCAGCGTCTTTAAGACCTGTTCGAGCGGAATCGAATTCCGGTAGCTGCAGTACGGTGTCGTATAGAGATACTGGTAAATGCAATTGTGAAAATAATAGATCTTCAGATCCTTGAAGCGGTTGGACTTGCTGACCGCCTGGAAAAGGGTCGAACACAGTCTGCTGTAATACTCCATGCTGCCGCCGGAGTCCATCATCATGACGACCTTCACGGTGTTGCGGCGCGGCCTCTCATAGACCAGATCCAGCGTCCCGGCGTTCTCGGCCGTGGCGTCCGCCGTCTTCTCGGCGTTGAGTTCGGTCTTTTCTTCATCCGTACGCGCGGAATATTGCCGCAGGTGGCGCAGCGCCATCTGGAACTGCCGCAGGTCCAGCGCCTGGTCCTTTGTAAAATCCCGGTACTTTCTCTCCCCCGCAACCCGCAGCGCCCGGCGGTACAGGCTCTTGCCGCCGACGCGGATCCCCTGCGAGGCATTGCCGGCATTGCCGAAGGCGCTCATGCCGCCGGTCCCGACCCAGTAGTTGCCGCCGTTGTGCTCGCTGTCCTGCTCCGCAATCCGCTCCTTTAACATCTGCTCGATCTCTTCCGGCGTCAGCAGTTCGTTGAGCCTGGCGTATTCTTCGGAATAATTGTCCGGCGTCTCCTTCGGATCGTTGAGCCAGTTCATCAGGCTCTCCGGGATCTCGCCGCTTAGATCCGCCAGGTCTCTGAAGTATTCCACAAACGCGCGGTCAAACTTGTCAAAGTCCGCTTCCGACTTTAAAAGGATGGCGCGGCACAGCTGATAAAAGCGCATGAAGTTGGCGCCGGCAAGGCCTTCGTTCAGCGCTTCACATAAGGTGAGCCACTCCTGCAGGGACACATCCAGTCCCACGCTCCGCAGATAATAAAAGAACGACAAAAACATGGTTTAGAACCGTCTTCTCCCTTTTGCTTTCTCCAGCTGATCCAGATCCTCGTTTTTCTTTAACAGCACCCCTGCAAACGGGATCTCTTCCATGATCTTCTTATAAGGAATACCGCTGTAGGTCAGCGCCCGGATCCAGTCGATCAGTTCGCTGGTGGAAGGCTTCTTCTGGATGGACGGAAGCGAACGCACCCAGTAAAACGCGGCGATCGCCTGGTCCAGCAGGTTTCTCTCCAGATCCGGATAGTGCACGGCGATGATGCGCCGCATCAGATCTTCGTCCGGAAAATCGATGTAATGGAAAATGCAGCGGCGAAGGAATGCGTCCGGCAGTTCCTTTTCCGCATTGGACGTGATGATGATGACGGGTCTGTGATTGGCCTTTACCACGCGCCCCGTCTGCGGGATCGTGAACTCCATCTGGTCCAGTTCCCAGAGAAGGTCGTTGGGGAATTCCAGGTCCGCTTTATCGATCTCATCGATCAGCAGGATGCAGCGTTCCTCCGATTCAAACGCTTCCCCGACCTGTCCCAGGTGCACGTACTGTTCGATGTTGTCCACGTTTTTGCCGCCAAACTGGCTGTCGTACAGGCGCTGCACGACGTCGTACACATACAGGCCGTCCTGCGCCTTGGTCGTCGACTTGATGTTCCAGATAAACAGTTTGGCATTCAGAGAGTCCGCCACCGACTGCGCCAGCATCGTTTTGCCGGTGCCGGGTTCGCCCTTGAGCAGAAGCGGTTTCTCCAGCGTCATGGCGATGTTGACTGCCGACAGCAGTTCCGGCGACGCCACATATCCGCTGCTTCCCTGAAAGGTTTCCTTCGTCTTTCCCACGTATCCTTCTCCTTTATCACATGTTCCGTACTGTGTGAATCTCCTAGTCATCTTAGCACAAGAATGTCATCTTTGCCGATATTTGCTAGAATAAGATCATGAAAAGCATAGGAAGCGTCTACAAAATCGGAAACGGGCCGTCCAGTTCGCATACGGTCGGTCCCTATAATGCGGCCCAGGCATTCCGCGCGCGCTTTCCGGACGCCGACACCTGTCAGGTGACGCTGTTCGGGTCTCTTGCGCTGGTGGGGGAAGGGCATGGCACGGAAAATGCCATCCGTTCGGCATTGCCGAACGCTTCCATCACTGTCGACACGATGACATCCGATCTGCCCCATCCCAACACCATGCGCTTTACCGCGCTGAAAGACGGAAATGAACTCGGAAGCCTTCGCATCTTCAGCATCGGCGGCGGCAGCATACAGATCGAGGGCGAAGTCTCTGCCGATGAGGCGGACGTCTATCCGCAGAAAGACCTCTCGGAGATCCTCAGGGATGTCAAAGACTCTTCTCTTACGCTTGCCGCCTGGATCCGCAGGATGGAAGGACCTTCTCTGCAGAAAGCACTGGAAGAAGTCTGGCGTGCCATGCAGGATGCCGTCGTCCGCGGGTTACAAAAAGAAGGGGAACTGCCCGGCGGACTCCACATCGCGAGGAAGGCAAAGCTCCTGTTTGAAGGGCGCAGCTATAACGAAAGCCAGGATGTCACCATGAACCGCATCCTCTCCGCCTACGCCTATGCCGTCAGCGAAGAAAACGCGGACGAACAGATCGTCGTGACCGCGCCCACCTGCGGCAGCTGCGGCGTGCTGCCCGCCGTTCTCTATTACATGCAGCATGACAAGGGCTTCCCGGAAAACGAGATCCTGGACGCGCTGGCTGTCGCCGGCCTCATCGGAGGCGTCATCCGCGAAAACGCCAGCATCTCCGGCGCCGAATGCGGCTGTCAGGCGGAGATCGGCAGCGCCTGCTCCATGACGGCGGCCGCACTTGCTTCCCTCTACGGCCTGAATCTTGACCAGATCGAGTATGCCGCAGAGATCGCCATGGAGCATAATCTGGGGCTTACCTGCGATCCCGTCGACGGGCTCGTGCAGATCCCCTGCATCGAGCGAAATGCCGTGGCCGCCATGCGCGCCGTCAATGCCGTTACGCTCTCCCGCTTCCTCTACAAGACCCGCAAGATCTCCTTTGACGAAGTCATTGCGACCATGTACCGGACGGGAAAAGACATGGATATCAAATACCGCGAGACCGCCCACGGCGGCCTTGCGCAGATCTATCGTGAAAAGAAGCAGTGATCAAAGGAGTTTCTATGAATCTGTCCGTACTCTCTCTCATTCAGACCTTTATGCCGCTCATCGTCCTCCTGGGGATCGCGCTGATCGGCTTCGTTGCCTGGACCTCTTTTAAGCGCAGTTCCATCGGGCAGCTGACCGATGCGCTGGCAAAGGAACTCAAAAACGGGAACAGCACGGTCACAGAAGAAGAGATTGCAAAGACCCCAAGGTCCCTGTCGGGCATGGATGCTCTCCTTCTTCCGAAGATCGCAAGGGACTTTCCGGAATTCTCCTGGAACGAATGGCGTGACCGGACCGAAGCCGCGGTCCTTGCGCTGGCAAAGGAAAAAAGTCTGGACGGAGAAGCTGTCGTCTATAAGACCGTGATTGCCCGCTACTTTAAGGAGAAGGGGACCTGTTCCATCCTCGCAGAGACGAACGCCTCCTATCTGCCAAAGCCTGATGCGCCTGTCGAAGAAAACACCGGCGAACCTGATGGCAGGAGATCAAAAAAAGCTGCGGCAGACGGCAGGAACACCCCGCTTCGCAGGCAATCCGTTTTCGAGACCGAGCTTCTTTACATCCAGGATGCCGACCAGGTCGAAGGGAAGGCCCTCGGCATCAACTGCAAAAACTGCGGCGCGCCTCTCAAAATGCTCGGACAAAAAAGCTGCCCCTATTGCGGGACAGCTTTAGAGCCGATCAATATCCGTGTCTGGACGATCGCGAAGGTCGCAGAGACTTAAAAGCCTCCTGCAGCCTGATCTTTTTACCGCGTCGACTTGTCGTAGGGGATACCCTCCGCCTTCGGCGCCCTCGAATTCTTCGAAGTAAACGCCAACACGATCAATGAAATAATGTAGGGCATCATGTTGTAAATGGTGCCCGGGATCTTCAGTGCTGCCAGGAACGGGAATCCCGAGTAGACATTGGAGAGCGCGCGGAAGAATCCGAATAACAGCGCCGCCAGTCCGATGTTCGTCGGCTTCCACTGACCGAAGATCATAACGGCCAGAGCAAGGAATCCGAAGCCCGCAACGCCTGTCTCAAACTTCCATTCGCTGACGCCTGCGGTGATATAAACGATACCGCCGATGCCGCCCAGAATCCCGGAGATCAGGACGCCTGCCCAGCGCATCTTGAAGACGTTGATCCCGACCGAGTCCGCCGCCTGCGGGTTTTCGCCGCATGCCATCAGCCGCAGTCCGAACCTTGTCTTATACAAAAGCACATACGAGCAGATCAGCGCGATCACCGCCACCAGCATGAACCAGTTGAATTCAAAATTGCCGATGCGCACGATCAGGGCGCGTTTGGAATTGACATACTGTATGGTCGCCGAAACGTTGTCCGGATTTTCCGCCATGTTGATGGCCTTTACCATAACGGTCGCCGCCGCGGTCGCAAGGATGTTCATCGCGGTTCCGACAAGCGTCTGGTCCGCCTTGAAGTGAATGCTCGCCACGCCCAGAAGCACGGTGTAGAGAAGTCCGGACAGCGCGGACACCAGGATCGCCGCAAGGACGATGACGATGTACGGTGCGCCGGTCAGCGCCTTCAGCGTCAACGCGCCGCCGAGCGCTCCCATGACCATGGTCCCTTCCAGGCCCAGGTTGATCACGCCGGAGTGCTCGGAGAAGCATCCGCCGAGTGCGACCAGTGTCAGAACCGAAGCAAAGATCAGTGTGTATTGAATCAATAAGATCATTTGCTCTCACCTCCCTTCGCCGCCGCGTTCTCCGCGGCCGCTTTCCTCCGTTCCTGCGCCGCGTCGACACGCTTGTTCATCGCGAACTTAAAGAACAACACGAAGCCGCACAGATAGATGATGATGGCGGAGATGAGCTCCGAGATCTGCGACGGGTAGATCGCCTTGTCGAGATAGGCGCCGCCGCTGGTGATGTGCTGTATGAAGTACGAAGCAAAGATTGTCCCGATCGGGTGCAGGCCTCCGAGGAAGGTCGCCGCAATCCCGTTGAAGCCCATGGAAGGCACCGAGGACGCCGTTGTCTGCCACTGCTCAAAACCGGTAAGGTACAGAAACGCCGCGCCGGTCCCTGCCAGGGCGCCCCCGATCATCAGGGTCAGGATCATGTTCCGTTTTTCGTTCATCCCGGCATACTTTGCCGCGTCCTTATTAAAGCCGGTCGCCTGCAGTTCATACCCGAACTTCGTCTTCGTCAGGATGATGTATAAGACGATGGCGATCAGGATCGAAAGCGGTACCGCGATCGTAACGTATTTATTATTGGAGAAGAATTTTTCTAGCCCCAGCGTCGGCAGGATCGCCGCCGTGTTGGTGGAGGACAGGTTGAAGGTGTAGGGGCTTGCCTGCTCCTTGACACCCGCCAGCAGCATGTTGACCAGATACAGACCGATCCAGTTAAGCATGATGCCCGCGATGACCTCGTTCACATTGGCATACGCCTTGAGGAAGCCGACGATGGTGCCGAAGATCCCTCCGGCCACCATGGCGCAGAGGAGACAGATATACCAGGGAAGCTCCAGCGCCAGCGCCGCATAGAGGCAGGCACCGGCACCCGCGACATACTGCCCTGCCGCGCCGATGTTAAAGAGTCCGACCTTGTAGCAGAAGTTGATCGACAGCGCGCACATCAGAAGCGGCGCCGTCTTTACCAGCGTGTTGCCGAGGTATTTCATCTGCGCGGGCCTGGTCGGGTAGTTCAGGAAGTTCCTCATGATGGTCACGATGGCTTCCCCCGCTCCCGCCGGGTTGATCGCCAACAGGACCAGGAATCCGATGAAGAGTCCGATGACGATGCAGAGGATGGCCGCCAGGATGGACTGGAAGCCCGCATTTTTAAAGATACTCTCTTTCTGTGTCTTCATGCGTGCACCTCCTTTCTGTCCGTCTTCTTGGCGCCTGCCATGTAGAGTCCCAGTTCTTCCGCCGTGGTCGTCCGGGGATCAAGTTCCCCGACGATCTCTCCTTCGTACATCACAAGGATGCGGTCGGAAACGTTCATTACTTCTTCCAGTTCGAGAGACACCAGAAGGACCGCCGCGCCTTCGTCGCGCTGTTTGATCAGCTGCGCATGGATGTTCTCGATGGCGCCGACGTCCAGACCTCTGGTCGGCTGCACGGCCACCAGAAGCTTGTGCTGCTTGTCCAGCTCTCTGGCGATGATGGCCTTTTGCTGGTTGCCGCCGGACATACTGCGTGCGATGGTGATCGGTCCCTGTCCGGAACGCACGTCATACTCATCGATCAGACGCGTTGCGTAGTCGCGGATGTTCTTCTTCTTTAAGAAGCCGGCCCCGGATACGAACTCCGGTTCAAAGTAGCGCTGCAGGACCATGTTGTACTCCAGCGAGTAATCAAGCACCAGGCCGTGTTTGTGTCTGTCTTCCGGAATATGGCTCATCTCCTTGCTGCGGCTCCGGATGGAGGCGTGTGTGATGTCCTGTCCCTCCAGGGTGATCTTTCCGGAGACCAACGGCTCTAACCCGGTCAGGCCGTAAACGAATTCCGTCTGCCCATTGCCGTCGATGCCGGCGATGCACACAATCTCTCCTGCCCGGACTTCGAGCGACACATTCTTAACGGCGTTATTCTTATGGACCTTCGAAGCGACGGTCATGTTTTCTACCTTTAAGACCGTTTCCTTCGGTTTCGCATCCTGTTTATCGACGACGAGCTGCACGTCTCTTCCGACCATCATACGGGAGAGCTCCGCCTTGTTCGTGTCCTTGATGTCGACCGTACCGATGTATTTGCCGCGGCGCAGGACGCTGCAGCGGTCGGCCACCTCCATGATCTCGTTGAGCTTGTGCGAGATAAAGAGAATGGATTTTCCTTCCGCGGAAAGGTTGCGCATGATCTGCATGAGTTCCTCGATCTCCTGCGGCGTCAGCACGGCTGTCGGCTCGTCAAAGATCAGGATCTCGTTGTCGCGGTAGAGCATCTTCAGGATCTCGGTACGCTGCTGCATACCGACCGTGATGTCCTCGATCTTTGCGTCCGGATCGACCATCAGTCCGTACTTCTCGGAGAGCGCCATGACCTTTTTCCTGGCTTCGTTCTTTTCGAGCAGCCCTCCCTTTACGGTCTCGACGCCCAGCATGATGTTGTCGAGCACGGTAAAGCACTGCACCAGCTTGAAGTGCTGGTGGACCATGCCGATCCCCAGGTCGTTGGCATCATTCGGATTGTTGATCTTGACTTCTTTTCCGTCTTTGCGGATGGTTCCCTCTTCCGCCTGGTAGAGCCCGAACAAAACGCTCATCAGGGTGGATTTGCCCGCGCCGTTTTCCCCCAGCAGCGCATGGATCTCTCCACGTTTCAGCTGGATCGTCACGTCGTCATTCGCAATGATCCCGGGAAACCGCTTCGTGATGTGAAGCATCTCGATTGCATAGGTTTCGTCCACTGTATTTCCCCCTTCTCCCCCTTGGCAAGGGTCATAGATATGTCCTTTTTAACAAAAAATAGCGTGTTTTTGCGCTGCTTTTGCGCTTTGACTCCTTTTTTGACTCCCTAATAAAAATTAACAACTTGCATTTGCTCTGTTTTTGTTTCGTCCATAATGTGTGTGTATAGATTCATTGTAATTGCAATGTTACTATGCCCCATTATTTCTTGCAATGTTTTCGGCTGCATACCGCCCTCAATACATCTTGTTGCGAATGTCGCCCGCAATGCGTGAACAGAAAAACGTTTTATGCCTGCTGCTTTGCAAATTCTATCAATATTTTCGTTTACATACGCGCCGTTTATTAACCCCCCTTTAAGAGCGCGAAAAACGCGCCTATTTTCGTTTATTTCAAAAGCATTGAAGAATGCGGCGTTTTTTTGTCTTTGGCGCTTTATGGCGCTTCTAGCGCTGTTATTTAGGGGTATGCTTCTTTGCCCGCTCTTTGTCTTTGTGTCATCGCCTATAATTCTTTGTCCGTTCTCGGTGCATGTTATTGTTCTTTTGATATAAATAAAATCATCAGAAACATCTTTATTAGTGATTGCACCCGCTTCGCCTATTCTACACCCGGTATTCAACAAGAAAACAAACAAATCAAAATACCACGAATCAGCAGCATAATCTAAAAATCGCCGCGTTTCTTCAATCGTCAACGCTCTGTGTATTCCGTCACTGGCAGCAGGTTCTTCGCGTTTTAATGTGCGTACAGCTGCGCAAGGATTCCATATAATCAACCTTTCGTTTAACGCGTCTTTAAAAAGAGTTTTTAGCAAATCTATCGCCATATTAACAGACGTTGTTGTTCTGCCGTTTTTTATAGCTTGTTGCAAATCTCTCACGTATTGAGTTTCAACATCAGAAAGCTTCAAATCTATAAAACGCTTTCCAGTGCTATCTATAGGCGGCGCGCTTTGTATCATGGAAAACAAATTGTTGTAAGTTCTTAACGTTGTTTGCTTGACGTTTTGCCTGCTCACAATCCAGCGTTTAAAAAATTCGGCAACTGTTAGTTCTTTGCCAGATTTATATAATCCTTGTTCTATTTCCTTTCTTTTCTGCGCTTCGTTTTCTCTACACTCTTTGTCAGTTTTGCCATAAACAAAAAACCGTTTTCCATTGATGGTAAACCTGCGCATATAGCGCCCGTCTTTTCTCTTTTTCGTCGCCATACACTAAACACCTTTCTTGGGCAGCAGGCGCACACATTAACGCGCCTTGTTTTCTTCTTTCAAATACCTGTGCTTTAGAAAAATTGTGTAAATAATGCTTAGAAATCGCTCATCTTGCACATCTTTTAACATTTTTTGTATTTCTCGCCTGTATTCCTTTGCATAGTTCTCAGTTTTCATATTGTGCCCCTTGTAATTTTTTATCTTATTACATCATATTGTATCATGTTACATCATGTATTGCAACTGGAAAAAATGTGCTATAATTGCGCCATGAATAGAACAAGCGAAAATACATCAAGAATTGTTATAAGCATTTCAAAAACAGAACGCGAAAAGCTGGAGCGGCTAGCAAAGCAAGAAAGCCGCTCCCTTAGCAACATGTGCTCCGTTATTCTGCGCGACTATCTTTCGAGCTGCTCACCTGCGAAGAATCAGAAGAAATAAACGTATTGTTTTCGCCTTTTTTCTTTCTGCTGTTCAATCGGTAATTCTTCCCATCGTGCAACCCCGCATAATAGGCGGCAGCTATTATGCTATCCTTGCTTTTGAAAGATTCAAAAAAATCAAAATCATCTTTTAACAAAAGATACTTGCTATTTTTTAGTGCCATCATAAAACCGCCTGCAGTGCTATTAAATAATCTGCTACGCTCCATTTTTTACCCCCCAACTTTTACATATTTTGAATAGCGTTCATCAAGTATAAACAAATCAGCCAATTCTTTATTGTTTTTTGTAACGTTCTGCACCTTTTCCGGAATAAGAGACGGATATTTTTTATCATCATCGTCAATAATTGCGTCAATAATAGATTGTTCAAAATCAGAAAGCGCCTGTTTCCTGCTGCCGTTCTCAAATTCCGAAAGCATTTCAATTATTTTTTCTGTGTCGCCATTTTTTAAAAAACTGCCGCTTGAAACTGAAAGCATGAGGTTGTGTGATTGTTTTCCAAACAAATCAAGATTCAGCGATTCCAATAACCCGCCGTTTTCCCCTGCGTAGTTTTCCAAAAATTTATTGACGTTGTTTTCGTATGCTTCGACCGCTGCATATATAACATCAATGTTAGGTAGTTCAATGCTTTTCTTGGCAGCAGGTTCTTCGCGCTCAACTGTTTTTGTTTGCCCGTGTTCGTCAATCTCTACACGCATTCTTTTTTCTGTTCGGCTTTCTGCCAATTGTTTTAATAGTCGTCGCTCTGTATATGTCCTTGCTTCGCGCTCTAATAGGTCAAATTCTGCGTCAGAAAGCGCAACCCCCAGAATAGAAAAGCTTTGTATTTTTCGCGCAAAATCTGCGGAAATAGGAGCGGAAAAATATCCATCAATCCCGCCGCGTATCGTTTCCATGTTTCTATCACATAGCGCCTTTGCTCTTTCCCGCGCCGCCTGCATAGCGCGGCGCTTGCTATCGGCAGCAGGCGTGTTCTGCTTTCTGTATTCCTCAATATATTGTTCTGTCCACTGTCCGCGCATTTCTTCACACTTTTTGTTTGTGCGTTCCGTTTCTGCAATCTGTTCGCGCTCCATGTTGTCCACAATATCTTTATATGAATTCAATATCTGTTTAACCTGTTCTAAAGCGGTTTTATATCTCATTTTCTTTTTTCCTTTCTTTTCATTCCTTTTTGTTTTTTGTTGGTATTTTAGGCAGTCACCTGCGGCTTGCTGCTTTTATATATAAACCCCCCGGGTATGCTGTAGACATATTGCACAATTCGCCTATATACGCGATTGTGTAGCGCTCCAACTATTCGCAAAATATACATTTCACGTCAACCTTTTTGCTCCCGTAATATGGCAAAAACCGCATGGTTGACATGTTTTTTGCTGTTTGCACCCTGTTGCGGCTGCCTGTAAACTGCTTTATGCATAGTCCAAAATGCATAACTCCTGCATATACAGTGCATAAAAGTGGAAATACCGCATATTCATGCATTCAGCATAATAAACAAATAACCTATGCAGTCACGCCATCTGTAGCGCTGTCCACAAGTGCTGGCAGTTCATCAATAGCAATTGCATTCTCTTTTTCGTCTGTGTGTCCATTCCCAAGAACAGGCAAATCCTCAACAGATAATGCTTTATATTTTGGTTCTGCTATCAATTCAATTTGCTGTCCGTCAGTATACTGTCCTACGTTTTTAAGCAAAAAGATTCCACTAACTGGGTTTAAATTGCCTGTAAGCAAACTTTGCTCAATGAAACTTATAACAACCCCTGCTGCCATATTGCATGCTTCGCTCCATTCACTAGAGCAATTTTCGCCCTTGCGCCATTTCCAAAACATTTGTCTGCTCACACCTAAAGCAAGTGAAAGCGATTCAAACCCCGGGCGAAAGCCAACAGTGCCGCAAAAAATAAAATATTCATCAATGCGTTCTTTTAATTCAGCCACGGCAGCAGGCTTGCCCCGCTTTGCTAATTCTCTTAGGCTGCGCACCGCTTCCGCCGTAAACTCTTTCCCGTTTAGGCGCTGAAGCTCGCCGCCCGGATAGTTACTGTCTTTATTTCCCATCTGTTTATCCTTTCTTTAATCGAACGTATGTTCGGCTACTAAAAACCAACGATATTTTCTTTTTTTTAAGAGTAAAACAGTTTACTGCTGACCTATAGCGCCGAAACTATTATTTTGCTGCCAAAACCGCTATTTTATGCCCCATTCATGCCCCTATTTAACCTTTACTTATATACATAGATTTACGTAAAGTAGGTAAGTAATGTATAGGGCATGTTTCGCACACGTTCTTTGCAGGCGAATACGTCCGCATGCATGCGCATGCGCTTGCATTACGTAATTCCGTGTTCTTTCTCCCATCGTATGCGCGCGGCTTCCTCTGCCTGTTCTACTCGTTCTTGATATGCTGCAGCTTCCGACACAAAAAAAGGTTTTATTATTGTTTGCCACAATACAGCCGTCACGGCGTCATGTGTTAGGGCGCGTTCTTCCTTTTCGTCAAGAAGTCCGTTTTGCCATAGCCACATAGACCGAAACAACATCATTTTTTGCAAGTCGGTAAGCTCTGCACTTTCCCAAAATTCAACCCATTGTTTAGAAACAGTAAAATTAGGCTTTGGCTTTTTCTTTGCAATTCTTTTATTTGTTTTTGCCATAGTTCAAAACCCTTATTTGCAGTTGTTCTCTATGAATTTAAGAAGAATTGACCTATTAACACGCACGCAACCGCCTATTCTTCGCACAGCGCCTGCCTTTTCCGCAATTCTTCTCACTGTGTGCGTTCCTAAATTTGTTTCTTCTGCTGCCTGCCTAATGGTAAGCAACACGCCATTTTTGTTGTTTGATTCTCTGTGTAGCATTTTTTGCTCCTTTCTTTGTGTATTTTTGAGATAAAAAAACACGTCGCACCAAAATTGGTGTGACGTGCTACGTTTCGACACTGTTCTGCGGTCTGAATTTCGGACAATTCACGAATTACATGGTTCGCCGCATAGCTCCTAATAAAATTGTATGATATTTCTTGAGCATATTATATTTCATAGCTTGCCATTGTTCAAGATAACAAAACGACGAAAATTTAGAACGCTTGTTGCGCCATTTTGTATAAAAGCCCTTAACCCCCTGTGCGACTCCCTTTTTGACTCTCTTTTCGACTCCCTTTCAATCAAAAAAACATGGAACGACACGAAGCAAGACACGCAAAGACGCACGAACCAAAACATATAAAACCCGCAAAAAATCATCAAAAAAAGCCGCTGTTGAATAACAACGGCGGCTGATGAAAAAAATATCTGTATAAGTCCTTTTTATGATAGCAAACAAAAGCGGACAATAAAAGACGGACCCTCCAAAAAGGAGAGTCCGTCCATACCGTTTCACGGTGTTTTTTCAGGCACTGATTACTTGATGTTGCCCTGGAAATTCACAGTGACATTGTCAGCCGAAGGTTCTTCCGCGGAGATGTCATCGGAAACCGTGATCTTGCCGCTGAAGAGATCCGCTACCAGCGTCTTGTAATCAACTTCTGTGAAGCTGTCGCCCCAGGAAGTGGTGGAAGGAAGCTGTACATAGTTTTCTTCCGGATTCTCGGAGACAAGGCCCAGCGTTTCGATCTTGCCGGCATATTCGCCCCAGTTGCCTTCCTTGATTGCGGAAAGCAGGGTGTTGACGGTTGCGCCAAGGCCCTTCATCGCGGAAGTAACGGTCATGCCTTCGCCGTAGTCGCCGTCGATGATGGCTTTCTGGTCAACGTCAACGCCGATGACCTTGCCGTCTACCTTTGCTGCCGCTTCCGCTGCGGAAGTGTAGATACCGCCGCCGCAGGCAAAGACGACTTCCGTGCCGCCCTGATACCAGGTATCCATCGCTGCCGTGATGTCGGCATCGCCGTAGAACTGGTTGCCGTATGCATAGTTGATTTCGACGCCTTCAGCACCGATCTCTGCTGCCGCATCATTGGCGCCCTGAACAAAGCCGTAGCCGTAACGGATAACGGCCGGAACCGCCATACCGCCGAGGAAGCCGAGCTTCGTGTAGCCCATCTTCACAGCGGCAACGCCTGCCATGTAGCCGGCCAGTTCTTCCTGATAAACAGCGGAGAAGACGTTTGCGCCTTCGAATTCTCTCTCACCGTATGCCGTCAAATCGCCTTCGGAAACATCCAGTGCGACGAACTTGACATCGGGATACATCGGAGCTTCATCATAGATGCAATTTGCGAATGCAAAGCCGGGCATAATGATGACGTTGTAGCCGTCCGCGACCGCCTTGTCGACCATGGCTTCACGCTCTGCATCGGAGTCGCCTTCGGGTTTGTAGTAAGTGAAGTCGATGCCGTTTGCTTCGCAGAATGCCTTTGCCGCTTCATAGGTGGTCTGGTTGAAGGACTGGTCTGTGATGTCGCCGTAGTCGGTGATCATCGCGACGGTCATATCGCCCGCTTCTGCCGGTGCCTCAGCCGCTGCTTCCTCAGTCGCTTCTTCTGCTGCAGGCTCAGCCGCTTCTTCCGATGCCGCTTCTTCTGCCGGTGCTTCGGAAGCTGCCGGTGCTGCCGTACCGCCGCAGGCGACCATGGAAAGTGCCATCGTGCCGGCCAGTAATAATGCAACTAACTTTTTCATGTCTGGTTTTCCTCCTTAAACTGTTTTCCTAATGGTATGCCGATCGAAGTCGGCATTCTCGCCCTCTGCGTAGGGGCTGTGTCCACGAATTATTATATCTATCCCCTTTTTAGAAAACAAGACGGAATGATGTGCTAGAATACGGACAGAGAGATTTTTATGAAGATTTCGGGAGAAGAAAAATGGCTAAACTCTATTTTAAATACGGGGCGATGGGCTCCAGCAAATCCGCCCAGGCTCTGATCACAAAGTTCAATTATGAAGAAAAGAACATGACCGTATGGCTGATCAAGCCTTCGATCGATGACAGAGACGGGAAGAGCGCCATCAAGAGCCGCATCGGACTGGAAAAGCAGGCCGATGTCATCAGCCCGGAGGACAGCATTCTGGAAGCCTACCGCAAAGCCGGAAAGCATGATGTCATCATTTCGGACGAGGCGCAGTTCTTCACCCCGGAGCAGATCGACGAACTGCGTTTTCTGGTGGACACGGAAGACATCCCCGTATTGTGTTTCGGACTGCGCACCGACTTCCTCACGCATTTCTTCCCCGGCGCCAGACGCCTGATGGAACTTGCCGACTCCATCACGGAGATCAAGACGGTTTGTGACTGCGGACGGAAGGCGACGGTCAACGCCCGCATCGACGGGGACGGCAACATCGTCACGGAGGGCGACCAGGTCCTGATCGGAGGCAATGACAGTTATGTGGCGATGTGCCATAAGTGCTGGACGCAGCGCATCGCCGCCCAAAAGAAAGGAACCACTCGTCCCTGAGGAAAATGGTCCCGGGCGGCCGGTGGTATATGTTTCTGTCCAGCGGCGTGCGTGTGCGCCACTACTTAGACGACGTAAAAAGGGTGTAGAGGCTCTCCTCTACACCCTTTTGTCGTCTTATGTAGTGCTGCGCACTAAGATCGAGCGAAAGCGTCCGCGCAGCGGAAACATATACCACCGGCCGCCCGGGACCATTTTCCTCAGGGACGAGTGGTTCCCTCTAGTGAGGGTCGTACGGATCGAAGTGGCTTAGGAGCATCGGCATCTCTTCGTAGATGCCGTTGTTTAATGTCAGGTGAAAGATGTCGCAGTTTCCGATGCGGGTCTCCCAGATCCGCGCGGGGCCTGTTCCGCGGATGACGCCGAGCATGGCGCGGATGGTCATGCCGTGGGTCGCGACGAAGACATGCAGGTCTTTCTCCTTTGTCTCTTCCGCATACCTTTCCCGCATGGCATCGAGAAAGTCTCCCGCTCTCTCAAAAACTTCATGCACCGTTTCGCCGCCGGCGGGCGCATCGTAGTGCTCGGGATCGGTGTTCAAAAGGGTCATGGCAAACGAATTCTTTACAAAGGATTTCCCTTCCGCCTCACCAAAGTGCATCTCCACCAGGCGGTCGTCGATCGTAAAGGCTTCCCTGGATTTACCGGTCAGGATCTCCGCCGTTTCGATGGCGCGGATCAGCGGACTCGCGTAGATCGCATCAAAAGTGATTTCCTTCTGCGCAAGTTCCTTCCGGGCATCTGCGGCCTGGGCCTTTCCCGTCTCGTTGAGCGGGATATCGCTCGCGCCCTGTGCCAGCTGTTGTTTGTTGTAGTCGGTCTCGCCGTGACGCATGATGTACAAATGCAGCATATCTGTTATTTTCCTTTCCCGGGCTTCTTCGCTGCCGCTTTCCTGTCAGGTGTCTCCCCCCGGACCGGCTTTCCGCGTTTTTGCGCGCGCAGGTAATGGCGCAGTTCCTCCACATACCTCTCGCCCATCTTGCTTAATACATTGTTTTTTCTGGTGATGAATCCGATCTCCATGGTGTCGTTGGGATTGTTCCGGTCCGACTGAAACGGGATCGCCACATAGTCGTCGCCGTTGAGTTCCTCGCTGATGATGCCGGAGCAAAGCGTATAGCCGTTCAAACCCACCATCAGATTCAGATTCGTCGCGCGGTCATTCGTCCGGATGATTCGCGGGTATTCGTTGGTGCTTAAGATCTCTTCCGCAAAGTAGAAGGATCCGTTGTCTCCCTGGTCAAATGCCACACAAGGGTATTCGGAAAGCTCCTCGAAACGGATCGATCTCTTTTTTGCGAGCGGGTGTCCCTTCCACAGATAGACATAGGCCTGACAGTGAATGAGCGGCGTAAACTCCAGGCGGTTCGACCGAAGCAGTTTCTGAATGGCCGTCCGGTTGAAGTTCGACAGGTAAAGGATCCCGATCTCGCTCTTTAAGGTCGCCACGTCGCTGATGACATCCCTTGTCTTGGTCTCCATAATGGCAAATTCGTATTTTGACGTGTCGGATTTTTTGACCAGCTCCACAAAGGCCTTGACCGCAAAGGAATAGTGCTGCGTGGAGACGCTGAACTTTGCCTTCAGGTTCTCATTGTGTTCATACTTTTCCACCAGCTGCTCGTACTGCGCGTAGACCTCTCTGGCGTGCAGCAAAAACTCCCGCCCGTCGTTGGTCAGGGTCACACCTCTGCCGCTGCGCTGAAAGATCTTGATGCCGATGTCCTTCTCCAGTTCCTGCACCGCCGCAGTCAGAGAAGGCTGCGAAATGTAGAGAACTTCCGACGCTTTATTGATGGATCCCGTTTCGGAGATCACGATGACGTAATGCAGTTGCTGGAATGTCATAGCTTCCTCCTTGTCGCTGCGAATTACGTTGTGCAGCCTGCAAAAATTATAGACAAAGCCCTGCATAAATGCAAAAAAGCCGTGTCCCGGCATTCCGCGGATGTGCTACACTAGAAAAAGCATTTTTTCAAATAAGATACTACGGAAAGGGCTTTCATCATGCCGATCAAGATCCCGAACGAGCTGCCGGCCAGACAGACGCTGGAAAACGAAAACATCTTCGTCATGGACGAATTCCGCGCGATCCATCAGGACATCCGTCCGCTTCGCGTGCTGATCCTGAATCTGATGCCGACCAAGGTCGCGACCGAGACACAGCTGGCAAGACTTCTGGGGAATACGCCCCTGCAGGTCGAAATGGTCCTGCTCGCGGTCGAAGGGCACACTCCCGCACACACATCGCAGGAGCATATGCTGGAATTCTATAAGACGTTTCCCGAAGTGCAGGACGAAAACTTCGACGGAATGATCATCACCGGCGCGCCGGTGGAACAGCTTGCCTTTGAAGAAGTCGATTACTGGGACGAACTCTGCCGCATCATGGAATGGAGCAAATCCCACGTGCACAGCGTGTTTCATATCTGCTGGGGCGCGCAGGCAGGACTGTATTATCACTACGGGATCCCGAAAGAGGCGCTGTCCGAGAAAATGTTCGGCGTCTTCAAGCATCGCGTGACGCACAAGGGTTCCATTCTCTTCCGCGGTTTTGACGACACCTTCATGGTTCCCCACTCCCGGCACACCACGGTGCGGAGGGAAGAGATCGAAAAGGTCCCCGCCTTAAAGATCCTCGCGGAAAGTGAAGAAGCCGGCGTCTATGCGCTCTCCAACGACGGCGGAAGACATATCTTCATCATGGGCCATTCCGAATACGATACCGATACACTGGAGAAGGAGTACCTCCGCGATAAGACGGCAGGCCTTCCCATCCATGTTCCGGACAACTATTTCCCGAACGACGATGACAGCATCCCGCCCGTCTGTTCCTGGCGGTCCAGCGCGAACCTCTTGTATTCCAACTGGCTCAACTACTTCGTCTACCAGTCGACGCCCTACGATCTGCGCGAGGTCGTACCGCAGGAATAAACCGTTTATAGCCGTTATTCACGTTCGGAATTCAGGATGTTGATCATCTCCTGGATCATTTCCTCATCCTTTAAGCGGAATTCGATCTCCACGCGGCGCGAGGCCTCCATGTCGATCCTGCCGTCTTCATCCACAACAGGGTTGCTGTAGGATTTTCCGTTCGTCGTCACGACGGCCCGCAGCTGCTCCAGCTCCGTTCGCGACAGGATGTTGCTTTCCTCCGACAGGCAGTACTGCGCCACCGAGAAGGCACGCTTCTGGGAAAGTTCGAGGTTAAAGAGGTACTCTCCGGTCGTATCGGTATGTCCTTCGATGATGATCTCGGAAACATACTGTCTGTACTCCGGCCCCAGCAGAATCTTCACATAGCGGGGCAGGAAGCGCGCGAGGAAGTCTTTGCCGGATGTTTTCAGAGAGTCTTCGTTATATTCGAAAAGGATGCTGGCATCAAAGGTAATGGCGCCGGTCTGTTCGTCCACGGCGATCCTTAAGTCCGAGTCCTCAAACTCCTCTTTCAGGTCTTCCACCAGGTCTTTGCGGACGCCGATGATTCTGTCGAGTTTGTCCTGCTGCTCGTCCATCAGTTTCTGTAATTCTCCCAGGAGTTCGTTCTGCTCTTTCAGCGTCTCCTCCTGGGCCATGAGTTTCTCAGCCTGTTCCGCAAGCGCCGTCTCCTGCCTGCCGAGTGCCTCTGTCTGTTCTTCCAGAAGCTTTTGCTGCGCGGACACGATCTCACGCTCCTCATCCAGCGCTTCCGTCTGGGTGATGAGTTCCTGTTCCTTTCCGAGCAGTTCCGTCTCCTTGGCGTCATACTGTGCCTTGGCCCGCAGCATGGTCAGCGAGATGATCAGGACGAACGTCAGAAGAAGTCCCGCCATCATATCGGAATAGGACAGCCAGTAGTTGGTCTCTTCGTCCGGTTTTCTGTGGTGTCTTCGTATCATGTATTATCTTCTGCCCCGTCTGGAGGAGGATGTTCCGTCCTGTGCGATCGTTTCCACCGTCACGCTCAGGTCTTCGATGGCTTCGGCCGCCCGGTTGAGCGCCTTGTCCATTCCGGTGTAAGCGTCTTCCACCACTGCCGGCACCCTGTCCGTCACTTCCTTGATCTCCAGGATCGTGTCTCTGAAATGGGATTCGACATCGATCAGGTTCTCATCGATGATCTTGAATGTTTCGTCTACGCGGTGCGGCATCTGTACCACGGTGCCGCGCAGTTCTTCAAGCAGCTTCTTGTGCTCCGTCAGTTTCTTTTCGAAGCTGTCCGCGGAAACATCGAGCGAGAGCCGGTACTTTTCCATATCCTTCAGGTACTTCTGTTCCTGTTCGATCAGAAGGACACCCGCATCCGTCTGCTGTTTGAGCTGCAGGACTGTCTCGTCCATCTTTGCCTGGATGCCCCGCACCTCGCCCGCATACTGTTCGAGCGCGCGCATGACGGCCGCCGTCTGTCTGTCCATCTCTGCCAGATTCTGCGCTGCGTTGCCGGTGTGTGAAAGGATCTCCTGCATCTGTCTGGCGTTCGCTTCCTGGGTCAGATAGGTCTTGTCGATGGTGTTGGAAAGCTTGGTAAACGAGCCGTCCAGCGAGCGGTTCATTTCCTGAATGAAGGCATTCACCACGACGTTTAAGGAATCCAGCTGGCTCCTCGTCGCAAAGTTGCTGTAGTCGGTGATCGTTTTGTCGAATTTATCAAACTCCGTGGAAAGAAGCTCTGCCAGACCGCTTGCCAGCTGGTGGCCGATGGAGTCCGACATCGACCGGACCGCTCTGGTCTGTTCCTGCTGCAATTCCATCAGCCGGTTGATCCCGTCGGTCGTCGTATCCGGGGAAACGTATTTCTTATACGCGTTTACAAAATCCCGAACGCTCCCCTCCGCGTCGTCGAGTTTGCGTTTGAAGACATAATTGAATACCAGCGAAAAGATCATGCCGTAGATGGACGTATGGAAGGCGACCTTGATCCCCTCCATCAGCGGTTCGATGCTGTTCGTGATCTCCGCCGTCGTCCCGGTATTGAAGCTCTGCAGTCCCAGCGACAGACCGATAAAGGTCCCGAGGATCCCAAGCCCCGTCATCGCGCCCGCCACCTGGTTCATCTGGTTCCTGTGAATGACGGTGTCGATCAGGTCATAATTGATAAAGTCCTCGATGTCACACTTGTAATAGGTCTTGTCCGTCTTTTCCACGCGCTCCATTTCATGCGTGTAGTCTAAGAACTGCTCCTGCAGCACCTTGTCCGTAAAAAGACCTTCCTTTTCGTTCTTATACCGGTCCCAGAGAAACTGATGGGAATTCATGGCGTCTTTCCGGATCTTCTCCGTCACGCGGTCCAGGTCATCCGTCAGGCTGTTCAGCGGGAAAAAACCCTTTCGGAAGCAGCGCGCAAATACCAGTCCCACGATCACGAACATCGCCAGGTTCACCAGGACGTTCGCAAGCCGGTTTAAGATCCCTGCGCCGTGCAGGCCGTAAAAGATATTCAGATAGACGGCAACGATTGCCAAGAGACAATAGGCCGCAACGATCAGCCATTCGTATCCTTTTCTGCTCTTCAAGTCATGCCTCCGTATTATTTACTGCTCAGACCTTCTGCAGCGCCTGTTCGATGTCTTCCAGGATGTCGTTCACGTTCTCGATGCCGACGGAGAACCGGATCATTTCCGGATTGACGCCGCAGGCGACAAGTTCTTCGTCCGTCAGCTGTCTGTGTGTCGTCGTGGCCGGGTGCAGGACGCAGGTGTGCGCGTCCGCCACGTGCGTTGCGATCATCGCCACCTTCAGTTCGCGCATGAATCTGGAAGCGCCGTCTCTTCCGCCTTCCACGCCGAAGGAGATAACGCCGCTTGTCCCGTTCGGCATATACTTCTTCGCGCGCTCATAGTACGGGCTGTCCGGAAGCGACGGATAATTGACCCATGTCACCTTCTTGTGATCATGCAGGAATTCCGCGACCTTCTCCGCGTTCCGGCAGTGTCTTTCCATTCGCATCGGCAGAGACTCCAGTCCCAGGTTCAGAAGATACGCGTTTAACGGCGCCTGGATGGATCCGAAGTCGCGCATCAGATGTGCCGTTGCCTTGGTGATGAAGGCGCCTTCTTTACCGAAGCGTTCCGCGTAAACGATGCCGTGATAGGATTCATCCGGCGTCGTGAGCCCGGGGAACTTGTCCGCGTGTGCCATCCAGTCAAAGTTGCCGGAATCCACAATCGCTCCGCCGACGGCGGCATCGTGCCCGTCCATGTATTTCGTGGTGGAGTGAACGACGATGTCCGCGCCCCATTCGAAAGGTCTGCAGTTGATCGGTGTCGCGAATGTATTGTCCACGATCAGCGGAACACCGTGTGCGTGCGCTGCCTTCGCAAAGCGCTCAAAGTCCAGGATGACCAGCGCCGGATTCGAAATGCTCTCCGCAAAGACCGCCTTCGTGTTTTCCCGGAATGCCGCATTCAATTCCTCATCGCTGCAGTCCGGATGAATGAAGGTAAAGTCGATGCCCATCTTCCGCATGGTCGTATTGAACAGGTTGAAGGTCCCGCCGTAGATCGTGGAGGAAACCACCACATGATCGCCGGCCGTCGCAACGTTGAATACCGAGAAGAAGGTGGCTGCCTGTCCGGAGGAGGTCAGCATGCCGGCCGTTCCGCCCTCGAGCGCCGCGATCTTGTTGGCTACCATATCGTTCGTCGGGTTTTTCAGGCGCGTATAATTATACCCGTCCGACTCCAGGTCGAACACCGCACCCATATCTTCTCCCGTATCATATTTAAAAGTCGTACTCTGAATAATGGGAATCATTCTCGGTTCACCGTTCTTCGGCGAATATCCGGCCTGAATGCATTCGGTCTCTTTTCTCATAATCGTCCTCTTTCTTCACTGATAATGATGGGTTGACGCAATATGGTTTATTGTAGCACAAAAATCCGCCTGCGCCGCGGCACAGACGGATTTTCAGCATAATTTCACATTTTCAGGGCACCTGCCCTATGGCTTCGTCAGTCGAACACTTCCGAGCACTCCCGCAGCTTATCGATGATCGGGATGTGCTGCGGACAGGCATTTTCACATTGCCCGCAGGCGATGCAGTCCTTTGCCTGTCTAGTCTCCATCGTGACCTTTTTGTAGTCCTCTGCCGCCTCCTCCAGGGAGCCGCTTCCCAGACGCTTGTTCATGGCCGCGAAGATATCCGGAATGCGGATCTTCTTCGGGCACCCTTCCGTGCAGTACCTGCAGGCGGTGCAGGGAATGGTATTGGTCTGACCGAGGATCCGCTGCGCTTCCTGAATGACACCCATCTCTTCTTTGGTCAGCGGCGTGAACCCCTGCATAAAGGAGGTGTTGTCCTCCATTTGCGCCATGTTGGACATCCCGGATAAAACGGCCAGCACCCCGTCGAGGGACGCCGCAAACCGGATCGCCCAGGACGCAGGGGACCAGTCGGGATGCATGGCTTCAAACAGCTTTTTGACATCCTTCGGCGGATTGGCTAAAGAACCGCCTTTTACCGGTTCCATAATGACGACGGGCTTCCCGTGCTTCCTTGCAACCTCGTAATTGGCTCTCGACGTGACGGAGGGCCGTTCCCAGTCATCATAATTGATCTGCAGCTGCACGAACTCCGCATCCGGATGGTCCGTCAGGATCTGATCGAGGAGTTCGGGCCCGGAATGATAGGAAAAACCGTAGTGTTTGATCCTGCCCTTTTCCTTTTCTTCTCTCACAAAATCCCAGAGATGGAACTTCTCGTACTTTTTGTAATTGCTGTCCATCAGCGTGTGGAGCAGGTAGTAGTCGACATAGTCTGTCCCCAGCCGCTTCAGGCTTGTCTTCAGCTGTCCCTTTGCCATCTTCTCGGTCGGCATCGCCGCGGCGTACAGCTTGGTCGCCAGCGTGAACGATTCTCTGGGATAACGCTCGACCAGCGCCTTCCGGGTCGCTTCCTCCGAGCCGATATAGACAAAGGCCGTATCAAAATACGTGAACCCGGCTTCCATAAACCGGTCGACCATCTTCTTGGTCTGTTCGATGTCGATGCCCAGTCCTTTTTTCGGCAGGCGCATCATGCCGAATCCGAGTTTTTTATCGGTCAGCTCGATCATGGATCCTGCCCCTTACACTTCCTTTTTCCAAAGGCCGTGGAGGTTGCAATACTCATAGGCAGCGATGACTTTCTCCCCTTCCGCCAGTGCAAAGGAACGCATCGGCTTTTCACCGGGTTTCAGCTCCTTACGCTGTGCGCCTTCGGTCGTCTCCAGCGCAATCCACTGGATGAAATGCTCTTCCATCATGGGATGCTCGACTTCTCCCACGCAGACCGTGACCGCATTTCCTTCCACCTGCACGACCGGCACGTGTTTTTCCGTTGCCGCATCCGTCGTGTTGGCGATCATTTCTTCCATCGGCTCCCCGCAGCACATGGTGGGGCAGGCAGAGTTCTTGACCATTCCGACAATCTTGCCGCATTTTGCACACTTATAAAACTTCATCTTCTTATCCTCCTATGCTGGTTCACAAAACGTTTTTGATGGCAGTCAGTAATTCGTCATATTCCTCGAAGGCAGGATACTGCGGATAATCCTTCTTCAGCTGTTCCGTTGTCCTGAAGAGGAAGCCCGCCTTGCTCTCCTCGATCATGCCGAGGTCGTTAAAGCTGTCCCCCGCCGCGATCGTCTCGAATCCTGCTTCCTGCAGCGCCTTGACCGTAGAGCGCTTGGAATCCTTGACGCGCATCCGGTACCCGGAGATGGATCCGTCTTCTGCCACCTCGAGGGTATTGCAGAAAAGCGTGGGATAATTCAGCTTCTTCATGAGCGGCATCCCGAACTGCGTGAACGTATCGCTCAGAATGATGACCTGCGTCATCGTCCGCAGTTCATCCAGGAATTCCCTTGCGCCCGGCATCGGATCGATGGTCGAGATCGTCTCCTGGATCTCCTTTAAGCCGAGATGGTTCTCGTTCAGAATGTTCAGCCGAAACTGCATCAGCTTGTCATAATCCGGCTCGTCCCTGGTCGTGCGTCTCAACTCCGGGATTCCCGTCGCTTCCGAAAACGCGATCCAGATCTCCGGGACGATAACGCCCTCCATGTCGAGGCAAACAACTTCCAATGCCATATCCGTCTCCTTTCCGTGGTGACCTGACTATCGAATCTGTCCTTTATTATAGCAGTTTTTTGACTGCTCCCGCACTTAAGCTCAGCCGGAGACCGTCACGGTATCTGTCTGTCCTCCCGCGGTGATGGTGTACGTCCCTTCCTTAAGATCCGGCGTGCTGAATATAATGGCGGAATACTCCTTGTCGGATGTGTAGGCAAGCACTTCCCTTCCGTCTTCGTCCGTCACGGTGACTTCCGTGTCTGCTGCCACCTTGCTGCCGAAAATGTATCTGACAGAGTACTGCGAGCCGCCGGTAAACCCTTCCGCCATGCCGCTTGCACCGCTTGCGATAAAGGTTCCGCCGTTGATCTCCGCGCCGACCGCGAAGTCAATCGGGCCGTTGCCGCTGTTGGTCGTTCCTTCCACGATGACTTCCCCGCCATCGATATAGATCGTGCCGTTGGCGTCGATCCCGTCTCCGGAGGCATCCACGTGAATCGTTCCGCCCGTGATGCGGATGCAGGCCGCCGGTTCCGCCTCAAATGCCATGCCGCCCCTGCCGCCGAAGCCGCCGTTTCTGCCTTTTCCGCCCGGAAATGCGCCGCCTTGCACGGTTCTCTCGTCCGTCGGCGGAGTCATGCCCTCCGGAGGTGTAGGCATCGTGCCGTCCGTCGGCGGTGTCATGCCCTCTGCAGGTGTCGGCATCGTGCCGTCTGTCGGTGCAGTCATCCCACCGGACGGCATCTGCATCATCGCTTCCTGCCCGATGCTGTCGCTGGCCAGGCCGATGGCTGCATTGATGCCGTCATCCGACGCCTTGATGTCGATGTTTCCGCCGGTCACATCCACGGTGTCGCCTTCCAGTCCTTCATAGGATTCCTGAATGTCGATGTCACCCTCCGTGATCAGGAGCGCCGTTGCCGCATGGATCGCATCGTCTCCCGCACGGATCGAAAAGCTGCCGCCGTAGATGTAGATATAACCCTTTCCCGCTGTTTCGTCATTGTCCGTGTGAATGGCATCGTCCGAAACATCGATCGCGATGGTCCCGTCATAGATGCGGATCGAATCGTTTGCCTGAATGCCCTTGTTCGCCGCCGTGATCGTGTAGGTGCCGCCGGTGATCTTCAGATCGTCCTTTCCGACGATCCCGTTTGCATAGTTGGCCTCAATGGTAAGACTTCCCTCGCCGTTCAGTACGATGTCTTCGCGGGAGAAGATGACGCCGTCCACGGTCGATCCGCTGTCGGTCTGCACGTATTCGCTGCCGGTGTCCGACAGATGGTTCTCCGTGCCCTTTGCCAGCGTCACAAAGACTTTGTCCGCGGATTTGACGAAAATGCAGGCGCTGTCGTCATTCACCATGGTGACGCCGTTCAATACGATCTGCACCTTCTCCGTGTCTCCTGCTTCCACAACGATCTGTCCGTTCGTGAGCGTCCCGCTGAAAATATATACGCTTTCTTCCGTCAGCGTAACGGTCTCCCCCTCCGCGCAGGAGTCCAGGTCGATCGTCTCCGCATTTTTACTGTCATAGGTACCTGCGAGATCCCGTTCCGTGAACTGATCCGCCGGGTCGATGTCGCTTGCTGCCGTCACGATGTCGGAAGCTGTCGCCGCCGCGCCGGATCCCGTCGTTTCGGTCACACTTGTTTCATCTGCGTCAGCAGATTGTACTGCAGCAGATTGTGCTGCAGAAGATTGTGCGCCTGCAGACTGCGCTGCCGTACCGCATCCGGTGACAAGGAGCATCCCTGCCAGGGCAAACATTGCCATATTCTTTTTTATATTCATTCTTTTTTTCATTGTCTTTCCCTCTTTATAATTCTTCCGCTTTGCCGGCCGTGGGTCTCCCGCAGCTGATCTCAAGGTTCCCGTTGCGCTCACGCATCGCGTCCATCATCTCTTTCATAGAGCTGTTCGCTCTCATGTTTATATTGTATTGCAATCTGTAAAGGCTTCCCATATCCGTCGTGCGTACGTCGACGAGTTCCGCGCGGTCCGTGTACTTTGCAAACAGGTCGTCAAACACACCTTCAAAATCCAGGTCTTCCGGGATAAAGATCTTTAAGACCCGCTCTCCCCTGCTGCTTTCTCCGAAGTGGACCTTTTGCAGAAAGAGGTTCACCAAAGAAATGATGACCGCAAACGCCGCGGCGATCCCGAGGTATCCCATGCCCGTCGCCAGACCGACCGCCATCACAAGAAAGATGCTCACGATCTCCTGCGCAGATCCTGCTGCCGAGCGGAAACGCACCAGTCCGAACGCACCGGCCACTGCCACGCCGGCGCCGATGTTTCCGTTTACCAGCATGATGATCAGCTGGACGATGGCCGGTAAAATCGCCAGCGTGATGATAAAGCTCTTTGACGCATGGCTTGTTTTCGTGTACATGAATCCTATAAATAATCCGATGAGCAGAGAGCAGGCCGTTGCCATAAAAAAAGCCTCTCCCGTGATCGCTCCGTTTTCCAGGATGCTTCCCATGATATTCTGTAACATTGAATTTTCCTCCGTATCTCTGTTTCTCTGTATCCGGTTTCGTTACGCGCTTGCCGCCACACGCTGAAGTCTCCTGCGCGGCATGGCGATCGTTTTCTGTGTTTGTGTTACCGTCCTTGCGATGGATCCCTGCATTTCCTCTCTTCTCATCTGCAAGTACCCTCTGCCGTACTTCGAGAAGGTGACGGGATGGATGTTCAGCTCACTGAAGATATGTGCCAGGACAAGCGGCAGCGCTCCCGTGATCTTGATTTCCATCAGGTGCTCTCCCGGCCTGAGGATCTGCTTCCCGTGGTTTCCCTTTCTGAGATCCAACTCCGTCGTGCTGTAACGGATGTTGGTGTCGAAGGTAATCCTCAGTTCCGGATCTTCCTCCCCTATCATCGCGATGCGGTCATAGGCCACCGCCATCGCCGGCCGGATCCCTTCATAATGCCTGAGCAGGTATTTGATTTCATGTGAAATTTGATTTCCATCTTCTTTTTCCTCCGGTTCCTTCTCTTCCGCCAACAGAGCATGCAGAGCCTCTTCATACGGAAGTTCGATCCTTCTTTTATAAACGACGCCTTTAAACTTCTTCTTGATCTCGATGAACGACGGTGTGTCGTCCCCCGCGATGCCGTAGCTGCGCAGGCGGAGCTTTTCCTTGTACTTCGGCTTCCGCAGAGACTGCCTGATCAGATGAAAGTCGGGTGTGTCGTAATAGATGTTGTAAATCCCTGTCTCGCCGTATTCATCCACCTTCGCGATCCCCTGCAGTCTCTCGCGCAGTGCCCTGTACTGCTCCTCGCTCAAAACGTATTTCTTTTCAACCCGTTCAAAGACTGCCTTGAATTTCCCCATTGTTTCATCCTCTCTTTACGTCTGTTTTGGGAGCCGTTCTCCCTGTTTCTGAGACGGATTGTACGGGGCGAACCTAAAACGAGCCTTAAGAAACTTTAAAGGCTTTATCGTTATGACCGCCACAAAAAGCACCGGCGGCAAGCAGAAAGCAGCCGATACAAAAAAAGAGCTTGACGCCTTAAAAGGCGCCAAGCCGCTGCAATATCATATGGATCTGTTAAAAGGCTAAGCCTGCGTTTACTCTGTTACTGCGATTGCTTCGATCTCGCAGAGCACGCCCTTCGGCAATTCCTTTACCGCCACACAGCTTCTGGCCGGCTTGGAAACAAAGTACTTCTCATACACCGCGTTGAAGGCGGCGAAGTCTGCCATGTCGTGCAGGAAGCAGGTCGTCTTGATCACGTTTTCGAATCCCGCACTGCCTGCCACGAGCACAGCGCCGACGTTTTTGCAGCTTCCTTCTGCCTGTGCCTCGATTCCGTCCGGGATCTCTCCTGTCGCCGGATCAATGGCGATCTGTCCGGATGTGAAGACCATGTTGCCCGCCTTATAACCCTGCGAATACGGCCCGATCGCTGCCGGCGCCTTGTCTGTGTTAATGATCGTGATCATAGTTGCTCCTTTCTGCTTGTTTTCTGCGTTTGCTTTTCTTTCGTTCCGGTTTCTGAACTGCTGTTGTTCCGTTTGTTATTCGCTCGGTAATCAAAATGATCAGTATTCCCGCAGGACCAGCTCCGTGATCCCCTGATTCGATCCCGGCTGGATCCGCAGTACCTTTTCATTTCGTCCGTAACTGTATTCTTCGCGGATCATGTCCCGGATGCCCTGTCCGCCATGGTATCCGTGGATCAGACGGAGGCGGTAGACCGCCTGCCCGGCACCAAGAATCGCTTTGTCGATCTTTGTTTTGGCCTCTTCCACACGAAGTCCGTGCAGATCGATTTCCAGAATCCCCGCTCCCAGCATCTTGTTCTCTCCGTCAGTTATTTTAAAAGCTTTGCGATCTCTTCCTCATCCGCATCCGGCAGGATCTTCTTTAAATGCTTCATCATCCTTGCGTAAGACTCTGCCGGCTCTCTCTGATAGACCTTCTCCGCAAAGGTCTTCCCGAAGAACTGCTCCGGCGTTGTAAACTCCGCAACACCCCATCCGTAGGTCTGTCCGTGACGGTCCGTCTCATAGACGAAGTCGCTGTTTAATACGTAGCCCATGGACTGCAGCTTTGTGATCGTCACATCGAAACCCGTCCTGCCGCCTTTTTTATAATTTCCCAGGCGCTTTAATTCCTTCGACCGGATCGGGGCATTTTCTGCCAGCAGATCGTAAAGTTCCTTCTCTTTATAAGAAGCCAGCTCATCCTCAAACCGCGCGTCAAAGTCATACCCGTCTCTGCGGTAATTGGCAAAGTCCGGAAACCACTTTTTGCTGATGTAAACGGCTTTCCCGCGGAAAAACTTCCCGTAGGCACAGCGCGTTTTCTTAATCGCCGGCCCCTTCCATTCCCAGGGTCCCGGAATGTCCGAGAACCAGAGTTTCGGATCGATGTGATCTTCGATCGAAAACCCTTCGATGCTGTTTTCAAAAAAGGGAACAAATCCGAACTTCTCGATGCACTCCGTCAGATCTTCCAGCCTTCGGATGGTAAATCTTCCCTGCATGCTGTCGCTTAGCACGATGAGGCTCCTTCTTACGGTCCGATGTAATGCTTTACCGGCCGCTCATTAATGTTACACAGATAGGTCACATAGGAATTATGCGAGATCTTCTCCAGGTCGAAGGCGTCGATCTTTTCATCGCCGTCCTCTCCGATCAGGGTGATCGTGTCCCCCACCTGCGCCTCCGGAATATCCGTGACATCTAAGAACGTCTGATCCATGCAGACTTCGATGATCGGCGCCCGCTTACCGTGAATGAGGACGTATCCGCCCGTGCGGCCGAGGTCCTCCAGGTATCCATCTCCGTATCCGAAACTCGCGATCCCAACGACCGAATCGCGCTTCGCCGTAAACATCCGCCAGTAGCCCATGCTCTTTCCTTCCGGCACGGGTTTCAGATTCGTCAGGAAACATTTCCAGTCCAGCGCCCGCTCCAGGCCCCAGCGGTTTTCTTCATCCATGCATGGATCATACCCAAGCCACAGAAGGCCGGAACGCACGAGGTTGTAACGCGCCTCTTTGAACCGGACCGTCGAAGGCGTATTGGTCGCGTGCAGATAGCGCGGCTCGATCCCCCTTGCCTTTACCTGCTCCACCGCCTCATTGAAATCCGCGATCTGCTGATAGGTAAAGGAAGGATCTTCCACTTCCGCTTCTCCGAAGTGCGTGTAGACCCCTTCGATCTCCAGTCCTTCTAACGGAAGGATCCCGTCCAGGAGTTCCTCCAGCTGCTCTCCCTTCAGGACGCCCAGGCGGCCGAGTCCAGTATCGATCTTGATGTGGACCCGGACCTTCTTTCCCTTTTCCAGCGCCAGCTCCGAAATGAGCTTCGCGTCCGGGATCCGGAAGAGCGGCAGGATCAGATCCTGCTCCACAGCGTAGGGCAGGTTGTTGACCGGGATGCCGCCGAGCACCATGATGTCTCCCGTGATGCCTGCTTCCCGCAGTGCCTTCGCCTCCTTCACAAGTGCGACCGACAGACGGCGGATCCCGCATTCCTCCGTGAGGAATTTTCCCAGAACCACCGCGCCGTGTCCGCAGGCATTGGCCTTTAACACCGGCATGATCTCGACATCTTCCCCGATGTTTGCCTGAATCTTTTCGATGTTCCGCTTGATCTTCCCAAGGTCGATCGTAATAAAAGAATTGCCGATTTCCCGCGTTGTGATCTGAGCCATAACGTTCTCCCCCTTTGCCTCTCTTTTTCGTCCCGTAAGCAGATTATAACACGCGCCCGATATAGATTTGGTCAGGCAAAGAATCCGAACGCCTTTAAGAACACCAGCGCCAGAAGGACCGGACATACGAATCGGAGCATGATGACGAAAAGGCCTTCTCTGGCAAAGCGCGCGCTTCCGCGTTTTGCCTCATCCAATACGCTCTTTGGCCCGAGCACCCAGCCGACCAGCACACAGGTTAAGATCGCGAGCAGCGGCATCAGGATGTTGTTGCTGACGTAGTCAAAGATGTCGAGGATCTGCGCGACCGCTCCGTTCGGCAGGGTGTATTCAAAATAGAATACATTGTAGCCGAGCGCCACGATGATGCCGAAGATCCAGCCGTACAGGGATGCAAGGATCGTCGCTTTTTTTCTGTCCATGTGAAACCGGTCGATCAGACTGGATACGATCGCTTCCAGGATCGAGATACAGCTGGTCAGCGCCGCGAAGATGACCATCAGGAAGAACAATACGCCGATGAACGTCCCGGTGCCTTTTCCCATGGACTGGAATACCTTCGGCAGGGAAATGAACATCAGTCCCGGTCCCGCGCTCATCGCGTCTCTTCCCATAAAAGTAAAGACGGCGGGAATGATCATCAGCCCCGCGATGACCGCGATGCCGGTGTCAAAGATCTCGATGCGGTTGACGTTGGCCGGAAGATCGGCATCCTTTTTTAAATAAGAACCATAGGCGATCATGATGCCCATCGCGATGCTCAGGCTGTAGAACAGCTGGCCCATGGCCTCCATGATGATGCCGAGGAGTTTGCCGAAGGTGAGGCCCGTAAAATCCGGGATCAGATAGATCGCCATGCCCTGCAGGCCGGTCCTCGTCACGCCGTCCGCGTCCGTATAGGAAAGGGTGCAGCTGTAGACGGCGATCCCTACGACAAGGACGACCAGGATCGGCATCAGAATGCGGGAGAGTTTTTCGATCCCTTCATTGACGCCGCGATAAATGATCAGCGCGGTCGCCGCAAAGAAGACCGTGTGGAAAATGATCGGCTGCCACTGCGCGGTAATGAAACCGCCAAAGAAGCCGTCTTCTGCCGCGTTAGAGATCCCGCCGGTCGCAAAGACCGTGAAATACTTCAATACCCAGCCGCCGATCAGGCTGTAATACGGCAGGATGATCGCGGGAATGACCGTCGCGATAAGCCCTAAGAATCCCCATCTCTCATGCATCTTCCCGTAAGCAACGAGCGGACCGCTTTCCGTCTTTCTGCCGATGGCCACTTCCGTCAGAAGCAATGTGAATCCGAATGTCAGCGCCAGAATAATGTAAATCAGCAGAAACAATCCGCCGCCGTTCTTGGCAGCCAGATAAGGAAATCTCCAGATGTTTCCCAGACCGACGGCGCTGCCTGCCGCCGCAAGCACGAATCCGAGCGATCCGGAAAACGTGTTCCGCTCCTGCTTATGATGATGCCCTGTTTCCATTCCATGTCCTCCTGTCAATGCTGTACTGTCGTTTCCCAAATTTGAAAAGTGCTTTAAGTCCTCAGTAAGTTTTTCGATCGCTATGATTAAGCTGCTTAGATTATATCATGCTACTCAAACACCACTGTCCTCCCACTGCCGGCACACCATGATTCCCGATCGGTCTGTGACCATCCGTCTCACCATCACACCCGTCCTGTCCGCCGCATTTTGCATGTTTCCGGTTACTATAATAGAATTATTACGAAAAATACCTATAGAGGTGTCAGACAATGGAACAGATAACTTTTAAGAACATACGACTCAAAAATCTGATCGCACTGATCTTCTCCGGCACCATCAACGCATTCGGTGTAACGATATTTCTTTTTCCCGTAAAACTATATGACAGCGGTATTTCCGGTCTGTCCATGCTGCTGGACCAGGTCACGCCGCCATATCTGACGCTGTCAGTCTTCCTGCTGTTGCTGAACACCCCCATCTTTCTCTTTGGGCTGAAAAAACAAGGCATTACTTTTACGGTCTATTCTATCTTTGCGGTGGCGGTCTATTCCCTGGCATCTTTCCTGATCATGTTCGTACTCCCCGTCAACGTGGACTTCGCCTCTCCGCTCGCCGGCTCGGACCTGCTTCTTTGCGCGATCTTCGGCGGTGTGATCTCCGGTGTGGGAAGCGGCCTGACGATTCGATTCGGCGGCGCCATCGATGGTATAGACGTTCTCTCCGTCATGTTCGCAAAAAGGATCGGCATTTCCCTGGGGACCTTTGTGCTGATTTTCAATACGATTCTTTATATCATTTGCGGAATCGTGCTGAGCAGCTGGATCCTGCCCCTATACTCTATCGTCACCTATTTTGTGGGATCCCGGACCGTCGACTTCGTGGTGGAAGGCTTTGACCGGTCCAGATGCGCAATGATCGTAACAACAAAAGCCGTAAAGATTGCCGACGCGCTGTCAGAGAACTTCGGATCCAACGGAACCATCATCAACGCCATCGGCGGCCACAGCAGGCAGGAAAAAGAGATCATTTATTTCATCGTCAATCCCTTTCAGATCAATCTACTCAAAAACATCGTGCACGAGATTGACAGCGAAGCGTTTATCTCCCAGATGGAAGTCTCTGATATCATTCGAAGAAAAGACACCGAATAAAAAACAAAAGGGTGCCTTGTTCGCACCCTTCATCTCTTAAGCACATCAATTATACCCATTTCTACGCATGGCATCATACCAATCAGATATCTCCTGATAGCATTTTTTTAGCGTGTCCATTCGCACAGATAGATGAAGGTCATATCTTCCTTGGGCTTCCCACCGAGTAATGATTTCATTGTTTTTATTAATATAAGCTGGTAGGAAAATCTGAACAGAAATAGATTGTGCATACTTCAGAAGGTCTTTAAGCGAATGCTTATAAAGCTTGGCATTATCCAGTTTTTTCCCAGACGCATATAATTGGATCTTTATCAGTTTCTCTGCGGCTTGCTGCAAGTGATATGCTGCCTGACCCTTCATTGCCTTAGATAAATGCTTTTCGGCTTTTTCAGCTGCTTTGATAGCAGCTCCGGCAAGTACAAGATCTCCTTTTACCTGTACAATAGATAATTCAAGTCCTCTTTTACTCGCGGACATAGATTTGCTCTCCGTTTAGAATGTCATCCATTATTCTGCCTTGATATTCTTTTCCACTTTTAAAATAAAGTAGGTCATATCCCTGACCATCATTATCAAAATCGTAGAGCTGATCCGTAAATTGGCTGTATTTCTTGGATCTGAGTGCTTTATACTCTGTTTCCTTGCCAAAGATAGCCAGGTCAATATCTGAAGACTTTTTACACCGACTACCGGTGCTTGATCCAAAAAGCATGATGCGATCAATGATGTCACATTTGCGGGCGGCATCAATTATGTTTTCGATATACTTTTTTTTGATATCAGCAACGCGGATTTTTCTGTTGTCGATTTCCATTTCAATCACACTGCACATACTGATGCCTCCTTTCTATGTCGATTATAGCATATGATAACTGTTCATTTATCATATGGTTAGGTTCTTCAACCGGGCGTAACAAAAAGCCTGTAAGGAAAAACCTTACAGGCTTGTGTTTCAGGTGCCAGCCGGATTTGAACCGGCGGTCAGGGAGTTGCAGTCCCACGCCTTACCACTTGGCTATGGCACCAAAATAGTTTAGCGATTTGAGTGACTCCGACGGGAATCGAACCCGTGTTACCGCCTGTGAAAATAGTCTCGCTCCGCGAGCCTTGGCGATGTCTTAACCGCGGAACGAATCGGATCTCCGATTCGTTCTGACCACAGGAGCCTTGTGGCCTTCTGACTCCGACGGGAATCGAACCCGTGTTACCGCCGTGAAAGGGCGATGTCTTAACCGCTTGACCACGGAGCCAAATTTATTTGGCGGAGTGGTCAAGCGGGAACCGCGAAACGAACGAAGTTCGTTTTGACCACAGGAGCCAAAAGTGAGCGCAGCGCGCTACGTTTACCGCCTCGAGTAGGGCTCGAACCTACAACCCCTCGGTTAACAGCCGAGTGCTCTACCATTGAGCTATCAAGGCATATTAGTTCCTTCAAAACCGAAACCGAAAAACAAAGTATGGATAAGCATCCGACC
>JAGAHC010000052.1 GCA_017627275.1 Lachnospiraceae bacterium
TACACGCACATGAGGGGAAAAGCAAGGATGCGAATGAAGGTTGGCCTGACCTATGCCTGCATGAACCTAAAAAAGCTGGCAAGGATGCTTAAGAGGATAGGAAAGATTGGATCAGGAGGTCCAACCCATACGAATAAACCCTTTTTTGCCGCAGCCTGATTCGAATAAGGGATAAAGCAATCCCGGAGCGAACGCTCCGGGATAGCTTTGTCTTCAGTCTGAGACTCTTAGGAGTCTTTTTTTAATTCGGTTTATATGGAATCGGATTATCAGTCAAGCCAAGAAGATAATCAGAGCTTACGTTGTACAAATAAGAAAGCTTTATGAGAACATCAAGAGGTACTTCTCTGGTTCCATTCTCATAGTGCGAGTAGGCACGCTGCGAAATCTGCAATTTCTCAGCGACAAAGGTTTGCGTCCAGAAATTCATTTCTCGTAAATCCTGTAATCTGTATAACTTCATTAATGATTATTTTATTTAGAACAAAATGGACTGTTTTAAATTAGAACAATTTGGGCTAGAATTAATAAGACTGAGTTAATTTGATTCAACGAAGGGGTGTGAAATGATGAAAAACACATGGAACAGAGTTCTTCCAATCATGTTAATTGGTTTGCTTCTTTGCGGGTGTGGCGGGGAGAAAAAGGAAGAGGCGTCTTCCGGCGCCGTTGAAAAGCTTCCGAGTGTCACTCAGAGTGAAGAAACAACAGCAGAAGAACAAACTCAACAAGAAGAAGTCGTGGCACCATCTGAAATTGAATTTGATGAACTGACAGTAGTAGATAATGAGGAATGCCTGCTTAAGATTACAGGGATTGACCCGAGCAACATATGGGGATATTCATTAAAGGCGCTTTTGGAAAACAAATCGTCAGACAAAACATATATGTTTGCTGTTATGAGTGCCGCAATAAACGGTGTAGAATCCGATCCTCTCTTTGCGACCGAGGTCGCACCGGGGAAAAAGTCAAATGAAACAATAAGTTTTTCAGACAGCAGCCTTCAGGAGAAGGGCGTTGGAGAGATTACCGATATTGAAATTGAATATCGTGTTTATGACACTGACGATTGGATGGCAGATCCGGTTGCACAGGATGTTTTTCATGTATTTCCTTTGGGAGAGGACAAAGCTACAAAGTATAAAAGAGAGGCTCAAAGTACAGATGTAGTACTTGCAGATAATGAACATGTGTCCGTTATTCTGATTGGAACAGAAGAGGATCCCATCTGGGGTTATACGCTGAATCTGTATATTGAGAATAAGACAGATAGAAAAGTGATGGTCTCAGTCGAGGATGTTTCTGTAAACGGGTTTATGGCTGATCCTCTTTTTGCCAGAGAAGTTGGAGCAAAGAGAAGCGCATTTACTAACATATCTTGGATGGACTCAGCCTTTGAGGAAAATGGAATTGATACAGTTGAAAGCATTGAAATGACAATGCATGCATATGATAGTGAAAACTATGGGGACGATTACTTCAAGGACACCATAACACTTGATTTCTAAAGGGGGGAATAATGCCTAGGAATAAACATATAGGAGCGCCTACTTACGATGATAGATTCACATGTGCTCACTGTGGAGAAAACACGGTTGATGTAGAGGGATTTTGTACTGTTTGTGGTAATAAAGTGGTAAATTACAATGACGCCTCAATTCCTCACGGCTTTTCAGTATGGAAACTTGTGTCTGGCATATTATCTATTATTCTTTTTATCCTGGTTGCGTTTCAGTCATGTGCCGCTGGCGTAGCAAATAGTTTACTGGAAAACGAAGAGGTTAGCGGAAGCGCAGGAATGATCGTCGCCATAATGCTTCTTGTGGGAGGGATTGTTTCTATAGCAACAAGAAACTCAGTTGGAATAGCTTCAGACATTTCGCTTATTATTCTGTTTGGCAGTGGAGCCTTATTCGGATTCGTCCTTGCCGGAACTTTTTCGGACTTGCGAATCTGGGCATTTTGGTGCCTGGTTTGTGCTATTATTGCGATCATCTCTTTGGTAAAAAAGAGGAGACTCTAAAAGGCAAATACAAAGGCATTAAAGAGGAATGCTATTACTGAAAAATCACCTCATTTCAGAGGTGATTTTTTCTTGCAAATATTCGAACGAGATGTTATTTTTATTTCCTGATCGGCGGGAATCTCCGCACGTATTTCCCTTAACCTCAGTTGCCTAATGAACGCATTTTTGCTATCATAGCTTAGAAAAGAAAACGGGTCTTTATGTACGAAATCATCTTCTATGAAACTGCCGGTGGAGTCTCTGAACTGTGGAACTACCTGGATGATCTGCGAAGGAAGGCAAAGAACAATAAGAACGCAAGGATTCAGCATAATCAGATCGTTCAGTATATTCAATTGCTTGAAGATCACGGCACGCGCTTGGGAGAGAAAATAACAAAGCACCTTGAAGAAGATATTTGGGAGCTTCGCCCGGGGAGAAACAGAGTATTGTTTTTCTATCAAAACAGCAACACATATGTGTTATTGCACGGCTTTGTAAAAAAGACGCAGAAGACACCAAGGCGGGAAATAGAAAAAGCAAAAAGAGAACGGGATGACTGGAAAAAGAGGATGGGAAAAAATGAAAACGTGGAAAGATTATAAGGATCATGTACGCAAAACAGATCCTCAGGTAGGAAAAGATATTGATGAAGCGGAAATAGTTTCCGAGATTGTCGGGGCAATGATAGAACGCCGGCACACAATGAAACTGTCGCAAAGAGACCTGGCGGCCCTTTGCGGGATTCCGCATTCATCGGTGGCTCGGATAGAATCAGGAAAAACTATCCCAAATCTCAGCACCCTGCTGAAGATATTCAGGGAATTGGAATTGCGACTGACAATTGAGCCGAAAAAGAATCGGGCGTAAAACCGGCTAATCGGTTTAATGCGCCGGCCGGTGCACCTGCATCACGCTGCCGATGGCTTCGACATACTTCTTGTCGACCAGCTCCTGCAACGCTTCATCCAATACCGTACGCTCTGTCTTGTAGACGATAAAAATGAGCGGGACGGTATTTTTTTCTTCGTCTCCCTCGGCACGCTGCACCATGGAAGCAATGCCGATGCCGAAGCGCCCGAAGGTCGAAGAGATGTTGCCGAGAACACCCGGCTTATCGGCGGCGGAGAGACGGATGTAATACTGATGCTGTCCTTCTCCGATGCAGGAGAGCTTCTCGTCGTAACGCAGAAGCGGCAGCAGGTCATAGTCGGATTCCTTCTCGATCCGTCTGGCGATGCTGATGATGTCGCCCATCACGGCGGAGCCGGTCGGCAAAGGACCTGCGCCCTTTCCGTAGAACATGAGATCGTCCACAGCGTTGCCGGTCAGATAGATCGCGTTGAATTCGTTGCTGACGGATGCGATCGGATGAGAGAACGGAACGAGCGTCGGCTCCACGTTGCAGGAGAAGACGTCATCCTGCTTCTTCGCGGAAGCAAGGAGCTTCACCTTGTAGCCGAACTCGGTCGCGTAGTTGATATCTTCCGTCGTGACGGAGGTGATCCCCTGTGTCGGAATATCCTGCGGCGGAATATCCACGCCGAAGATGAGGGAGATCAGGATCGACAGCTTGTTGGCCACGTCATATCCTTCCACATCAGCGGTCGGGTCGGCTTCCGCGAGGCCCTTTTGCTGCGCGTCCTTTAAAACGTCCTCATAGGCGAGACCGTTGTCTGTCATCTGGGTAAGAATATAGTTGGTGGTCCCGTTCAGGATCCCCAGGATCTCATCAAAGTCATTGGAAAGAAGGGAAGTTGTGATGGCGTTGATGATCGGAATGCCGCCGCCGACGCTGGCCTCAAAGCGAAGCATCACGTGGTTTTCCTGAGCGAGGTTCTGCAGCATCTTGCCGTTTGCGGCGAGTGCCGCCTTGTTGGCGGTGACGACGTGTTTCCCGGCTTTCAGGGCGTCTGCCATGTAAGTCGTTGCCGGCTCGATTCCGCCGATCAGTTCCACGACGATGTCGATCTCGCTGTCTTCGATGATCTCGTACGGATCGGTCACGTAGAGTTCTTTCGGGATGTCGATGCCGCGGTCCACGTCCGGTCTGCGGTTCAGGATCTTTACGATCTCGATGGAAGCGCCGATCGATCCTTCGATCTTTTTGCGGTTGAGTTCCAGAGTCTGATAGGTACCTTTGGCGACGTTGCCGATGCCGAGAATGCCGAGTTTGATGCTTTTCATAACGAATCTCCCCTTACGGATAACAGTGCTTGAAACATTCTTATTGTACCACGGTTTTGGAATTCTTTTTGAATTCGGGCGGAGAATTCCTTAGAATGGAAGAGACGTTGAAAACCGCCACAAGACAGGAGGCTGTGTCGTGAAAAAGGATTATGCGTTTACAAGGGAAGACGGTCTGGTGATCCGCGGGAGACTGTATGCGCCCGATGTGGAGAAGTTTCCGATCGTGATCTTCGGACACGGATTCGGCAGCAATTATAAAGACCTGGAACACCACGCGCCGGAGATGGCAAAGGACGGCGTGGGCTGTCTTTTGATTGACTTCTGCGGCGGCGGGGAAGGCGGCACGAGCGATGGGAAGTGGGAGGATATGACACCGCGTACGGAGTGCCTCGACATGGAGACTGTCGTAATGCAGATCGGCCGGATAGAAGGCGCTGACACGGATAACGTGTTTGTGATGGGGGAAAGCCTCGGCGGCCTGGTGAGCGCGCTCGTCGCGGCAAAACTGCCGGAGAAGGTGCGCGGCGCCATCCTCTGGTATCCGGCATTGGAGCTCCCGGATAAGGTCAGAAGGACCTTCCCGGACGGCATCGTACACGAGACGGAGTTCCTTGGGAGCACAGTGACCAAAGCCTATTATGAGGCATTATTGCCGATGCAGGCCTACGAAGAAGCGGCCCGCTACAAAGGCCCTGTCCTCATCGTGCAGGGGGATGCCGACGACATCGTTCCTGCGGAAAGCTCCGTGCACGCCCAACAGTGCTATGAGAACGCGGCGCTTCTGCTTTTGCCGAAGGCCGGCCACGGCTTCGACTTCCCGGACAACGTCACGGCCCGCGAAGCATCTGTGCGATTTATCCTGAACCACGTAGAATGAGGAACCACTGTCCCTGAGGAAACTGGTTCGTCCAGTGGTTCCTTCCTTGATCAGCTGCGCAGCGAATTATTGTTCTTCAGGATGACATCGTGACTGCCGCCTTCCACGATACTGACGGAAGAAACGAGCGTAAGCTTCGCCTCCTTCTTGAACTCCTCAAGGTCTGTGCAACCGCAGTTGCACATCGTGGACTTGATCTTGTAGACGCTCTTCTCCAGGTTGTCGCGCAAGGGACCTGCGTAGGTGACGTAGGAGTCGACGCCTTCTTCGAAGGAGAGGCCGGTCTTGCCGCCGAGGTCGTAGCGCTGCCAGTTGCGGGCGCGGTTGGATCCTTCTCCCCAGTACTCCTTATAGAAAGTACCGCCCACCATGACCTTGTCGGTCGGGCTCTCGTCGAAACGCGCAAAGTAACGTCCCATCATCAGGAAGTCGGCGCCCATGGCCAGTGCCAGCGTCATATGGTAATCGTGGACGATGCCGCCGTCGGAACAGACGGGGACGTAGATACCGGTCTTTTCATAATACTCATCGCGCGCGGCCACCACATCGATCAGCGCGGAAGCCTGTCCGCGGCCGATGCCCTTGGTCTCACGCGTGATGCAGATGGAGCCGCCGCCGATACCGACCTTGACGAAGTCAGCGCCTGCTTCTGCCAGGAACAGGAAGCCGTCCCGGTCGACGACGTTGCCGGCGCCGATCTTCACACTGTCGCCGTATTCCTTCCGCACGAAGTCGATGGTCTTTTTCTGCCAGACGGAGAATCCTTCCGAAGAGTCGATGCAGAGGACATCGGCCCCCGCTTCGACCAGCGCTGGGATACGCTCCGCATAATCGCGGGTATTGATGCCGGCGCCGACCAGATACCGCTTCTGGGCATCCAGCACTTCGTTGGGGTTGGCCTTGTGCTCGGCATAGTCTTTACGGAATACAAAGTACATCAGACGCCCGTCGTCATCCACGATGGGCAGAGAATTCAGCTTGTGTTCCCAGATGATATCGTTGGCTTCACTTAAGGAGGTGTTTCCGGGCGCCGTGATGAGTTTTTCCAGCGGCGTCATAAAGTCGGCGACCTTCTCTTCGGTGCTCATGCGGCTGACGCGGTAGTCTCTGCTGGAAACGATGCCGAGGAGCTTTCCGTTCGAGGTGCCGTCCTCCGTCACGGCGACGGTGGAATAGCCGTTTTGTTCCTTCAGATCCAGGATATCTGCGAGTGTCTGATCAGGCATGACGTTGGAAGCGCTGGTCACGAATCCTGCCTTGTAACTCTTGACGCGTGCGACCATGGCGGCTTCCGACTCAATGGACTGTGATCCGAAGATAAAGGAGATCCCGCCTTCCTTGGCGAGTGCGATGGCCATGGTGTCATTGGATACGGACTGCATGATGGCGGAACAGAAGGGAACGTTTAAGGACAACGCCGGGTCCTCTCCCTTTTTGAATTTCACGAGCGGTGTCTTCAGACTGACGTTTCCCGGGATGCAGTTTTCATCCGTATAACGCGGGATAAGCAGGTATTCGCTGAATGTTCTGGAAGGTTCGCTGATATAATAGGCCATGCGTTTCTCCTTTAAAAATGAGTGAAGGTTATCAGACAGGTATCCTCTTATAAAAATGGTTAGACACATCCATTATAGGACAAAGACAGGGAAATGGAATAGCAGACAAAATCCACAAAAAAACCCGGACTTACCCCGCAAAAATGGCTATTTTCAGCAGACGCTTCTTCTTGACGTTAAAAACGGCCATAGTTTATCATGGGTACATGAAAAACAGCCTGAAAAAACCCGAATAACACGCGCATCGCAGAGGTCTTTTGCGATGCGCTTTTGTACTTTTATCTGAGAATCTGAAGGAGCCGGTCATGAAAAAAATAGCCATTATTATGGGAAGCGACAGCGATCTGCCCGTTGTGAAGAAAGCGGCGGATATGCTGCGGGAGTTTGACGTGCCGTTTGAAGCGCATGTTCTTTCGGCACACCGCACGCCGGAAGAGGCGGCGGCATTCACAAAAAGCGCCAGAGAAAACGGCTTCGGCGTCATCATCGCGGCAGCCGGCATGGCGGCGCACCTGGCAGGAGCCGTGGCGGCAAACACAACGCTTCCGGTCATCGGTATCCCCATGAAGTCAGGGGCCCTGGGCGGGATGGATGCCCTGCTTTCGACCGTACAGATGCCTTCGGGCATTCCGGTCGCGACCGTGGCGATCGACGGTGCGGCCAACGCGGCGCTTTTGGCCATCGAAATGCTTGCGATCGAGGACGAGGGCCTTGCGCAGAAGCTGGAAGCCAAGCGAGGAAGCGGAAAGGAAACAGTACTCACAAAGGATCAGAATCTCGAAATATAAACCGCGCAGTCAAAAAGAAAGGAAAGGAAAAAAACATGGAACTGGTCTACACCGGCAAAACCAAAAATGTCTACAGTCTGGAGAACGGGAACTATCTGCTGAAGTTCAAGGATGACGTCACGGGCAAAGACGGAAAATTTGATCCGGGCGAAAACTCGGTCGGGCTCACCATTGAGGGTGTCGGCAGAGTCAATCTGAAGATGTCCATTTACTTTTTCGAAAAACTGAAAGAAGCCGGAATCAAGACCCACTATGTCAGCGCCAACATTGATGACTGCACCATGGAAGTGCTGCCGGCAAAGGTCTTCGGAAAGGGACTCGAAGTCATCTGCCGCCTGAAGGCGGTCGGAAGCTTCATCAGACGCTACGGCGAATACATCGAAGAGGGCGCGGATCTTCCCTACTATGTGGAGACGACCTTTAAGAATGACGCCAAGGGCGATCCGTTGGTCACCAAAGACGGCCTGGTCGATCTGAAGGTCATGAGCGCCGAGCAGTATGACTCCTTAAAGGAGCAGACGCAGAAGATCACGAAGGTGGTCGCCGATGAGATGGCGGCCCGCGGAATGGAACTCTATGACATCAAGTTCGAGTTCGGCTATGTGGGCGACGAGGTCATCCTGATCGATGAGATCGCTTCCGGCAACATGCGCGTGTACAAGGACGGCGTCTATATCGAGCCCATGCAGCTGTCAGAGCTGTTCTTCGCGTAATGGGCGGCTTTTTCGGGGCGATCACAAAAAAAGACGTCTCTCTCGATGTCTTTTTCGGCGTAGACTATCATTCCCACCTGGGGACCAGACGGGCGGGCATGGTGATTTTCGACAAATACAAAGGCTTCCAGCGTCAGATTCACAATATCGAAAACACCCCGTTTCGAACCAAGTTTGAAAAAGACCTGGAGAGCTTCCGCGGACAAAGCGGGATCGGCTGCATCAGCGACAAGGATCCGCAGCCGCTGCTTGTGCGTTCTCACCTGGGGCTGTATGCCATTTCCATGATTGGGACCATCAACAATGCGGAAGCGCTGGTGGAACAGTATTTCTCCGACCATGGGCATCAGTTCATGGCCATGAGCTCGGGCGCTGTCAATGCGACGGAACTTACTGCGGCCTTGATCAACCAGAAAAATTCACTGATAGAGGGCATTCAGAATGCCAGAGAAAAGATAGAAGGATCGGCAACGATCCTTCTTTTGACACCGGAAGGGATCATCGCGGCAAGAGACAGGGTGGGGCGCCTTCCCGTACTGATCGGAAAACGGGAAGACGGCTACTGCGTGTCGTTTGAATCCTTTGCGTATCAGAAACTCGGGTACGCAGACTTCTATGAACTGGGGCCGAACGAGGTGGTCGAGATCACGGCGGATGAAATGAAGACCCTGGTACCCGCCGGAGACGAGATGAAGATCTGCGCCTTTTTGTGGGGCTACTACGGGTATCCGAACTCGACGTACGAAGGCGTCAACGTGGAGGTGATGCGTTACCGCAACGGCAGCATCATGGCCAGAGACGAGAAAAACGCCGGTATCATGCCGGACCTCGACTATGTGGCGGGCGTTCCGGATTCGGGCGTGCCGCATGCGATCGGCTATTCCAACGAGAGCAAGGCGCCGTACGCCAGACCTTTCGTCAAATACACACCGACCTGGCCCAGATCCTTCATGCCGGAGAACCAGAGCATACGCAGCCAGATCGCCAAGATGAAGCAGATCCCCGTGCCGGAACTCATCGAAGGCAAGAAACTGCTGTTCGTGGACGACTCCATCGTGCGCGGCACACAGCTCAGGGAGACCGTCGACTTCCTGTACGCATCGGGCGCGAAGGAAGTCCATATGCGCTCGGCCTGTCCGCCGTTAATGTATTCCTGCAAGTTCCTGGAATTCTCGAGAACCAAGGACGACAAGGAACTGCTGGCGAGACAGACGATCGAACAGCTGGAAGGTGACGAGGGAGACAAGCATCTGGAAGAATACGCCGATGCCTCCACGAGCCGCGGAAAATGCCTCTTGGAAACGATCAGCAAGAAGTTCGGCTTTGACTCTTTAGGCTACCAGTCTCTGGAGGGCCTGCTCGAAGCTATCGGCCTTGATCGGAGCAAGGTCTGCACGTATTGCTGGAACGGGAAACAGTAACTACTTTCAGAAGGACAGACAGGAGAAAACATGAACAACAACTCTCATGCGGATGCCTACGCGGAAGCGGGCGTCGACATTCAGGCAGGATACAAAGCGGTTGAACTGATGAAGTCCCATATCGCACGGACGATGACGGCGGGAGCGCTCTCGGACATCGGCGGTTTCGGAGGCTTATTCGAACTGGATGTTCAGGGAATGGAAAGGCCCGTCCTGGTCTCCGGGACGGACGGCGTCGGGACAAAACTGAAGCTTGCCTTTCTGTTGGACAAACACGATACCATCGGCATTGACTGCGTGGCCATGTGCGTCAACGACGTCATCTGCTGCGGCGCAAAGCCCCTGTTTTTCCTCGACTACATCGCCTGCGGCAAGAACACGCCGGAGAGGATCGCAGAGATCGTCGCCGGGGTCGCGGAAGGCTGTGTGCAGTCGGGCGCGGCGCTGATCGGCGGAGAGACGGCGGAGATGCCGGGCTTTTACGGAGCCGACGAATATGACCTGGCAGGGTTTGCCGTCGGCGTTGTAGATAAGAAAAAAGTGATCGATCATACGAAGATGCAGGAGGGAGATGTCATCATCGCGCTCCCTTCCAGCGGCGTCCATTCCAACGGCTTTTCGCTCGTGCGGAAGGTCTTTGACGTGGAGAATAAAAACCTGCACGAACGGTTCGATGCGCTGGACGGAAAGGAACTGGGAGAGACCCTCCTTACGCCGACCAGGATCTATGTGAAGCCGGTCCTTTCGCTGCTGGAAACGGCAAATGTCAAGGCAATCTCCCACATCACGGGAGGCGGATTCTATGAGAACATTCCGCGCGCGATCCCGGACGGACTGTGCGCGCATATCGACCGCGCAAAGGTGCGCGTCCTTCCGATCTTTGACTGCATCGCGAAGGAGGGCGGCATTGCGGAAAGAGACATGTTCAACACCTTCAACATGGGTGTCGGCATGAGCGTGGTCGTTCCCGCAGAAGAGGCGGACGCTGCCATCGAGACCCTTCGGGAAGAGAATGTCGAAGCGTACGTCATGGGAGAGATCGAAAGAGGCGACGAAAAGATTCAGATCAGCGGGATAGAATAATGGTTCGAATTGCGGTATTTGTTTCCGGCGGCGGAACGAATCTACAGGCATTGATCGATGCTGAAAAACGGGGAGAGATCAAAAGCGGAAAACTGTCGCTCGTCATATCGAGCAGGCAGGATGCCTACGCCCTGACAAGGGCGGAGAAGGCGGGGATCCCGTCTGTCGTCGTTGCAAGAAAAGACTGCGCGGGACAGGAGGAATTCGAAGAGAAGATCCTGGAAGCGCTTTCTGCGCATGCGATCGACATGATCGTGCTGGCCGGCTTTATGAGCATTTTAAGTCCTGCCTTTACGGCAAGATTTCCGAAGCGCATCATCAATGTGCATCCGGCGCTGATCCCTTCCTTCTGCGGGCAGGGATTCTACGGACTGAAGGTCCATGAGGCGGCGCTTGCCTACGGAGTAAAGGTGACCGGCGCGACCGTTCACTATGTAAACGAGATCCCGGACGGCGGAGAGATACTTCTGCAGAAAGCGGTGGAGATCCTGCCGGACGATACGCCGCAGACACTGCAAAAGCGCGTGATGGAAGAAGCGGAATGGATCCTTTTGCCGAAGGCCACGGAAATGGTGGCGGCAGGGATCGGAAAGGAAAAAGATGGACATCTATAACATCCGGACACCGGAGGAACTGTTAAAAGGAAACGCGTACGTCGGACGGGGCATCGTCCTCGGGAAGACGCCGGATGGCAGGCGGGCGGTCGCGGCCTACTTCATTATGGGAAGAAGCGCCAACAGCAGGAACCGTGTGTTTGCGCTGGAAGAGGGAACGCTTTATACAAAGCCGTTTGATGAGAGCAAGGTGGAGGATCCTTCTCTCATTATTTATGCGGCCGTCAGGGAGCACGAGAACAGACTCATCGTCACGAACGGCGACCAGACCGATACGGTGTTTGAAGGACTGAAAGAAGGAAAGACCTTCGCCGAGGCGCTCACCACGCGCGAATTCGAACCGGACGCCCCCAACTTCACGCCGCGCATCAGCGGAATGCTGACGTTTGAAGACGGGGACGTCTGCTATGAGATGAGTATCTTAAAGAGTGCGGACGAAAAGGGAAGTGCCTGCAACCGGTATCATTTTTCCTACCCGGCGCTTCCGGGACTCGGCCACTTCCTGCACACCTACGTCTGCGACGGCGATCCCATTCCGACCTTCCAGGGAGAACCGGAGCGGATGCGCATGAACGACGACATCGAGACTTTTACGAAAGAACTGTGGGACAACCTGGATGCCGATAACAAGATCTCTCTGTATGTGCGCTACGTAGATCTGCAAACGAAAGAGATCGAAGAAAAACTGATCAACAAAAACGCGTAATTCGAAGCGTCCAAACAGACGACGACCGTACGGGGAAAGGAAGACGGAACGAGGATGAAAGAACTGGAATTAAAATACGGATGCAATCCCAATCAGAAGCCGGCAAAGATCTCCATGGCGGACGGAAGCGACCTGCCGATCACGATCCTGTCGGGAAAGCCCGGCTATATCAACTTTCTGGATGCCTTTAATTCCTGGCAGCTGGTAAAGGAGCTTAAGGAGGCGACCGGCCTTTGCTGCGCGACGAGCTTCAAACATGTCAGCCCGACCAGCGCGGCCCTGGGACTGCCGCTGTCTGCAGACCTGAAAAAGGCCTGCTTCGTGGACGACATCGAAGGACTGGACGAATCGCCCCTTGGCTGTGCCTATGCCAGAGCCCGCGGAACAGACAGGATGTGCTCCTTCGGAGACTGGGTGGCGCTGTCCGACGTCTGCGACGTGACGACGGCAAAGATGATCCGCAGAGAGGTCTCCGACGGTGTCATCGCCCCCGGATATGAGGAGGAAGCGCTTGCCATCCTGAAGGAAAAACGCGGCGGAAACTACAACATCGTACAGATCGATCCGGAATACATTCCCGCGGAGGAAGAAAACAAGCAGGTCTTCGGCATCACTTTTATACAGGGGAGAAACAACTTCCATATCGGGAAGGAACTGCTGGAGAACATCGTTACGAACAATCGGGATCTGCCGGAGAAGGCGGCGCTGGATCTGATCGTTTCGCTGATCACGCTCAAGTACACGCAGTCCAACTCCGTCTGTTTTGCCTATGACGGACAGGCCATCGGCGTCGGCGCCGGCCAGCAGTCCCGCATTCACTGCACGAGACTTGCCGGGAGCAAGGCGGACACCTGGTTCCTGCGCCAGCACGAGAAGGTCTTAAACCTCCCGTTCAAGGAGGACATCGGACGCGCCGACAGAGACAACGTCATCGACGGCTACATCAACCGGAATGAGGAAGACGTCTGTGCGGACGGCAACTGGCAGAAGTATTTTACGAAACAGCCGGAGCCGCTTACCGATGCGGAGATCAGGGCCTACCTGGACGCCAGGACCGGCGTGTCGCTCGGGTCGGATGCCTTCTTCCCCTTCTCTGACAACATCGAGCGGGCGCACAAGAGCGGCGTCACCTACATCGCCGAGCCCGGCGGCAGCGTCCGCGACGACCTCGTGATCGACTGCTGCAACAAATACAACATGGTCATGGCCTTCACCGGCATGCGCCTGTTCCACCACTAAGAATCAGTCATTTATTCCAAGGAAGCACTTTCTTCAGAAGAAAGTGGTTCCTAAAAAGAAATGGAGAAGAACATGAAGATTATGGTCATCGGCGGTGGCGGCAGAGAGCACGCCATCATCAAGAAACTGAAGGAAAACAAGACGGTAGAGGAGATCTTTGCGCTGCCGGGGAACGGGGGAATCGCCTATGACGCGACCTGCGTCCCGATCGGCGCCAAGGACCTGGACGCGCAAGTGGCCTTCGCGAAAGAGCACGCGATAGATTACGCCGTGGTCGCGCCGGACGATCCGCTGGTGCTGGGGGCCGTGGACGCGCTGACGGCAGCAGGCATCCCCTGCTTTGGGCCGGATAAAAAAGCGGCCATCATCGAGGGCAGCAAGATCTTTTCCAAGGACCTGATGAAAAAGTACGGGATCCCGACAGCGGCCTACGAGACCTTCACGGACATGGAGAAGGCGCTTGCCTATCTCGAGACGGCAAGCATTCCGGTCGTGGTCAAGGCCGACGGCCTGGCGCTCGGGAAGGGCGTCATCATTGCCGAAACAAGAGAAGACGCAAAGCGCGCGGTCATCTCCATGATGCAGGAGCACGCCTTCGGAGACAGCGGCAAGCAGATCGTCATCGAGGAGTTCCTGACGGGACCGGAAGTCTCGGTGCTCTCGTTCACGGACGGGGAAACGGTCAAACCGATGGTGTCTTCCATGGATCACAAAAGAGCGCTTGATAACGACAAGGGATTGAACACCGGCGGTATGGGGACGGTCGCGCCCAATCCGTACTACACGGACGAGATCGCACAGGAATGCATGGACAAAATCTTCCTGCCGACCATCCGCGCCATGAAGGAAGAGGGGCGCCCGTTCAAGGGCTGCCTGTACTTCGGCCTCATGCTGACGCCGAACGGACCGAAGGTCATCGAATACAACTGCCGGTTCGGAGATCCGGAGACCCAGGTGGTGCTGCCGCTTTTAAAAAGCGACCTGCTGACGATCATGCAGGCGACCACCGACGGGACCCTGCAGGACGTGTCGGTCGAGTTTGAAAACGGAAATGCCTGCTGCGTCATCATGGCTTCCGACGGGTATCCGTCCTCGTATGAAAAGGGATATGAGATCACGATCCCCGATGCGGTACGCGACCACGTGTATGTCGCCGGTGCGGCCGAAAAGGACGGAAAGCTTGTGACAAACGGCGGCCGCGTCCTTGGCGTAACGGCCTGTGCGGATACGCTGGAGAAAGCGATCGAGAAGTCCTACGAACTGGTGAATGAGATCCATTTCGACAATGCCTTTTTCCGTCATGACATCGGGAAACGGGCGATGGAAGCAGGCAGATCCTAATCAAAATCAGAACGTATTGCGAAAGACATAAAGGAGCAGACATGGTTTATCGGGTATATGTGGAACGAAAAGAAGGATTTGATTACGAGGCGAAGGGAGTGCTGAATGACATCCGGAGCTTCCTCGGAATACGGTCGCTCACCGGCGTGCGGCTGATCAACCGCTATGACGCGGAGGACATCGACGAGACGCTCTTTGTCCATGCGCAGACGACCGTGTTTTCCGAGCCGCAGACGGACAACATCCTCTCTCCGGAAGAGATCCCGGCCGACGCGGAGAATCAGACGGTCTTTGCCGTTGAGTATCTGCCCGGGCAGTTTGATCAGCGCGCCGATTCGGCCGCGCAGTGCATCCAGCTGATCTCCCAGGGAGAGCGCCCGGAAGTAAAGACCGCGAGAGTCTATGTTTTACAGGGTGCTCTGACAGAGGAAGAGATCGACCGGATCAAGCAGTACCTGATCAACCCGGTGGAATCCAGAGAAGCCTCGCTTGCGCTGCCTGCGACCCTGAAGGTCTCCTACGAGACGCCGGAAACGGTGGAGGACATCGCGGGATTCCGGGCCTTCGACGAAGAAGAACTGCAGGAGATGCTGCGGAACTTCGGCCTGGCCATGGACCTGGACGACCTCGCCTTCTGCCAGCAGTATTTCCGCGAAGAGGAAAGAGACCCCACGATCACGGAGATCCGCATGATCGACACCTACTGGTCGGATCACTGCAGACATACGACGTTTACGACAACACTGGATCACATCACCTTTGAAGATGAAGAAGTCGAAAAGACCTACGAAGCCTATCTTCGGACCAGGGAAGAACTGCATCGCGAGAAACCGGTCACGCTGATGGACATCGGCACCATCGCGGCCAGATGCCTGCGGGCGGAAGGAAAGCTTTCGAAACTGGACGAGTCGGAAGAGATCAACGCCTGCACCGTCAAGATCGAGATCGAGGTCGACGGGAAAAAAGAACCGTGGCTTCTGCTGTTTAAAAACGAGACACACAACCATCCTACGGAGATCGAGCCCTTCGGCGGCGCGGCGACCTGCATCGGCGGCGCCATCCGCGATCCGCTCTCGGGCAGAAGTTATGTCTATGCGGCGATGCGCCTGACCGGCGCGGCGGATCCGCTGACACCGATCGAGAAGACGATGGAAGGTAAGCTTCCGCAGAAAAAGCTGGTCGCCACGGCGGCGGCGGGATACGCTTCCTACGGAAACCAGATCGGACTGGCGACCGGCATCGTGGATGAACTCTATCATCCCGGATATGCCGCCAAGCACATGGAAGTGGGCGCGGTCATCGCGGCGGCGCCGGCGGAAAACGTGCGCAGGGAACGGCCGCAGGACGGAGACCTTGTCATCCTCCTGGGCGGCAGGACCGGACGGGACGGCTGCGGCGGCGCCACAGGTTCGTCCAAGTCTCATACGGTGGAATCCTTGGAATCCTGCGGCGCGGAAGTACAGAAGGGCAATGCGCCGGAAGAGAGAAAACTCCAGCGCCTGTTCCGGGACCCGAAAGCCTCGCGCATGATCAAGCGCTGCAACGACTTCGGCGCGGGCGGCGTCTCGGTCGCAGTCGGCGAACTGGCGGACGGTCTGGATATCGATCTGGATGCCGTCCCGAAAAAATACGAAGGACTGGACGGTACGGAACTGGCGATCAGTGAGTCCCAGGAACGCATGGCCGTCGTGGTGGAAGAAAAGGATGCGCAGGCCTTCATAGAACTGGCGGCGAAAGAAAATCTCGAGGCGACCGTGATCGCGACGGTGACGGAGAGCCCCCGCCTTGTCATGCACTGGAAGGGAAACACCATCGTTGACATCAGCCGGGCATTTTTGAATACCAACGGCGCGGAGAAGCACGCGGAAGTCCTGATCGAGAAGGGACTGCCGTATGAAAAGGAGACGCCTTCGGACTTTGCGTCCGGCATGAAGGCGCTTGCGGAAGACATCCGGACCTGCTCCAGACGCGGCCTTTCGGAACGTTTTGATTCGACCATCGGATCGGGGACGGTGCTCATGCCGTTTGGCGGCAGGTATCAGCGCACGCCGATCCAGGCCATGGTACACAAGATCTCTCTGGAAAAGGGACATACGGACGATGTTTCCTTTATGTCCTGGGGATTCAATCCGGAGATCACGGACATCAATCCTTATCACGGCGCCTACCTTGCCGTCGTGGAAAGCGTCAGCAAGCTGATCGCCGCAGGCGCTTCCATGGAAGATGTTTACCTGAGTTTCCAGGAGTACTTCGGGAAACTCCGTGACGAAGACAAGCGCTGGGGAAAACCCGCTGCGGCACTGCTCGGTGCCTATCGCGCGCAGATGGAACTGGGAGTGGCGGCCATCGGCGGAAAGGATTCCATGAGCGGATCGTTCGAAGATCTGGACGTTCCGAATACGCTCATTTCCTTTGCGGTCACGACAGGAAAGGAACAGGAGGTCACATCCGGAGAGTGGAAGGAAGCGGGACACAAGGTCGTTCTCCTGCAGCCGGAAAGGGGAGAGGATGGTCTTCCGGAGGCGGAAAGCCTGCTTGCGCTCTATGACCGGGTGCACGAACTTCTTTCGTCCGGAAAGGCAGTCTCTGCCTATACACCGGGCTTCGGCGGCATCGCGGAGGCTCTCCTCAAGATGAGCCTCGGAAACCGCATCGGGATCGCCCTGACGGATACACTGTCCGAAAAGGAACTGTTTGGCTACGCGTACGGCAGCTTTATCCTGGAGATGAAGGGAGATGATCTGCCGGCAGGAAGCGTCCTTCTCGGAACGACCACAGAGACATACGAGCTTTCCTACAAGGGAAGCGTGCTGCCGGTGGAAGAGCTGGAAAACGCCTATGAGGCGAAACTGGAAAGCATCTATCCCTGCAATCTGGAGACGGAAAAGAAAGAGATCGAAAGCTTTTCCTTCGAGACAAAAGAAACGCACGCGCCTGCCGTCAAGGTCGCAAAGCCGCGCGTGCTGATCCCGGTCTTCCCGGGCACGAACTGCGAATACGCTTCCGCGCGCGCCGTGGAAGAAGCCGGCGCGGAAGCGGAGATCTTCATCATTCGCAACCTGACTTCGGACGACATCGCAAAGAGCGCGGAGGACTTTACAAAGAGCCTTGCGCAGTCACAGATGCTGTTCATTCCGGGCGGATTCTCCGGCGGAGACGAACCGGACGGATCGGGGAAATTTATCACGGCCTTCCTGCGCGGAGAAGCAGTGAAGGAGGGCGTCATGAACCTTCTGAATGAGAGAGAGGGTCTGGTCCTCGGTATCTGCAACGGCTTCCAGGCACTCGTCAAACTGGGGCTCCTTCCCTATGGCCGGATCATGGACATGAACGAAGACTGCCCGACGCTGACCTTCAACCAGATCGGCAGACACCAGTCGAAGATCGTGCGCGTGCGCATCGCGTCCAACCTTTCACCCTGGCTGAAGAAGGTGCAGGTGGGAGACATCGTAAGCGCGCCGATTTCTCACGGAGAAGGAAGATTCGTCGCTTCGGAGGAACTGATCAGGGAGCTGGCCGCGAAGGGACAGATCGCTACCCAGTATGTCGACCTGGAAGGAAAGGCGACCTACGACATTCAGTACAACCCGAATCATTCGGCCTACGCCATCGAAGGCATCACATCGCCGGACGGCAGAGTGCTCGGAAAAATGGGACATGCGGAGCGTGTCGGAAAGGGATTGTACAAGAACGTGCCGGGGAATTATGACATCCGGATGTTTGAAGCGGCGGTGGAATACTTCCGCTGATCAGGCTGCCTTGTCCCCTGCCCGAAGGGCGAGGAAATACCAGACAGGTAAGAGGTACAGATAAAAGGCTGCTGCTGCGGCAGTCAGGGGAGCTTCCACCGTGGTAAGCGGCACGGCGCAGGCGATCGACCAGGGGATGAGCGCCGACACCGTGATGACGGAGTTCTCCAGATAGAGGGCAAAGGTCTCTTCATCGGGGACAAGCGTGTGGCAGAGCTGGTGCGTCAGCATCGTGGCCAGCGTCTGATTGCAGGCGATCATACTTGTAAAAACACTGACGAGAAGCGTCGCACCAAACGGTGTGGCGCTTTTGCTTACGGCAGATACTTTTTCCCGCATACCGTCAAGAAGCCCCGTGCCGCGGAAAATCCCGGCGTAGGAAGAGGAGATGCCGACGATGAGCATGGTCCGCACCATCGAAAGGATCCCGCCGCCCTGAAGCAGACGCGCCAGTTCCGCATCTTCCGGCTGAAAACCGAAGACACAGGCACGCAGGATCTCGGGGACCTGGGCATGCTGCAGGAAGAGGGCGCAGCAGACGGCGACCAGGATGCTTAAGAGCATCGCCTTTCGGACTTTCACGTGCAAAAATCCCAGGATCAGGATCAGCACGGCGGGCAATAAAACCACGACAGATATGTGGAAGCGCGAAGAGAACAGACTCCGGATGGAAGTGTCCGTCTGCGCTTCTCCATGGTTCATCCCCAGCAGAAAATATAAAAGCAGCGTCAGGATCGTCGGTACGACGGCGGTGCGGTACATCGCTTTGATATTGCGGTACAGATCGGTCTTCGTCAGTTCGCTCACGAGCATGGCGCTGGTAGAGACCGGAGAACACCGGTCGCCGTAAAATGCACCGGAGAGCATGGCGCCGCCGACCAGAACCGGACTCATGCCCATGGCCTTTCCCATGGCCATGCAGATGACGCCCATGGTGGCGGCGGTCCCGAAAGAAGTGCCGATCAGGATCGACACGACGGCATTCAAAACAAAAACGAGCGGCAAAAAGATCGAAGGCCGTATCAGCGCGATGGAATAGTAAATGATCGCCGGGATGGTTCCGGACAGGCGCCAGACGGCAGTCAGCATGCCGATCACGAGAAAGGTCAGGAGGATGTTGCCGGCGCCCTTTACACCGTCAAAGGCCATCTGCAGAAGCGAAGAGAGCGTGTGGTGTCTGAACAGTCCGTACCCGAGAAACAGAAGAAGCCCTAAGAATAACGCAATCAGAATGGACGCATCTGCGAGGATGCAGCCGATCAGAACGCAGGTGAAGAGAAGGAGCGTGATCGCTTCAGCCATGGAACGCGACTAGGATCCCTTTCTGTTCTGGATCAGTCCTCCCGCCTGTGACAGGAGAATGGCGCAGAACATAATGACGCAGCCGAGGCCTTCTCTGAAAGTGAGCCTTTCATGCAGAATGATCCAGGCGGCAATGACGGCAAACACCGCTTCCAGAGACATGATGAGGGAAGCAGCCGTCGCTTCGGTCCGGCTTTGCCCGATGATCTGAAACGTATAGGCGATCCCGCAGCTCATCACGCCGGAGTACAGAAGCGGCCCGATCACCGAGCGAATGCCTTCCGGCGTAGGATTTTCAAAGAGCACCATCAACACGGCGGAAATGGTGCCCGATGTTAAAAACTGCATGGCCGACAGTTTGATCGGATCCACCTCCGGCGAAAAACGCTCGATCAGCAGGATGTGAAACGCAAAGAAGATGGCACAGATGAACGTCAGCACATCGCCGCGGTTGATGGCGGTCAGATCCTGCGGATTGATGCTCAGAAAATACAGTCCCGCAAAGGCAAGGAAAACACTGATCCAGGTTAGAAGCGGGATCCGCTTTCCGACAAACAGACCGATGAACGGCACAAAGAACATATATAACGAAGTGATGAAAGCGATCTTCCCGGCTGTCGAAGACAGAAAGGCAAGCTGCTGAAGATTCTGCGCGACGCAGAAGACCACACCCAGCTTGATCCCGTAACCAATGACCTTCCGGTTGGCGACCTTGTAAGCCTCGACCTCAGCAGGGGAAGCCTTCTTCAAAAAGAACGCATCCTTGATGATGATGACGGGAAGAAGCACCGTCGCCCCCATAAGGGTGCGCATCGCGTTGAAGCTGAAAGGGCCTATGACATCGATCCCCAGACTCTGCGCCACAAACGCCGTCCCCCAGATCAGGGCTGTGCCAAGCAGCATGACAATGCCCAGGGCCTGTGATTTTCCACGCTGTTTCGTACTCATATCAGCGCCTATCATAACATAGAACAAGTTCTTGTAAAAGGAATCTTTTAATGCTATTATCCTTAAGTACGCAAGGGGCATTGGCGCAGTTGGGAGCGCGCCTCCATGGCATGGAGGAGGTCGTGGGTTCGAATCCCATATGCTCCACGATAGTTTTCTGCAGTGCAGAAAAAGGAACGGGTTCAGGACTTTATGCTTGCATATAGAGGCCTGAACCTGTTCCTTTTTCTATAGGGCGGATGCCCGTGATGAGCAGGCCATAAGGCCTGCGAATCGCACTGCAGAAAATAAATTCAGGGCAAAACGCTGTGAAGCCCGAATCGTGCACCGCAGATTACGAAGGAACCACTTTCCTCTGAAGAAAGTGGTTCCCCCTTGCAAAACTGTGCTATGATAAAACAACAAGTTAGCCATTCATAACCACGAGGCATCCTATGGCATACCTGCAAACAGAGAATCTGAAGAAGAGTTACGGGCAGGGGGAAACGTACACCCCCGTCCTCAAGGGGATCAGCTTCGGCGTCGAAAAGGGGACGCTGGTCGCCATCCAGGGGAACAGCGGCTCCGGGAAGTCGACGCTTTTAAACTGCATCGGCGGGCTGGACACGCCCGACAGCGGCTCCATCGTGATGGACGGACAGCAGGTCGTGGGTCTGAACGAGCAGGCGCTGTCCCGGTACCGGCGGTCGGAACTGGGATTCATCTTCCAGTTTTACAACCTGATCCCGAATCTCACGGTCCGCGAAAACATCCAGGTCTGCGAGTACCTGACGAAGCACCCGCTCGATATGGAGAACCTCCTCCGGACGCTGGGCCTCAAGGAGCATGAAAACAAGTTCCCTTCGCAGCTCTCCGGCGACCAGCAGCAGCGCTGCGCGATCGCGCGGGCGCTCATCAAGAACCCGAACCTTCTTCTGTGCGACGAGCCGACCGGCGCGCTCGACTCCGCAACCTCGCGGGAGATCCTGCTTCTGCTGGAACAGGTGAACCGGGACTTTGGCACGACGATGCTCATCGTTACGCACAACAATGCCATCCGGCAGATGGTCGATCAGGTCATCGTTTTAAAAGACGGCAAGATCGCGGACGATTACAGGAACAAAGAAAAGATCTCCGCCGCTCTGCTGGAGGATCTCTGATATGCAGAGGCTCCTCCTTCGCCGGATCCCGCGGAATCTCAGACGGGACGCCGTTGCCTACGCGGCGCTCGGACTCATCATTTTTCTGGCTGTTTTTATCATCGTCAGCATCATTGCCGCCGGCATTACGGTACGCGACGGCACGCACGCCGCTGCAGAGAACAACCGGATCGAAGACGGGCAGTTCTTCGTATTTGAAAAGCTGACCGAAAAAAACCTCGCCGCCATCGACGCGATGGGCGTGGAGCTGGAAGAGCAGTTCTATCTCGATCTCATGACGGACGACGGATCGACTCTGCGGTTTTTCAAAAACAGAGAGCGCATCGATCTGGTCCATATCGACTTCGGCACTGCCGCGCAGGAACCGGGAGAACTGGTCCTCGAAAAGCGCTACTGCGCGGCGCACGGTCTGGATCTCGGAGACGAGGTCCTTATAGGCGGCAGTCCGTTTAGCATCTGTGGTATCGGCTCCTCACCGGACTACGACAACCCGCTCCGTACGCTCTCCGACGCGAGCGCCGACTCCTCCGCCTTCGGCACGGCCTTCGTGACCGCCGCGCAATATGAGGAACTGCTCACCAGTTCGGCGCTGCAGCATACCCAGGAGTATGTCTATGCCTACCGGTTCTCAGACCGCCCGGCCACCCGAAAAGAGCGGGAGGCAAAGGACAGGGCGCTGAAAGATCTGCTCAAGGACTTCTCCTATTCCGGAGAAGAAGCCTTCCACCGGATCAGGCTCTCCACCCTGACATTCTTCGGCGCGGACCTGACCAACCTCACGCAGTTTGTTCCGCAGGCGGACAACATCCGGATCTTCGGCGCCGCGGATGATGTGGAGGTCAATATCAAGTCCTGCTACATCGCCGGCGTGATCCTGATCATCCTCCTCACTTACATCATTTCCGTCTTTGTCGTGCACCAGATCGACAGGGAAAAGGAAGTCATCGGCGCGCTGTTTGCCCTCGGCGTGCGGCAAAAGGACCTGATGCTGCACTATATTGCGCTGCCGGTTCTCGTGACCTTCCTCTGCGGCCTGATCGGGCTGATCGCGGGGATGTCTCCCCTCGGGATCGAATCCCAGATGACGGATTCGACGCTGTATTATTCGATCCCGGAACTCCCCTACATCCTCTCGCCGTTTCTTATCCTGTACGGCGTGGTGATGCCGCCGCTCACCGCGGCCGTCGTCAACGCCGTCGTCATCCGTAAAAAACTGTCGCGGCCGGTGCTCAAGATGCTGCGCAGAGAAGAGGAGGTCCCGCTGCGCGGCGGCATTCGTCTCGGCAGACTGTCCTTCCTGCCGATGTTTCAGCTGCGCCAGATGCTTCGTGAACTGCGGACGGAGATCGCCATTACGTTTGGCATGCTGGTCTGTCTCCTTGTCCTCATGATCGGGCTGGACTGCTATGTATACTGCGAAAACGTGGAGAAGAATTTTGTAAACGATACGCGCTACGAGTATATGTACACGTTTAAATATCCGCCGGATACGGCGCCCGGGGAGGGGTATCCCGCGCTTGCACGGACACTGCAAAGGGATCTGGGAGAGTATACCTTTGATGTCACCGTCTTAGGTCTGACGGCGGACAATCCTTTTTTTGACGCGCCCCTTGCAAAGGACAATGAACAGGTCTGCATTTCCTCTTCCTTCGCGATCAAGTACGGGCTCTCGGCCGGCGACGCGTTTCACCTGCAGGATGCGGAGACGGATAAAAACTACTCCTTCCGGGTCGGAGAGATAGTCCAGTATTCGCCCGGGTTCACGGTCTTTATGGATATAGAAAAGGCACGCGAACTGTTCGGGGAAGGGGAGGAGTATTACAACGTCATTTACAGTGACCATGAGATCCCCATTTCTCCGACGAGGCTCTATGCCACATCCACGCGGGCGGACATAGAGAAGGCGTCGTCGGTCTTTCTTTCCCTCATGATGCCGATGGTGCGCACGCTCACGGTGATCTCGGCCTTTGTGCTGATCGTCGTTATCTTTCTGATGATGAAGGTCATGCTCGACCGCAGCGCCTATCACATCAGCGTCATGCGCCTGTTCGGATTCCGCAGCGGCGAAGTGCGCCGCATGTATCTCGACGGCAATCTGATCACGGTCATCGCGGGCGCCATGATCTGCATCCCGCTCTCCAAATGGATCATGGACCGCATCTTCCCGTACTTTGTCATCAACGTGAACTGCGGGGAGGATCTTTCCTTCCCGGCGTGGATGTATGCGGCGTCCTTCCTGCTGGTCCTCTTTTCCTACTTTATTTCGGAATTGCTGCTGCTTCGCAGGATCCGGAAGACCTCCCACATCGAAGTGCTGAAGATGCGTGAGTAAGATCCGCGTGATAGTATCTGGCTCCCGGACGGGCAAGGTGTTAGAATGGGTGAAGTCAGGAGACGGACCCCCTTATGCAGACAAATAAAAAACTCACCGCTACCATCGCGGCTATCGCGGCCAGCACCATATACGGACTGAGCTTCATGTCCACCAGACTGTCCCTCAGAGAGACATCGCCAACGATGCTCCTCGGGGTACGGTTTCTTCTGGCATTTCTTTGCATGAATATCGTGATCGCACTGAGCGGCAGCAGGCTGCATTTAAAGGGAAAACCCGTCGGGCGATTCCTTCTTCTCGGCCTGTGCCAGCCGGTCCTGTATTTTATCGCGGAGACGGAAGGCGTCAGACTGACAACGTCCTCCTTCTCCGGGATCATGATCTCTCTGATCCCGGTGGTCACGGCCGTGTTTGCCGCGATCTTTTTAAAACAGAAGCTGAGCCTGCAAAAGATCCTCTGGATTCTCTGTTCGGTCATCGGCGTCTTCATCATTTCGAGCGCGCAGAGAGAAAGCGGCGCGGTAAAAGCGGAAGGGATCCTTTGCCTGCTGGGCGCCGTCTTTGCCGCGGCGGTCTTCGGGATCGTGAGCATCTCGCTGGCAGACGCCTTCTCCTCCATCGAGAGGACCTATATCATGATGCTCATGGGGTGCGTCGTCTTCACGGGCAGAGCGCTCCTGACGGAAGGGACGGCCTTCGGCACGCAGTTTTTGCAGGTCGCGACCAATCCGCGGGCCATCCTTCCCATCCTGTACCTGTCCGTACTGTCCTCTGTTGTCGCCTTTTTCTGCCAAAACTACTCGATCACCTATCTCGGAGCGACCAGGGCGGCCACTTTTTCGAACATCACCCCCGTCGTTTCCGTCATCGCGGGCGTTCTGATCCTGCACGAGCCGTTTTCCGCGCTCTATATCCTCGGAATCGTGCTGATCCTTCTGGGCGTCTACATGGTCAACAGGGACTGATTTCTTCCTCTTTTCCGGCTGTTTCATGGTATAATAAAAAACTGTACGCGCCGGATAGATTCACCGGAAAAGATAATTATGACTTTAGAAGAATTTTTCACGCTCCTGGGCGGAGTAGGCCTGTTTTTATACGGGATGACTGTCATGTCATCCGGCCTTCGCAATGCCTGCGGAGACAATCTGCAGACCATCCTCGAGAGAGCGACCTCCAATAAGATCATCGCCGTTCTGGTAGGACTCCTTGTGACCATTCTGGTGCAGAGTTCTTCGGCTACGGACGTTATGGTCATCGGCTTCGTTAATGCGGGGATGATGACGCTTTCCCAGGCCATCGGCGTGATTATGGGCGCCAATATCGGTACGACCGTCACGGCACAGATCACCGCTTTTAATATTTCCGCCTACGCACCGCTCATTCTGTTTACGGGAACGGTGCTTTTTTTGTTCGTCAGGAAAAGCAGGATCAAATACATCGGCGAATTCCTGATGGGCTTCGGGATGCTCTTTGTCGGCATCTCGATCATGAAGTCGACCATTGCGCCGCTTGCGCAGAGCAGGACCTTCACGACGCTTCTTGCCGGGCTTGACAATCCGTTCCTCGCGATTCTGTTCGGTGTTGCCTTTACGGCTTTCCTGCAGAGTTCCTCCTCATCGACGGTCATTTTCCAGACCTTCGCGATGCAGGGGCTTTTAAGCTACCATACCGCTGTCTATCTGGTTATCGGTGCCGCCATCGGCTCCGTGGCGCCGAACCTGATCGCATCGCTCACCACCAACCGCAACGGAAAACGGACGGCGCTGTTAAACCTGATCTTTAACCTGATCCGTGCGGCCATCCTGGTGCTTCTGATCCGCCTCTTCCCGGGGATCCTCACCTTTATTCAGAACCTTTCGCCGAACTCCATCGGCAGACAGGTGGCGAATACGCATACCATCTTCGCGACCCTTGCCGTGCTGATCGAACTGCCGATCGCGGATAAGATCATCCGGGTCGCGGAACGCATCATCCCGATCCTTCCGGAGGAGAACGAGCAGCTCGAAGACCGGTCGCTCCAGTATATGATCAACATCCGCAGCATGCCGACCGGCGTAGCGCTTGCGCAGGCGCACCGCGAAGTCGCCCGTATGGGGCGCATCGCCGAGAAGAACCTGCGCAAAGCCATCGACTGTTTCTTTGACTACGATGAGAGAAAAGCGGAATCCGTAAAGGCCAGGGAAGACAGCGTGGACATCCTGCAGAAGACCATCAACGAAGCCATGAGCGACCTGCGGACGCTGGACCTCGACAACGATGCCTTAAAGCGCATCTCCAGGCTTTCCTTCGCGGTGGCGGATATGGAGCGTCTCTCCGACCATGCGGAGAACATCATCGAATACGCGGAGGAGATCCACGGCAAAAGGATCCCATTGTCGGATGATGCCATCGAAGAGTTGAAGGAAATGTCGGCGGACGCGCTTTCCATCGTCGGACAGTCGATCGATATCTTCACGACGGAAGACTATGCGGCGCTGCCCGGAGTCGACCGTCTGGAGAACCGGATCGACGAAGAAGAGGCCCGTCTTGTCGGCAACCATGTCACGAGACTGATGAATACCCAGTGTGATCCCATGGGCGGGATCATCTTTACCAACCTGGTGAACGACCTGGAGCGTGTGGGCGATCACGCGGTGAACATCGCTTATGCGCTGACCGGCCGTGAACCGGAAGACAAGCCTACCAGCCACGTCGCATAAACAGGTGTGTCAAAGGGGACGGTTCTCTTTGACACACTCATTGACACACAACGACAGCATAAAACACTATCATCAGAACTTCATATAAAGAAGATATAAAGGAGAAGGCATATGGCCAGTTTGTGGGGCGGAAGATTTGAAAAGGAAATGGATGATCTCGTAAAAGAGTTTAACGCTTCCATCCGATTTGACGCGCGCCTGTTCCGGGAGGATATCGACGGAAGCATCGCGCACGTCACCATGCTTGCTTCCTGCGGGATCGTCACGGAGGAGGAAAAACAACAGATCATAGAAGGGCTGAACGCGATCCGTCAGGAGATCGAAGACGGTAAAATCGTCTTTTCCACGGAGGATGAAGACATCCACATGGCCGTCGAAAAGCGTCTGACGGAAAAGATCGGCGATGTCGGGAAAAAACTCCATACGGCCCGCAGCCGTAACGACCAGTGTCAGACGGATCTGCGCCTCTTTGTGAAGCGCGCCATCCTCTCCATGATCGGAGAACTGAAAAACCTGGAAGAAGTCATCCTGCAAAAAGCGCAGGAAAACGTAAACGAGATGACGATCGGTTTTACCCATATCCAGCATGCGCAGCCGATCACGATCGGATTTTTGTTTATGGCGTATTTCCAGATGTTCAAGCGGGACATCGAGCGCCTCTACGACACGCTGGAACGGATGGACTATTCTCCGCTCGGGTCGTGCGCGATGGCAGGGACATCCTTCCCCATTGACCGCGCCATGACGGCAGATCTCCTTGGTTTTATCGCGCCCACGGAGAATGCGATGGACTCCGTCAGCGACAGAGATTATTGCATCGAGCTTTTAAGCGACGCGGCGATCTCCATGATGCATATTTCCCGCTGGGCGGAGGAACTGGCATGGTGGAATTCCAGCGAGTTTTCCTTCATCGACATCGACGACAGCTACTGTACGGGATCGAGCATCATGCCGCAGAAGAAGAACCCGGATATGGCAGAACTTTTGCGCGGCAAGTGCGGCCGCGTATACGGCGACCTGATGCAGATGCTGACCGTCATGAAGGGAATGCCGCTCTCGTACAATAAGGACTTTCAGGAGGACAAGGAGAGCCTCTTTGATGCCGTTGACACCTGGAACATGTGTGTACGGGTGCTGACGGGCATGATCGAAAAGACGACGTTCCGGACGGAAAAAATCGCGGAACACCTTTCCAGGGGATTCTTAAATGCTACGGATGCGGCAGACCACCTGGCAGTGGCCGGCATCCCGTTCAGAGAAGCACATGCCATCATCGGCAGGCTGGTCAAAGTCTGCGAAGAAAAGAACTGCGGACTGGAGGACCTTGGCGAAGAGGCTTTGCAGCCCGTGGATCCGAGACTGACCAAAGAACTTCTGGGGGACATTTCCCTGGAGGGCTGCGTGCGTGCAAGAAAGTCCTTTGGCGGAACGGCGCCCGAAGAGGTGCTGCGCCAGATCGAAGCGGGCAAAGAATGGCTTCTGACAGTGGAAGTGTAGTGCCGTTTTAAAACAGGCAGGGTGACAGAATGGATTATCGATTGGAACATGACTCCATGGGAGAAGTACGGGTCCCGGCGGACCGCTACTGGGGAGCGCAGACGCAAAGGAGCGTAGAGCACTTTCCGATCGGCGTGGGGATCGAGACAATGCCGAAGGAGATCATCCATGCGTTTGGCATTTTGAAGAAGGCGGCGGCGCTCGCGAACCGGGAGCTGGTACCGGAAGCGATGACGCAGGAAAAGTGCGAAGCGATCGTCCGCGCGGCGGAGGAGATCCTGCGGGGAGAACTCGCCGGACACTTTCCGCTGGTCGTCTGGCAGACGGGATCCGGCACGCAGTCGAACATGAATGTCAACGAAGTCATCGCGGGCCGCGCCAACGAGACGGCAGGCAAAACACTCCTGCATCCGAACGACGACGTCAACAGAAGCCAGTCTTCCAACGATACCTTTCCGACTGCCATGCACGTCGCGGCGGTGCTGTCCGTGAAGGAACAGCTCCTTCCCGCCGTGCAGGGCCTGATCGATACCTTAAAAAAACTGGAAGAAGAAAACAAAGGGCTCATCAAGAGCGGACGTACCCATCTGCAGGATGCGGTGCCGATCGCTTTCTCACAGGAGATCAGCGGATGGCGCAGTTCCCTGGAGAAAGACGCGGAGCTGATCGGGAAAGCCGTTACGCCGCTCCTGTCGCTGGCCCTCGGCGGTACCGCCGTGGGGACCGGGCTCAACGCGCCGGAAGGGTTTGCGGAAAAAGCAGCGGAGAAGGTCGCGGAGATCACGGGATATGACTTCGTGACGGCGGAGAATAAGTTCCATGCGCTGACCTCGAAGGATGAGATGGTCTTTGCGCACGGCGCGCTGAAGGCGCTTGCGGCAGATCTGATGAAGATCGCGGGGGATGTCCGGTGGCTCGCCTCCGGACCGCGCAACGGCCTGCGGGAGATCATGATCCCGGAGAACGAACCGGGTTCCTCCATCATGCCGGGCAAGGTCAACCCCACCCAGTGCGAACAGGTCACCATGGTGGCGGTGCAGGTCATGGGGAACGATACGGCGATCGGCATTGCCGCTTCGCAGGGGCATTTTGAACTCAATGTCTTCATGCCGGTCATCGCTTATAACTTCCTGCAGTCGGCAAGGCTTCTGAGTGAATCCGCGAGAGCCTTTGACCGGTTCTGCGCACAGGGGATCCGCGCGAACACGGAAAAGATGAAGGAGGATGTGGAGCGCTCCCTCATGCTGGTGACAGCACTCAATCCTCATATCGGTTATGAGAAAGCGGCGGAAGTGGCAAAGCTTGCCTTCCGGGAGGACATCTCCCTGAAAGAAGCCTGCCTCCGCCTGGAACTTCTGACGGCAGAAGAATTTGAAGAGATTGTCCGTCCGGAAAATATGGTTTAAGGGATGCATTATACATTTGATTTCATCAGCTGCATAGTGTTTGCCGCCAGCCTCTTCATCCTCTGGGTCAAGCGGTGGCGCTTTTCCAGACGGCATCGCGCGATCTATGGCCTGATCGCCATTACGGCGGTGTATCTGCCGGGCGCCTTATACTTCGCCTTCTCTTATCACGCGAGAACGGGCAGGATGATCCTGAAACCGTTCTATGCCTTTGACACGTTTTACTTTGTGACGTTAAGTCTTGTCCTGGGGTTTCTCGCCCTGTATTTTGCGGACACCTGTCTAACCAAGGCAAAGCACACGGCGAGATATATTTTCCCGGTGCCGGCGCTGATGGCCTTCCTGTTTCTCATCAACCATCGGACGGAATGGATGTTCAGCTACGAGTACGGTGTCTATACGCGCGGGCCGCTGCTGATCATAAACTACATCGTCTGGGCCGTGTATGCCGTCGGCATGCTGGTGATGTTGTACCGTGCCAGAAACCGTCTGGGCTATCGGACGGTGGCGGGACTCCTCCTGTTCTGGGCGATGGAATTCGCGTTTCAGGTCTATCAGTTCTTTGTCGTCGAATTTTACACAGGCGGGATCGCGTTTACGACGGGCCTTTTGTACCTGGTCATTGCGCCGCTGTTCCTGGAGCCCGGAAGAGATGAACTGACCGGTCTCTACAACCGGGACGGCTTTGCCTATCAGGTGCGGGAAGACCTGAAGAACAATCCGTCCGGAGAATATCAGATCATCGCCGCGGATGTCAGCGGCTTTAAGGACATCAACGACCGCTTCGGTTTCCTGACGGGGAATACCGTGCTGCAGAAGGTCGCGGATGAGATCGCAAACCTCTTTCCCGGGGTGGACACCATTGCCCGGTTCGATGCAGACCGGTTCTTTATCTGCGCGCCGAAAGAGGAGATCCACCTGCCGCTGCCGGAACTGTCTGTGGAAGATGTGATCCCCGGACAGACCACCCCTTACCGGATCACGCTCTTTGAAGGCGTCTATCCTGTTTCCGACAGAAATGAAAGTCTGTCCGTCATGTTTGACAGGGCGACCTTTGCGCTGGACCAGGTAAAGCGTGATTATCAGAAACGGTTTGCCTACTTTGACGCGGTGCTGGATGCCCGGATGCAGTTCCAGCATTACATCACGCGGGAGATGCACAGCGCCCTGCTGAGCGGCCGGTTCAAGGTGTATTACCAGCCGGTCTTCGATCTGCAGACGATGCAGATCGTCTCGGCCGAGGCGCTTATACGCTGGCAGGACGAGAAGTACGGCATGATTCCGCCCGGAGATTTTGTACCGGTATTTGAAAAGAACGGATCCGTCAGCGAACTGGATGCCTTCGTTTTTGAGACCGTCTGTAAGCAGCTCACCAAGTGGAAGGAAGCGTACGGCACGAAGATCCCGATCTCTATCAATATGTCCCGTGTCGATCTGCTGAATCCTTCGTTTATGGAAGACTTTTTGAACCGGTCTGCGAACTGCAAACTTACGGCAGACGACCTGCGCATCGAGATCACAGAGAGCGCCTTTGTAAAAATGGAACAGGTGGCGTCTAAGGTACAGCAGCTTCACGACAGGGGATATAAGATCCTCATGGATGACTTCGGGAACGGCTATTCCAATTTCAATACCTTCGCGGAGATGCCGGTCGATATCCTGAAGGCGGACATGGGTTTTGTGGCAAGTCTCGATGCCTCCGAGCGCGGACAGGGCGTCCTGTTAAGTATCACGGAGATGGCGAAAAAGCTTTCCATGCCGGTCATCGTCGAGGGGGTCGAAACGGAGAAACAGCTGGAGCAGCTGAAGGCCATCGGCGTGCAGTATGTACAGGGGTATTACCTCGCAAAACCCATGCCTGCGGAGGAATTTGAGCAGTATCTGAAAAAGTAGATCAGGAAGGAAGCAAAGAGATGAGACCACTTTCGGAACGGACGGAACACTTTACGGATTCTGTCATCCGCAGGATGACAAGGATCGTGAATGAGTATGGCGGGGTCAATCTCTCACAGGGATTTCCTGATTTTGATCCGCCCAAGGAGATCCTGCAGAGACTCTCTGAAGTATCCAATGAGAATTTTCACCAGTACTCCATCACATGGGGTGCAAAAAACCTGCGGGATGCTGTCGCGGAAAAGCAGTCCCGCTTCATGGGATTCTCCATCGACCCGGAGAGAGAGATCGTGATCACCTGCGGGAGTACGGAGGCCATGATGGCCGCGATGATGAGCATCATCGATCCGGGCGACAAGGTAGCCATCTTTTCTCCCTTCTATGAAAACTACGGCGCCGATACGATCCTTTCCGGCGCGGAACCGGTCTATATCGCGCTGAAGCCGCCGGCCTTTACCTTTTCCGCGGAGGAACTGGAAGACGCGTTTCGAAACGGCGCGAAGGCGCTGATCCTCTGCAACCCTTCCAACCCGAGCGGGAAGGTATTCACGGAAGAAGAGCTGAACACCATCGCGGATATCGTCAGACGGTACGACGCCTTTGTCGTGACGGATGAGGTATACGAGCACATCGTGTACGCGCCGTACAGACATATCTACTTTGCGACGCTTCCCGGCATGCGGGAGCGGACCATCAGCTGCAGTTCCCTCTCGAAGACGTATTCGATCACGGGATGGCGCCTGGGCTATACGATCGCACCGCCGGAGATCACGGAGCGCATCAAGAAGGTGCATGACTTTCTGACGGTCGGCGCGGCGGCACCGCTCCAGGAAGCCGTTGTTCCGGCGCTGCACTTCGGACAGGAGTATTACGACGGCCTTCGCGAAACATACACGAAGAAGCGGGACTTCTTTTTGCAGGGGCTGGATGCGGCCGGCCTGACCTACACGACACCGCAGGGCGCCTACTATGTACTGGTGGACATCGGCGAGTTCGGATACGAAGATGACCTGGAGTTCTGTACTGACCTGGTGAAACGGGTCGGCGTGGCAGCGGTCCCGGGATCCAGTTTCTTCAGAGAGCCGGTCAACAACCTGATCCGCTTCCACTTTGCCAAGAAGGAAGAGACACTTGACGACGCGCTGTCACGGCTGATGCATATCCGGGAGAGATTCTAAAAGGGAACAGAGAAAATGAGAGCCTACGAACGACTGATCACTTACGCACAGATTCACACGACTTCTTCCGAGACGAGCGGGACCCATCCGAGCTTTGAGGGAGAGTGGGATCTCGCAAAACTGCTGTGTACGCAGCTAAAGGAACTGGGAGCCAACGAGGCGACGGTCTCCGAGTACTGCTATGTCTATGCGAAATTCGCGGCCACGGAAGGCTGCGAAGACGCGCCGGCGCTCGGTCTGATCGCGCACATGGACACGGCTCCGGACGCGAGCGGCAAAGACGTCCGCCCCATTCTGCATGAGAACTATGACGGGGAGGATATCGTCTTTGCAAACGGCAAGGTGCTCGGGGCGGGAGAGTTTCCGTTTTTGAAGGACCTCGTCGGAGAGACGCTGATCACGACAGACGGGACAACGCTTCTCGGCGCGGATGACAAGGCAGGCGTCGCGGAGATCATGACGGCGCTTGAGAGGATACAGACGGAGAACCTGCCGCACGGGTCGCTCTGCGTCTGCTTTACGCCGGATGAAGAGATCGGCGAAGGGGCGGATCTTTTTGACGTGCCGTTCTTCGGAGCGGACTTTGCCTATACCGTGGACGGCGGTGATGTGGGAGAGATCGAATACGAGAACTTCAACGCGGCGGAGGCGGTGATCCTCTTCCATGGAAAAAGCGTGCATCCTGGCACGGCCAAAGACGTCATGGTAAACGCCTCGAAGCTCGCAATGGAATTCCAGGCGATGCTGCCGGAGGACGAGTGTCCGGAAAAGACGGAAGAAAAGGAAGGCTTCTTCCATCTGACGAGAATGGAAGGAAGGACCGCGGAAGCAAAGTTACAATATATTATCCGCGACTTTGACGAAGAAGGATTCGAGAACCGGAAGCATCTGATGGAAACGATCGCAAACCGGATGAATGATAAATATGGGGCCGGGACTGCAGAAGTAACGATCCGGGATCAGTACAAAAACATGCTGGAACAGATCAGGCCGCACATGCATCTGATCGAGAACGCGAAGAAGGCGACGGAAGAAGCGGGACTTGCGCCCGTGGTCGTGCCGATCCGCGGCGGGACGGACGGAGCGCGGCTTTCCTTTATGGGTCTGCCCACCCCGAATCTCGGGACCGGCGGATTCAACTTCCACGGAGAGTACGAGTGCATCACGGCAGAACGGATGGACCGGGCCGTCGAGATCCTGCTGGGACTGATCCGGATGTATCGGGAAAAACAGGACAGGTAAAGCGCCTTGCAAAGAACCGTCTACCTGATTCTCGGAACCATATTTCTGATCATCGGACTGATCGGCCTCCTGCTCCCCATCGTGCCGCAGGTGCCGTTTCTGGTCATCGCGCTCATCTGCCTGACGCGCGGTTCCAAAAAGGTGCATCACCGGGTGGTGTCCAGTGAACTCTTTCAGAAAAAGATCAGACCGCAGCTGGAGAAGAGCCGGCTCCTCTCAAAACTGATGGATCTGGATGCCTGAGTAACATCATTTATGGATATTTCGGGAATGCCGTCCGTTTTTTCGGACGGCATTTATTGTATGCTTGACTAGAACATACGTTCGATATAAGATACTTGCACAGAGAGCAGCCACAGAGGGAAGGAAGATGAGAGAATACAGCCTCCCGATCAGGATCTATAACCGACCAAACAACATCGACCCGGAAGAAGCAAGGAAGATCAATCCGAAAAAGGTCTATGTGGATGTTGCTGCGCTTTTCCACAGCGACGGGACGCTGGAGCCTCTGTGGGTCAGGTGGGAGGACGGGCGGGTCTACGAAGTGGACCGCGTGCTGCAGATCAGAAGAGCCGCCTCTGTGAAGGCGGGCGGGATCGGGCTCTGCTATGACTGCAGGATCTGCGGGAAGGTCGTAGAGCTTTTTTACGAAGAGAATTATCACTGGTTCGTGGCGAGAAAAGAATAAAACTGTTGAAACCACACGACCGGGCAGATATACTAAAACGGCAGAGCGCGTCTTGCTCTGCCGTTCTTATCATAATGGGCCTTTGATTCAAAGGGCGCCATTCCCCAAAAACTTTTTTTAGGAAACCTGGGTAACAGACGGAAGAAGACTGTCTGCGCGGGCTTTTATCTGCTGTTATCCGCAAAACGCAAACAATGTGAAAGAAAGGAGAACACAGCACATGAAAGCAAGTACAAAAACAGAAGTAAAGCTTCCGGGATTTGAGGAGATAAAGGACCGGATCACCGCGCGGCTGGTGAACAGGGAACAAAACAAAGAGATCATGAAGAGCAGACCCTACAAAGAGGCGGCGGAGGATCTGATCTGCCTGTATCAGCTTGAATGGCATGACTCTCCGGAGATGATGGCGGAGGTGGTGATCACCAACGGACTGCTTGAGATCTGGGACGTGACGGCAGAGGACGTCATCCGTGCGGGAGAGATCAATACGCCGCGCTTACATCCGCCGCGGATCCGGACGCTTTCGGAAGCGCTCGGCGTCACACAGGTGGTCGAACCGGATATCTATGTGGTCAGCAATGCGGAAGGATTCTTCGGAGCCGTCGCGATCCTCTATCCGGGAGTGCAGGAAGAGTTGGAAAAGAAACTGGGAGATTTTTACGTGATCCCCTCCGCCGTGCACGAGGTGCTTGCCGTTTCCGTTTCCATGGCAGAAAGGGAGGAACTGGATGACCTCATCAGGACGATCAACGCTTCGGAGGTGCCGCCGGCAGATGTGCTCTCGGACCATGCCTATCGTCTGCGTGACGGGATGCTCGTGGCGGAGCGGCCATAAAGGATTGCGTGACGCGGACAGTATCCTTTATAATGTAAAAAACACTTTTTCAATGTATAAAAATGAAAAAAAGGGAGTAGCCGGTCACAGATCTGTGGCGGCCGAAGACGTCAGCACGATGCATAAGCATCCGGATTCGGCCTAAGCTTACACAAGCGACAGCGAGACTTTTACGACAAATCATTTTGATTTGCGTAAAAGTCTTTTTTTAGCATCAAGGAGAACCGAACGCATGAGTATTTTTTCTGTTTTTACACTTCTGGGCGGTCTGGCATTTTTTATCTACGGGATGCATCAGATGTCGAACAGTCTGGAGCGTATTGCCGGCGCGCGTATGGAAAGGATCGTCAACCGGATGACGAAGAACCGCTTTGCGGGACTTCTGATGGGCTGCATCATCACGATCGCCATCCAGAGTTCTTCGGCTGTGACGGTGATGCTGGTCGGTCTGGTCAATTCGGGGCTGATGAACATCGCCAATACGGCAGGGGTGATCATGGGCTCCAACATCGGCACGACCATCACGGCCTGGGTCATGAGCATGATCGGGATCTCGGGAGACAATCCGTTTGTCCGCATGCTGAAACCGGAGTCTTTTTCACCGGTGCTTGCCTTTGTCGGGATCCTGCTGCTGATGACGGCGAAGACGCAGAAAAAGCGGGACGTGGGAAACGCGCTTCTCGGGTTCGCGGTCCTGATGTACGGGATGCTTTTGATGAGTGGTTCTGTCGCGCCGCTTGCCGATTCCCCTTCCTTCGCGAAGGTCCTGACGGTGTTCCGCAACCCGGTACTGGGTATCCTGATCGGTCTTGTGATCACCGCGATCATCCAGAGTTCGGCAGCTTCCGTCGGTATGCTGCAGGCGCTTTCTCTGTCCGGCAACATCACCTTCGGCATGGCGGTTCCGATCATCATGGGACAGAATATCGGGACGTGCGCCACAGCGATCCTCTCGAGCATCGGCGTCGGGAGAAACGCCAAACGCGTGGCGGCCATTCATCTGCTGTTCAACCTGATCGGTACGGCTGTCTTCGCGGTCGCGTTCTTCGGAGCACATGCGCTGTTTGATCTTTCCTTCGTTGACAGGCAGATCAATCCGGCTGGCATCGCGCTGTGCCATACGGCCTTTAATGTAGGAACGACAATACTGCTTCTTCCGCTGGCGGGGAGACTCGTCAAACTTGCGGAGACGATCATCAAAACGGAAGAAAGACCCCAGGTCGCGTTTCTCGACGAGCGATTGTTCGGGACACCTGCGCTGGTGGTCGCGAAGTGCGACTCCTTTTCCAGGGAGATGGCACAGAAGGCAAAAGATTCTGTGGAGAAGGCGATCGCAAACATCCGGGCCTATTCGGAAGACTGCAGCAGGGAGATCGAGGAGATCGAGGGCGAAGTGGATATCTATGAGGACCACCTGGGCACATATCTTGTCAGACTGTCCGGCAAAAAGCTTTCTGCGCATGACAGCAAGATTACGGCCAAGGTCCTGCATTCCATCGGCAATTTCGAGAGACTGAGTGACCACGCGCTGAACCTGGTCGAGTCGGCCAAAGAGATCCATGAAAAGAAGATCGAGATGTCCGAACAGGCGAAAAAAGAACTGACCTGTCTGGAAAACGCCGTGCTGGAGATCATGGGGATCACGGCAGAGGCCTATGAAACGATGAACAGAAAGCTTGCGGAAAAGGTGGAGCCGCTGGAACAGGTGATCGACCTGCTCACAGAGACGATTCGTATGAATCACATCGACCGGTTACAGAGCGGAGACTGCACGATCGAAAGGGGATTCGTCCTGGCGGACATCCTGAACAATTTCGAGAGGATCTCGGACCACTGCTCCAACATCGCGATCGCCGTGCTGGAAGCGGACACCGACCAGTACGATCCGCATGAATACCTGAAGCAGATCCGGACGATGGACAATCCGCGGTTTAAGGAACTGTTTGAAGAGTACAGAGAGAAATACAGCCTGGTGGCGTGAAAATCCCCTTTTTTTCTTGTGAAAAGATAAGCCTCTGTAGTACAATACTTGTAAGATAATCTTACAAGGAGGTGAAGATGTGAGCGTAGATGTTTTAACAGTATCTTCAAAGGGGCAGATTGTACTCCCGGCGGAAGTGCGCAAAAGCATGTCCATTACAACCGGCGATAAGCTGGCGGTATATGCGTCTGATGACATTATCATGCTAAAAGCAATCAGAATTCCATCGGCAAAAGAATTCGAAAAGAAAATGGACGAAGCGCGTGACTGGGCCGCATCAGTTGGATATAAGGAATCCGATGTTAATAAGATCATCAAATCCGTGAGAAAGAAAAAACGGAAATGAAGATCGTAATAGATACAAATGTTGTAATACAGGGCGTTTTCTTTGGGAGTGCGCCCAGAAGAGTCATATCTGCTGTTGTAAATCGCCAGATAGAAGCTGTTGCCTCGCCTGAAATCATTGAAGAGTATCAGGAAATCGTCGACGAGATGATTGACCGGAAGCAGGGAAAACTGGAAAGATCATTACTTGCACCATTTATTTCCGAGTTAGAGTTGATTGAACCGGTTTCCGAGATTGTTGAATGTCGTGATCCGGATGATGATAAGTTTATTTCCTGTGCAGTAGATGCAAAGGCTGCGATTATCGTCAGTGGCGACAAAGATTTATTGACGATTGGGACGTATGAAGGCGTGGAAATCATGACGGCTTACGATTTTTGCAAGAAGTATCTGTAGACAGAAGCCTTTACCAAAAAGAGGATGGTGAAGAGTTCTTGTTGCCTTACAGAAACATGGAGGAATGCGATGAATAAAGCATACTTGCGCGCCATAACTACGAAACTCTTTTTTACTTTCATAGCATTGCTGGTTTTATGGGCTGGAACGTGTTCTAAGGCATATGCTCAAAAAGGCGATTCCAATTCTAAAGAATCGGAGAGCGAAACCATTTCGGTTTTTTCGCTGGATGATATTCCGGCTTATTCAGATAATCCCGTCTATATTGTTAATGATAATGTTCCGTTTTTTGGACGTGAATTGATGCTTTCTTTTTATGGAGAAGCCTACTCTGAATTAGACTCTTTGGGACGGTGCGGCATTACAATTGCAATGATTGGGAAAGATACACTACCCAGTAATACAAGGATTCAGACACCATTAATCAGACCAAGTGGATGGAAAACAACTCAATATAATGGACTTGTTGATGGAAACTATTTATACAACCGTTGCCATTTGATTGCGTTTCAATTAACAGGAGAAAATGACAACGAGCGAAATTTGATAACAGGCACTCGATATATGAACACAGAAGGAATGAGACCTTTTGAAGAAGATGTCCGATTCTATGTTTCGAGCACAGGAAACCACGTATTATATAGGGTCACACCTGTTTTTGAGGACAACAATTTAGTAGCAAGCGGAGTATTGATTGAAGCTCAGTCAGTTGAGGATGATAAGCTGAAGTTTAACGTTTTTTGTTATAATGTGCAGCCGGGTGTGATTATTGATTATAAAACCGGAGAGTCCAGATCGGAAGACGATTCTTTTATAGCTATCTACGATTCTACGCCTTCCGGCGAGACGGAAACGGCTTCGCGTATTTCTGATATTCAGTCGAATTCTATAGAAAACCAACCTGCCACAGTAGTCCAATTTTCTGACCCAAATGGCTATGATCCCATTCCTGCAGATGTTTCTTATGTAGGCAATAAAAAGAACCACAAACTTCATAAGGCGTCATGTGAATCCGCACTAAAAACAAAAAACAGGAACCGTGAGTACTTCTATGGAAATAAAGATGAGGCTGTCGATAGTGGCTATCCAGAAAAGAACTTTTGCAAGATCTGTAAGCCGTAATTGATTGACCGTGAATCTCTTTGACTGGAGCGGTTAAAAATGTTGCCCTTATCTCGGCGAATGCGGATAAATGCAGTAGAAAAGATATAAGTCATATGTTGTAAAGCACACAGTATGAACAAACAACTTCGACAGGATCAGGAAACGATTACAGCGGCGGCAGCGCCGCACATCGCGGGACTTGCGGGCGCGGCGGTCTTTTCTTTTGGAAGCGACGGAACGGACGGCCCAACCGATGCTGCCGGCGGATATGGTGGGGTTATTTAACAGGGAATAGATCATTCAAGAACCAATGGAGGAGACGGATATGAACAAAACAGAGATATCCATCACGCAGATGCAGCCGGTGTGTATCGGGCAGGTCGAAGATGCGGCGGCGGGAACAGGCTGCACGGTATTTGTTTGCAGAGACGGCATGCGCGCCGGTCTGGACGTACGCGGGGGCGGACCGGCTTCCAGAGAAAGCGAGTTGTTAAAACCGCTCGCGGCCGTTCAGCAGATCCACGCAATCGTCCTTTCGGGCGGCAGCGCTTTCGGACTGGGCGCGGCGGACGGTGTCATGCGGTATCTGGAGGAACAGGGCATCGGGTACGACGTCGGCGTGACAAAGGTCCCGCTTGTCGCGCAGGCGGATCTCTTTGACCTGACGGTAGGCAGGATGGACGTGCGTCCGGACGCTGCCATGGGATATGAAGCGGCGAAGCGAGCGCTGACCGCGCCGAATTACCGGGACGGAAACTACGGCGCCGGGTGCGGTGCGACGGTCGGCAAGATCGCGGGCATGGAGACCTGTATGAAAAGCGGGATCGGAAGCTTCGCGTTACAGATCGGCGACCTGCAGGTCGGCGCGGTCGTTGCCGTGAACGCACTGGGAGACATCTATGACCGGAAAACGGGAGAAAAGCTCGCGGGGCTTCTGACGGAAGATAAGACCGGTTTCCGCGACACCGTGGAGTTCATGGAGCAGAGCATCCGGATACAGGACAATAAATTCGTCAGCAACACGACACTTGGCGTCGTGATGACGAACGCCTTCTTTGATAAAACGAAGCTGTGCAAGATCGCCGGAATGGCGCACAACGGATATGCCGGATCGATCCGTCCGGTCCACACCTCGGCGGACGGCGACACCATCTATGCGGTATCCACAGGGGATGTGGCAGCGGATCAGGACCTTGTCGGGATCCTGGCTGCAGAGGTGATGAGCGAAGCTATTAAGCGGGCGGTATTGAGTGCGGAGAGCGCGTACGGATTCCCGGCAGCAAAGGATCTTGCGGTGCGACTTAGCCCGTGATCAGATCGTCGGGATCTTGCTCCTTTGATCATTCTCTTTTCAAGAACATCTGGAATTCTTTTTTCTGAAATCAATGCCGTCTTGCTGGGAATGGATACTCCTCCATCTTATGATGCAGGTGAAAGACTGACTATTAAAAGTCAAGTCAGAAATGACACCAATCGGTAAAAAACTCGCAAGCGAGTTTTTCATAGATTAGAACCTTGAAAACAGCATGATGAGCAGAGCATCCGTAAGGGTGCTCAGAACGAGGATCGTA
>JAGAHC010000053.1 GCA_017627275.1 Lachnospiraceae bacterium
CCGAAGTACCTGGCCTTGTCCTTCTTCATCTGTCTGGCAACGAGGATGCGCGGATAGTCTTCCTGCACCGTGACTTTGATGTAGGGATAGGTCTTGTCGTCTTTTAAGAGGGTGTTGTATTTGGGACGGTGTTCCTTGATGAGATTATTCTCTAAAATGAGCGCTTCGACCTCCGAATCGGTAACGATGGTCTCGAAGCGCTCGATCTGTTTTACCATTTGTTCGATCTGCACGCCGCGCCCGACGATCTTGCGGAAATACGAGCGCACACGGTTATGCAGATCCACTGCCTTGCCGACATAGAGGATGGTATCGGATGAGTCCCGCATGATATAAACGCCCGGTCTGTGCGGGAGTTTTTTTAGATCCTCTTCCAGTCGGTGGCTCACAGCTTAGGTCTGAAACTTATTCTGAGATCTTTTCTCCGCAGTTCGGGCAGAAAAGGTTTGCCACGTCGGTGGTGTGGCCGCAGGAAGGGCAGAGCTTCATCTTTGCGGGGTCGGAAGAAGCAGCCCCGTCGGATGCGGCACTTCCTTCCTTCGTTTCCGCATTCGCCGTTTCCTCGTTCGGAGCCTTTTGGATTTCCTCCGGCACGGCGCCGCAGTACGGGCAGAATTTTGCTTCCTTCGGCATCATCTTACCGCAGGACGGGCAGACGATCCGGTCATTCAGCGCCTGGATCTGCTCCTTCTTTTCCTCGATCTCACGGTCCAGGTCTCTGATGATGTCAAGGATATCGCTGATGTCCGGCATCTCTTCCCCCGCGTTATTGGCGCGATAGGTGATCTCGCCGATCTTTGTAAAGTAGGACTTTTTGCTGTCCTCGATCGAGCGGATGCTCGTTTCCAGTTTCCTCTTTTCCGTGTAGTCCTTTGCCTTGGAAGAAGTGGTGTTCAGTGTGGTGCTGATCTTTTTGCCCGCATCTTCAAAAAATCCCATGTCCTTATTCTCCTTCGTCTGTGTTTTGTTCGCTCGGCAGCACTGCGCCCGAGAAGCGTCCGTGGGTCCCTTCCGATCCGGTCGGCTCTTCGTTTGCACTGACCGGCTCCTGCTCCGCCGGCACAAAACCGGTCTCTGTATTTGCCGCATACGCAGCCGCCTCTTCTTCCGGCTGTGCGGAAGCTTCTTCTCTGGCGCGCTCAAGGGAGCCTTCTTCCTGCCTATGCATCTCTTCCAGCTCGCGCTCTTCCTTTGTCTTATCTTCCACCGGCGGCAGACCCTTTGCCTCGCGGTAGATCTTCATGAATTCCTTGCCCGTGATGGTCTCCTTGGCGATCAGGACTTCCGCGATCTGATCCATCACATCCAGGTTGTCGGAAAGGATCTGTTTGGCTTCCTTATAGCACTCGTCCAGAATCTTGCGGACTTCCTCGTCCACGGCAGCCGCCGTGACATCGCTGCAGTTTAAGACCTGCCTGTTCTCGAGATACTGGCTCTCGACGGTGGAGAGGCCCATCACGCCGAAGCGGTCGCTCATGCCGTACATCGTGACCATCTTGCGGGCGATGTCCGTGGCGCGTTCGATGTCGTTTGACGCGCCGGTCGTAATGCTGTCGAATTTCAGTTCCTCCGCCGCACGTCCGCCGAAGAGGCCGACAATCATATCATGGAGCTCCGCCTTGGAGTTCAAATACTTCTCTTCTTCCGGC
>JAGAHC010000054.1 GCA_017627275.1 Lachnospiraceae bacterium
CCGCACCTGTGCGGCGACGGACACCTCGCTCCACCTGATCCGGCCATACGGATTCCGGCTGAGCGAAAAGGAGATCCGCCGCGCCGGCATGGATTACTGGGAAACGCTGGATGTACACGAGTACATCAACTACGAGGACTTCTGCGCACAGATAAAGGAAAGCCATCCGGCCTCCCGTATTTTCCTTGCGACGACCAAGGGGGAGCGGCTCTACACAGAGGTGGTATACGGGCCGGATGACTTCATCATGCTCGGCAACGAGTCGCGCGGCATCCCGGAGGAGATCCTGCACGCGCACCCGGCAGACTGCATCCGCATCCCGATGTGGGGAAGCGCAAGGTCGCTGAATCTCGCCAACGCCGCAGCCATTGTCCTGTATGAAGCGCTTAGACAGCAGGGGTTTGACGGCATGCGCAGGGAGCCGAAGGCATTCAGAAACTGACGGCAGACTTTACATTCTTTTTAGAATTCCCGTGTTGACTTCTATGCTATATTTGTTATACTCCATATAGAACAACAAATAAAAGCAAGGAGGTCCACTCTATGAACATACAGAAATTCACACAAAAATCCGTTGAATCCATCAATCAGTGCGAGAAGCTGGCCTACGAATACGGCAATCAGCAGATCGAGCAGGCGCACCTTCTGTACAGCCTGCTCACGATCGATGACAGCCTGATCGCCAAACTCATCGAAAAGATGGGCGTCGACGTGCAGGCGTTTACGCTCGAGACGAAGGCCGCGGTCGCAAATCTTCCGAAGGTGCAGGGGTCAAACAGCCAGGTCTACGTGAGCGGGAATCTGAACAAGGTCCTGCTCGGCGCGGAGGACGAGGCAAAGAAACTCGGCGACGAATACGTGTCCGTCGAGCATCTTTTCCTGGCGCTCTTAAAGCACGCGGACAGCACGCTGAAGAGCCTCTATGAAAAAAATGACATCACCAGAGACCGGTTTCTCACGGCGCTCCAGAGCGTGCGCGGCAATCAGCGCGTCACGAGCGACAACCCGGAAGCCACGTACGATACGCTGGAAAAATACGGCGAGGAGCTGGTTGAAAAGGCAAAGAATCAGAAGCTTGATCCGGTCATCGGGAGAGATGCGGAGATCCGCAACGTCATCCGGATCCTTTCCCGCAAGACCAAAAACAATCCGGTGCTGATCGGCGAACCGGGCGTCGGCAAGACCGCCGTCATTGAAGGGCTTGCCATCCGCATCGCGCGCGGCGACGTGCCGGACGGGCTGAAGGATAAGAAAATTTTCTCCCTCAACATGGGTTCGCTCGTCGCGGGCGCAAAGTACCGCGGCGAATTTGAGGAGCGCCTGAAGGCCGTGCTGGAAGACGTCAAGAATTCCGACGGTGAGATCCTGCTCTTCATCGATGAGCTGCACACTATCGTCGGCGCCGGCAAGACCGACGGCGCGCTCGATGCCGGCAACATGTTAAAGCCGATGCTCGCAAGAGGAGAACTGCACTGCATCGGAGCGACAACGCTCAACGAATACCGCAATTACATTGAAAAGGACGCGGCGCTGGAGCGGCGTTTCCAGCCGGTCATGGTGGACGAACCGACCGTGGAAGACACGATCTCCATCCTGCGCGGACTCAAAGAACGCTACGAGGTCTACCACGGCGTGAAGATCCTCGACAACGCGCTGGTCTCGGCGGCGGTGCTTTCGAACCGTTATATTTCGGACCGTTTCCTGCCGGACAAGGCGATCGACCTGGTGGACGAAGCCTGCGCGCTGATCAAGACGGAGATGAATTCCCTTCCGACGGAACTCGATGAGGAGCAGCGCAAGATCCTGCAGCTCGAGATCGAGGAGACGGCGCTGAAAAAAGAAGAGGACGCGCTTTCCAAAGAGCGGCTCGCGGATCTGCAGAAAGAACTGGCGGAATTAAAAGAACACTTCGCGGCGCAGAAGGCGCAGTGGGAAAACGAAAAGGCGAAGGTCGACAAACTTTCCGCCCTCAGAGAGCAGATCGATACCGTGAACAGCGAGATCCAGATGGCGCAGCAGAAGGGCGACCTGCAGCAGGCGGCGGAACTGCAGTACGGCAAGCTTCCCGCACTCAAAAAGGAATTGGAAGAAGAAGAAAGCAAGACCGGCTCGGAAGACCTGTCCCTTGTCCACGAGCAGGTGACGGAAGAGGAGATCGCGAAGATCATCTCCCGCTGGACGGGCATCCCCGTGGCAAAGCTTACGGAGAGCGAGCGGACCAAGACCCTGCAGCTTTCCGACGAATTGCATAAACGCGTGATCGGACAGGACGAAGCCGTCACGCGCGTGGCGGAAGCCATCATGCGCAGCAAGGCGGGCATCAAGGACCCGTCGAAGCCGATCGGCTCCTTCCTCTTCCTCGGACCGACCGGCGTCGGGAAGACGGAGCTTGCGAAAGCCCTGGCGGCCTACCTTTTCGACGACGAGAAAAACATGGTGCGTATCGACATGAGCGAGTACATGGAGAAGTTCTCCGTCTCGCGCCTGATCGGAGCGCCTCCGGGATACGTCGGCTACGAAGAAGGCGGACAGCTGACCGAAGCCGTCCGGCGCAAACCCTACTCGGTCGTGCTGTTTGACGAGATCGAAAAAGCCCACCCCGACGTCTTCAACGTCCTGCTGCAGATCCTGGACGACGGACGTGTGACCGATTCGCAGGGACGCACGGTCGACTTCAAAAACACCATCCTCGTGATGACCAGCAACATCGGCGCCGACCTGATCCTGCAGGATCTGGAGAGGGGCGGAGAGGACGGCATCCGCGAGACGAACGACATCTCCGAGGAGACGAGAGAAGCCGTGAACGGACTGCTGCGCACCCACTTCCGGCCCGAGTTTTTGAACCGTCTGGATGAGACCATCCTGTTCAATCCGCTCTCGAAGGACAACATCGCAGGCATCATCGACCTGATCGTCGCCGACCTGAACGACCGCATGGAAGAGCGCCAGATCAGGATCACCCTCACGGACGAAGCCAAGGCCTTCGTCGCCGATGCGGCCTACGACCCGTCGTTCGGCGCGCGCCCCTTAAAGCGCTACATCCAGAAATACGTGGAGACCCTCTCCGCCAAACTCATCCTTTCCGGTGAGGTGGATGAAAATGACACTATCGTCATAAAAGTAGAAAACGGCGCCCTCGCCGCCGAGGTGCAGAAGGGCTGACACAGACCACCCGAAATAAAGGAAGGAACCACTGTCCCTGGGACAGTGGTTCCATATCACCCTGGGACAGTGGTTCCATCACCCTGGGACAATGGTTCCTTCCTTAATATGCTACAATAAGAAAAAACAAAAAAGGGGAGAAACCATGACGGATATCATCAGTATGGGAGAGCTGCTCATCGATTTCCTGCCGGGGGCGGAGCCGGGGGTCTACATCCGCAACGCGGGCGGCGCGCCGGCGAACGCGGCGATCGCCGCGCGGCGCAA
>JAGAHC010000055.1 GCA_017627275.1 Lachnospiraceae bacterium
CTTCTTTGTGATCCTCCTCTTGTAAAATGCCGCAAGCGCCGCCTGGTGGTAGGCCGTGATCCAGAATTCCGCAAGGCCAAAGGACAGGATTCCCAACAGGTACAGGGGGATAAAGCTGGCATGCAGCTTCAGAAGCTCTTTCCGATAGCCGCTCGTCAGCCGTTTGGACTCGACCAGCGCTTGTCTGGCGGAGATCTCCGGGAAGTCGAGCGCGACAAAATAGGAAAGGCCGTAGATCAGATGGACGGCGATTCCTTCAAACAGCGCCAGGAAAAGGAACCCCACATAGACGCCGTTTACGCTTCCCGTTTTCATCAGATACAGCGCCGCCGGGAACAGGATGAGATACGGCGCGCCGAACAGCACCGTCCGTATAATGATCATTTTGTCCGGCGATGCGGCCACACAGACAAACAGATCCGAGAGTCTGGGTCTTTCGGAAAAGGCCGCCTTCAGATACATCAGAGAAAGGCCTCCCTGAAAGACGCCCATAAAGATCGCCACCACCAGATAGGCCGCCATGCTCACGAAGAACCAGACGCCGTCCCTTGACGGAAGCGCCGCCTCTTCGACCTGCAGAAGGAGCCCGAAAAACGACAGGAACAGCATGTTTGCGAGGGCGCAGACATGAATGCTCGTCAGAAGGCTTACTCTGGCATCGGATTTGATTTCACGAACGCTTAGCGTATTCATGCTTTAGGAAAACAGTCCTCCGTACTGGTTTAAGAAAGCCTCCAGGCTCATCCCGTAGTACCGCTTCATCACATCATTGGCGTAGTTATAGAACTCCGGATCGCTGAAGATCCTGTAAAACACATAGATGGTCGAAAGAAGGAGGAGGCTGTTGATGATAACGGCAGCGACACCCATCGCACAGGCGGCTGCTCCCTTCCCCCGGAGTCTCGTTTCTCTCCCTTTCGAAATAATGGCAAGGACGATGGCGACCGGCGCCATGGAAAGCGGCATGATCACCGGAACGGCCAGGGTGGAGACCAGGGCCATTCCCGAAAGGATCAGCGCGATATTGGCAAGCCTTGCGGCTTCGATCCGGTTTTCTTCTGTCATCGTTTTTCTTTCTTACTCTCTGTTATTCTGTTTCCTGCTCTTCCATACGGCGCCCGCGCCGATCAGCACCATGCCGGCAAAGAGGGAAAAATCAGCCAGGTTGTAGACGACTGCTTTTTCTCCGTGCCGTACGGCCAGGTAATCCGTCACTTCCTGTTTGACCACGCGGTCCAGGGTGTTGGATAGTCCTCCGCCGAAGGACAGCGCCAGTCCCATCTTCGTAAAGGGGTCTTCTTTTTTCTGCAGCGCTTTTGCGAATCCGACCCCGGTCGCCGCGCAGACGGCAGCGGACGTGAGGCGAATGAGCGCAGGGTATTTGTCCAGACGGTTCAGCGCAAAGCCTTTGTTTTTCACATGCTGCAGACTGACCTTGTCTGCAGGCGCAAAGGACAGCGGGACGCTCTTTTGCAGGGGAAGGTTTCGTTCCGCCTCCCGTTTGCAGAGCTGATCCGCCGTAAAGGCAAGGAGCACAGCGGTGATGTACGGATTCTTTTTCTCAGGCATTCCCGGTCTGTGCATTCTTCGGCATCACCTCCACCTCGATGGTAGGCGTATCCTTTGCTTCGATCCTCTTTGGTTCTCCATCCTGTCTGATCTCGATGCGCGGTCCGCCTTTTCCTTCGATATACTCTCCGGTAATCGTGACCGTGCCGATGTTGTCGTCCTTCGGGATCTCATACATGATATCCAGCATATATTCTTCGATGATGGAGCGCAGCGCTCTGGCGCCCGTATCTTTTTCCATCGCCTTTCTGGCAATGGCATGCAGGGCATCGTCGCTGAACTCCAGTTTCACCTCATCCAGTTCCAGCAGTTTCTGGTACTGTTTGATGATCGCGTTCTTGGGTTCCTTCAGGATCTTGACGAGCATATCCTCATCCAGTCCCTGCATGGTGCAGGTGACAGGCAGTCTTCCGATGAATTCCGGGATCATTCCGAAATGCCGAAGGTCCTCGTTCGTCACCTTGTCCAGGATATTTTTGTCGTGATCCACTTCGTCCTTTAAGTCGGACTGGAAACCGAACGATGACTGCTTCTTCAGTCTGGAACGGATGATGTTCTCCAGGTCCGGGAAGGCGCCTCCGCAGATAAAGAGGATGTTTCTGGTGTTCACCGTCGTCATCGGGACCATGGCGTTCTTGGAGCCTGCGCCGACCGGCACCTCCACCTCTGCGCCTTCCAGCAGTTTTAAGAGTCCCTGCTGCACGGATTCCCCGCTGACGTCTCTGGTGCGGAGCTCCTGTTTCTTTGCGATCTTGTCGATCTCGTCGATGAAGACGATGCCCTTTTCCGTCTTCTCCAGGTCATCGTCTGCCGCCGACAAAAGTTTCGACACCACGCTCTCGATGTCGTCTCCGATGTAGCCGGCTTCCGTGAGCGACGTCGCGTCCGCAATGGCAAGCGGCACGTCCAGGAGCCTTGCCAGCGTGCGGACCAGATAGGTCTTGCCGCAGCCGGTCGGTCCGATCAGAAGGATGTTGGATTTCTCGATCTCGATATCATCCATCGTCCCCGTCTTTACACGCTTGTAGTGGTTGTAGGCCGCTACGGAAATGACCTTCTTCGCGTGTTCCTGTCCGATGACGTACTTGTCCAGTTCTTCCTTGATCTTGTGCGGGGCCGGGATATTGTCGATGGAAAAGACCGGTTTGATGGTATCGTCCCGTTTCTTTTTGGCTGGCGCGCGCCGTCCGCCGTACGGATAGCCGCCCAGAAGATCGCCCAGATTTAAGAAGCTGATCGAAGGACGCTTTCCGCTCTCCTTCTTTTCTTCTTCTCCCTCTTTTGTCTCTTCTGTCTCGGAAGACGCCGTCTTACCCGTCTCCTCCTTTGCGGAAGGATCCTGCAGACCCAGCATGTTCAGGGTGTCTCCCAGGGTCTCCGGGTTCATCATGCCGGAAAAATCCATCCGGCTTGCCGTATCCATCATTTTCTGCATGCATTCCGGGCACACGTGAAAGCCGTTCGGAAGATGGATCATCTTTCCCGTCTCCGACGACGGCTTTCTGCACATCATGCAGTATTCTGTGTTGTTCTGTTCAAAATCGCTCATCTATGTATCCTTTTTGTCTGTTTACTGCTATTCCTTCCGGTATAAAATCCGTGAGAATAATTATTATACATCAGCAGAGCCCGCCCATACAACGAACGGAAGGCAGGCTCTGCTGACAATGACAGGAAATGGTGTGTACTTTGTATCAGAAGTTGAACGGGAACGGGAAGTATTCAAACAATTTTCCTTCCCAGCCTTCCGTCGACGGAGCCTCCTGCACGGGGTTTTCCTCCTTCGGTTCCGCCGTCTGCTCTTCCGCGTTTTCTTCCGCGTTTTCTTCCTCGTAGTCTCCGAGGATCTCTCTGCTGCCGAGCGTCAGGGTGATCTCTTTTTCAACATACTCTCCGTCGTCCGCACGGTTGACGGTCAGGGTGATCTCTTCGCCCGCCTTATAGTAGGTCAGTCTCTTCTTTAAGTCTTCCATGGTGCTGACCTTGATCTTGTCCACTGCCGTGATGATGTCGCCCTTCTTCAGTTCGGACTCATCCGCCGCAGATCCTTCGATGATCTCCACGATGTAGGCGCCCTTCGGCATGTTGTAGGCTTTCGAGATGTCCTGCGTCACGCTGACACCGTTGATGCCGAGCGCTCCTCTGTCCTTTTCATCGACCAGGTCTCTGGTCTCCATCGCCATCAGGTCTTCGATGATGGGCATGGCCTTGGAGATCGGAATGGCAAATCCCATGCCTTCGATGGTCATGCCGCCCAGCTTGTTGGAGTTGATGCCGACGACTTCTCCGTTGATGTTTAAGAGCGCGCCGCCGGAATTCCCCTGGTTGATCGCAGCGTCCGTCTGAATGTAGGAGTTGCTGTTGCCGTCCTCTGTCGGGATCTCGCGGTTCAAGGCGCTGATGACGCCAGCCGTCACGGACTGGCCGTAGCCAAGCGCGTTGCCGATGGCGATGGCCGGTTCCCCGATCTTCAGATTGTCGGAATCCCCGATCTCCGCCACGGAAATCGCTGCCTGCGTGCTTGCGGACAGATCTTTGAGTTTGACGGAAATGACCGCCAGGTCATTGTCCGGATCCGTTCCCTTTAAGGTCGCCGCCGCTGTCTCGTCATCGATGAACTGCACTTCCAGCGAATCCTCGCCGTCGACCACGTGGTTGTTGGTGACGATCAGGAGTTCCTCTCCGTCTTTTTCCAGTATGATGCCGCTTCCCGCAGCCTGTCCTTCCTGGGTATAGGTCATGCCGAACCAGTTGATGTCCTGCGTGTAGTTGTTATAGACCGATACGATGGAGGGCATGGCCTTTTCTACGACTTCCGTCACGTCGGTGACGACCGTGGTCACGCCGGTGCTTTTCCTGGTCTGTTCCTCCTGCGCCGGCTCTTCCGCTTCCTTCGTTTCTTCCTCTTCCACGGTCGCCGCGCTTCCCTTTGCGTTCAGGACGTTGGTCGCCGTCTCCGCCCGCATGGGGCCTCTGCCGTAGACGACCAGCGCGCCGATCGCGATCACGGAGACCAGGAGCATCGCCAGCACGACCTTGATGTCTCTGCGGTTTTTCTTTGGTGTATTCTCGTAAGTATTGTTTTCGTAAGAATTGCTTTCGTACATTTCCCTACCTCCTGTACTGCAAAAAAATACTTTGTATGGTTTTCATCATACAAAGCATTTGTGTTCAAAATGTGTCATTTTTGAGAGAATCCTGTGACGCCCTTTTTGCGGAAGGATCGGCAATCAGTCCTCTTCGATGATGCGGATCTCCAGGTAATCGAAGTCGATCGGTTCCATGAAGGCATCCGCCGTAAAGCGGGCGCGCGCGTGCTTCTGAAAGTCCCGGATCGTCACGTCGAGCCAGATGGGCTTGGCAAGGTCAAACTCCTCGCAGGCCTTTTCCAGTCCCTTCAGCACCTTGTGCGTTCTGGTGTCGTCCGACGCGTCCTCGATCACGGTATCCCGCAGAAGGTGCGTGTCCTTCCATTGTCTCACCCAGAGCCGGAACATGCCCTTACCTGTATCCGTTCGGGTTGCTGCTCTGCCAGTTCCAGGCATCGGCGCACATGTCTCTGATGCCGTACTTCGCTTCCCAGGAAAGCTCCTTCTTTGCCTTTTCCGGCGAAGCATAGCAGGCGGCGATGTCTCCCGGGCGGCGCGGATCGATGACATAGGGGATCGTCTTCCCCGTCGCTTCCTCGAAATTGCGGACGATGTCCAGGACGCTGTATCCCACGCCCGTTCCCAGGTTATAGATAAAGAGGCCGTTTCCTTCCTCGATCTTGCGAAGCGCGCTGACGTGGCCTTTTGCGAGGTCGACCACGTGGATGTAATCCCGCACTCCCGTTCCGTCCGGCGTGTCGTAGTCATTGCCGAACACGTGGAGCTCTTTCAGTTTGCCGACGGCCACCTGCGTGATGTAGGGCATCAGATTGTTCGGGATGCCGTTCGGATTCTCCCCGATCAGTCCGCTCTTATGCGCGCCGATGGGATTGAAGTAGCGCAGGATGACGATGCTCCAGGTCTCATCCGCCTTCTGGATATCCGTCAGGACCTGCTCCAGCATGGACTTGGTCCACCCGTACGGATTGGTGCAGACTCCCTTGGGGCAGTCTTCCGTGATCGGGACAAAGGCCGGATCCCCGTAGACCGTTGCCGAGGAGGAAAAGATGAGTTTCTTACAATCGTGTTTCTTCATCACATCCAGCAGGATGAGGGTCCCGGAGATATTGTTCTCGTAATACTCCCAGGGTTTTGCGACGGATTCGCCGACCGCCTTCAGGCCCGCAAAATGGATGACCGCATCCGGCTTCTCCCGGGAAAAGATCTCTTCCATCTTCTCTCTGTCGCGGATGTCCGCTTCGTAAAACACCGTCTCTTTGCCGGTGATCTTCTCCAGCCTGTGCAGCACTTCCCTGTCGGCGTTGACCAGATTGTCGACGATAACAGGCTCCATGCCCGCCTCATGCAGTTCCACGATGGTGTGGCTGCCGATAAAACCGGCGCCGCCCGTAACCAGTATTTTCATGTGTTCTCCTATAGTTCGATGCCGTTTCGTTTGCACAGCTCTTTGGCGGTCTCGACCGAATCCACGCCGGTCTTATTCTTGATCGGCGCAAATTCCCTTTCCCGCTCCACCTCAAAGGGCAGGCAGTCCTTCAGGCGGTGGATCATGTCGAGAACCAGCTGTTCGTATTTAAAGCCGTTTGGTTCTTCGGGTTTGATGAGGTTGCCTTCTTCGTCCAGATGCGGGATCTTCTTCTCGACGATGTGCAGCGGGAAGTCCACGTTCATGATCTCTTCCAAATCCTTTTCCCGGAACAGGTAGTTTAAGATCACCCCAAAGTTATACGCGGGTTCGCCTTTTTCGTTCTTGGCATCCAACAGTTCCGGTGTCATATCGTAGTATTCGACGATGGACGGCCTTCCGTCTTCCAGACACAGGGCGCCCACCTTCTCATGGATGTCCGCCTTTCTGACGCACTTGGCGCCGGAGGCGGCGCCGCTTAAGATCGTTGCGCCCACAAACACGGGATCCGCGATGCGCTGCAGGACATTGTCGACTGCAAAGACGTTGAGCCACTCGATTCCCATCTCGCGGATCTTCTCCACCAGGCCCGCCTTGTGCATCGAGGAAAACCATCCGCCGTTGCCGTTGGGACTGGTCGCGATCCTCCCCTTCTCTTCCAGATAGACCTTCCCGTCATAGTCCGTTGCCGGCGCCATGTCCTGTTCAAAGAAGAAGACGAAGTCCTTATCGTATCCGAAGTAATTCATCTTTTCCATGAAGTCCACGGTGATGTCATGGTTCTTCTCGCTCGTCATGATAAAGAAGGGCACCGGCCGACCCGCTTCCCTTACGACGTCCATCGTATTCTCGATCAGCCGCTCCATGATGTAGACCGGTTTGGTCTCTCCGATGTCATACATGCACTTGGGAGCATCGGACCCCAGGCGCGTTCCCATGCCGCCCGCAAGAAGCACGGCGCCGACCTTTCCTTCCCGGATGGCGGCAAGTCCCGCTTCCCGGAACACATCCTTTTTTTCTTCGATCTCGGAAAGTTCCATGGCGGACAGCGGTTCAATGACGCCGCGTGTTTCCACGTTGCTCTTGTCCTTCGCAAAATGCGTCATGGAAAAATCAGTCTTTTCGATCTGCGAAAGAAGGTCTTTTTTCTCCTCCTCTCCCAGCTCGTCGTAGTACCGCAACAGGTGCTCCTGTCCGAACTCCTTCAGTTTTCCCACTGCTTCTTCATACGTCATCGGCTGCCTCCTTTTTTGACTTCTGTTCTGTCAGTATACACTTCCGTCTTTATCGGCCAGGATCCAGTCCTTCCAGTAATCATGCATGGTTTCCGGATCCGTCGTCTGGTTGTTCCTATGATAAAAGGGCCGGACCATCAGCTTATCGGTCCGAAAGCTCAGTCTGGCACCCCAGAAACTGAAGGTGGAGTTTGCGCAGATCATCGCCCTTCCATGCCTCATCAAGCCCATATCAAGCAGATTGTCCTCACCCGTATTCCAGTCGATCACGACATTCTCCTCGTCCTCCTTCCCGAAATGCAGCGTCTTTGCGTACGCCGGATCATCCGAGAAGATATAGAAGGTGAGTTTTCCTTCGCCGCTCGTTTCATAAAACCGTCTTCTGACTTCTTCCACCGCGCCCGCATAGTATTCCGGCGTGCAAATCCCACCGAGCAGCTCCACGTTTTCCGGTGCCAGATAGTCTCCTCTGCGGATGTGGATACACACCGAATACGGATCACTTTGCATGATCCCGCGTATCGTCAGATTCTTTTGTTCCACTTTCGCATCTGCGCTGACAGGGAAGATAAAATCCCTGCGTATCTGCGGCATGATGTCCGCGTAATACTTATCACAGGCAAAGTACCCCCTCAAATATCCGTCGCTGATGTTAAAGAGCTCCGGATGATACATCTCGCTTTCCACAAAGTGGGTCGGACGCCGGAACAGTTTCCTTTTCAGTCTTCCGAGAAAGTCGTCGCTCCCGTATACCTGTTGTTTTTCCGATTCCGTGCAGATCTCCATCGGAAGGTTTTCAAACCGGGTCAGTTCCAGTTTTCGTTTCGTCAGAACCTTTTTCTGTATTCTATCACTTTCAAACCAGCTGATATCCAGTTTGCAGTTGTGCCCGAGCTTCCGCAGCTTTCTGTAGAGAGCGTACTGCTGCATTTGGTTTCCAAGCCCCCCGGCGATCTGAATGATGACCATATCTCTTTCCGTATCCTTTTTTTACCGCAAATGCATCTTCCGTTTTACGGAAAGAAATGCCAGCGCCGCTCCCTGTCCCCAGGGATAGTGCCCATAGTTCTGCGGGTGATTGTTGAAATCCAGGCACTCCGCAAGAGCGCCGTTTACTACTCCGTCTGTTGCTTCGTCATACAACGTTGTGAAACATCTGTCTGCCGCTTCCTGAAAGCGCGGATCCGTGACCCGTCCCCCGTACAGATAGCTGAGACCGATCATGGCCGATGCCGAGGTGTCCGTTTTCTCTTCGTCTTTTTTCATCTGCCAGGGATACAGACCGTTGTCTTTTTCATAAGTAAGCGCAGACTCACACAGGGCCCTGTAGAAGGCTCCGATTTCCTCATCGGGAACCGCTGCCGCTTCCTGCAGGTACACAGACAGTCCCATCAGGATCCACCCCACGGCTCTTCCCCATCCGATCACGCCTTTTTTTGCATTCTCGTTAAGGATGAATCCGTGGCAGGGAAGGAAGGGATCCTCCTCCATGCCGTGTGCCCGAAAAGCAAGCAGTTCGCCTCTTGCTCTGCGCAGCGCTTCTTCCTTTTGAAAGGCCATCCCGTAGCCCGCAAAAAACATCGCCGCCATGCCGGCGCCGTCCGCGAAGATCGCGTTGTTCCTTGCCTGCGGATTGTAAATGAGGCTTCCTTCCGCGTTGGCCGGTGCTTCCTGTAAAAAGGCATACAGCCTGTGCGCGGCTTCCGCATACGTCTCCTCTCCGGTCTCCTTATACAGCTGCACAAGAACGTAGCCGGAAAGCGCGTCGTCGACACGCAGAAAACCCTCCTGTTTCTTCAGGCACTCGTCGAAGTATCCCCGTACGCTTTCGGTCTCTCCGGCTTCCCACAGCCCGAGGAGCAGCAGCCCCGCAGGCCAGTTGAAGAAATCCTTCTTCGGTATCTTTCTGCCAAAGAGCGAACGAATCCTCGCAAGGAGGGAAGGAGCTTCCTCCCTGCCGTACGCCTGCAGGTCTTTCTTGGTTTGTTCGGTGATCTCCAGGAACCGGTCCTTCAGGATCTCCATACCATCTTTCCCTTCTTAACTGTTATATCTCTTCAACCTTCGTTTGACGATCCCTTTCAGATACGCAAACTCGGCTCTGTTTCTGAAAAGCATGTAAAAGATCCCGTTAAAGACAGCCGTCACAATCAGCAGCATCATGAGGAAACTGTAGATCGTTACCGTCGGCATCAGGATCCTTGAGAGGCCTTTACAAAGGAAGGCGCTGACCGCCGTCGCCAGACCATATCGTAGTGTATCAGCAAAATAGCTGATGACATTCTCCTTAAAAATGGTGTGGTAAATGATGAACGGCTTCGTAATGTTGGCGATCAGTCCGCTGATAACTGTCCCTATGAAAACGCCGGGAAGGCCGATCTTCATGGCCAGGACCACGGAGATCACAAGGTTGACGACACCCTGGATCAGCGCAAGATACTTATCTTCCTCAAAGACGCCTGCAGCCGTTTTGAAGTTGCTGTTGATGATCCGGTCTCCCTTGAAGAAAAAGTCCACGGTAATGAGACTTACTACAAAACTCGGTAACGTCCAGTATTCACCGAGCCAAAGCTTGATCAATGGGGTTAAAAGGATCAAAAATCCGGTCGCGGAAAGCCCGTACACCCAGGCACCAAAAAAACGATATGCCTGAAAGACCTCTTTCTGCCGTTCCTTAGATTCTACAGCGACAAGGTTTCCAAACCCGGAAATGACCGAATTAAAAACAACGTTTACCATATTAGATACAGCATTTATAACCATGTTGTAGTTGTCCACAAAGCCTGCTACCGTAACCTGAATCAGGGAGGAAATAACCAGCGCGTCCGTCTGTAGGCGCATCACGTCGCCGATCCGGTGCAGGAGCAGCGCCTTTGTCTTGGACCAGACGGCGCTCTTTTCTTCCCCGGACAATTCGACAAATTCCCTCTCTGTAAAGATCGGGTACTTTTTGTCTAAATACCGGCTGACAAAGATCTTCTGGATGAGCTGGATCGCGGAATCGGTCAGCAGGTAGGCAAGGAAGTTGCCGATCGTGATCAATACGATGATCTGGAAGAAGACGGTGATGATCTTCGTGATGGTCAGGATATTGGTCTGGATATAATTCTTCTGTTCGGCATTGACCAGACTGTATTTATAGGAAACAAGATACGTGGTCACCGTGTTGAATAAAAAGATCAGATAGTAGATCGTCAGTTCTCTCAGGGAAACGCCTTCGGGCCCCTTGATTAGGTAGCGCAGGAAGGGGACGAAACAGAGTCCCAGGACCGCAACCACGATCGCGATCACGCGGTAGGCCTTCCGATACATGTCCAGGTATCCCTTGATTTTTTCCCGGTTTCCCTCAGCCAACGGCGCGTAGAGGGAATAGTTGAGCGCCGTGCCGATCCCCAGTTCCGCCATGGACAGGATGGAGAGGACGTTTGTGTAAATGCTGTTGATCCCGAGCAGCGTTTCACTCAGGTGCAGGATAAAGATGCGGCGCAGATAGAAAGACAGGATCGCCGTCGCAATCTGTCCGACATAGCCGAAAAAGATATTCCTTTCCGCGTAGACGACCCTGCCTACTTTTTTATCAGGCTGCATATTTCCTCGGCGTTCTGCTTTGCTCTCATAATGTAAAAGGGCATGACTTCCTTCAGCCGGTGATGGATCGTTTCCCGGTTATCCATGATCCATCTGAAATCTCTGACCAGCTGCTCAGTATCCTCCATGCTCTGCACCGGAAGCACATAATGGTCCTCTTCTCCGAAGAGATCTCTCGCGATGCCTCTGGCCTTAACAGAGTAGCCTACCACCAGGGTCGGCACCATGGAAGAGTAGGCCGCAATCGTGGCATGGGTCCTGGCGCCGACGAACATCATGCATCCGGCGATGCACGCCTTCAATGCCGCAGCGCTCCTGTTTTCCATAAGCAGCACCCGGCCGGTGTCCCGGAATTCCCTGTACAGTTCGGACAGCGGCTGAAGGTCGTTATTGTTTTTCCAGACGACATGCGGGATCAGCGCAATGCTGTATTCCGTTCCCTTTAACAGGAAGTGGATCAGATTCCGGTAACTGCGTAAGACCAGATCTCCGTGCGCGGCATAGGACTGCACCATGGGAGAAACATTGATCCCCACCATCTTTCCGGGAACAAACTTCTCCGGAAGCGGATGAAAGAGCGGCTTCAGGGTAAAGGCGGGATCCGGCACAAGGTTCACCTTCTCCTCCGGGACTCCGGCGGATAACAGCGCATCTCTTGTAATGCTCTCCCGCGCAAGGATGCGTTCGTACCGCTGCATGTCCTCGACCAGGGCGGTGTTGTCCCTGAACATCTCCGGCTCGATCGAGCAGCCCAGCAGCATCGTCCGCGTCCCCTGTTTCGTCAGGACCCGGTTTGCGAGCATCAGGTCTTCCACCATCTCGGGATAGCAGTAATTGTCGCCCCCGATGGACACTGCAACTTCCGGTGCGTTTTCTTTTCCCACGATGGGCGCCATGCGGTAGCGCAGGAAGGATTCCCTGTCCTTTGTCAGCGCCCGGTACAGGTAGAGACGCACGTGCGTAAGCAGGTTCTCCCGGATGTGGTTTTCCTCCACGATCGAAAGGTTGTCTGCCGTGAGGTAACGCTCGTCTTCTTCCTTCGAATTCGTAAGGAGCGTCACCTTCTCGTCCGGCAGGCTTTCCTTCAGCATGTCGGAAAGAGAAGAAACGATGGCTTCACAGCCGTGATTGTCACTGCCGGCATGCATATACAGCGCCAGCCGGTTCTTTTTGTCATTCATACGCCAAACACTCTTTTATACAGCCGCGGGAAGGACAAAAACAAAAGCGCCTTTACCCTTTCCTGCGGTTCCAATGCTCTTCTGACGTCCGGATCATGGTACAGGGTCTGCACGCATGCTCTGGCGTTTTCGTAATCCTCTTTGAATTCTTCCTGCGCCTTTGCGGGCAGCCGGATGATCTTGCCGGGCACGAGCATCGCCGTGACCAGCCGGGTCCGCTGAAACTGTGTATAGACTTCTTCCTTCTGAAACAGGAGCGGAAAGTACTGTCTGATTTTTTTCTCCGCTCTTTCCCAGCAGCGGATCTGATCGTAGAAGCTTTTCGTATAGGGTCTTTCCATGGCCCCTTTCGGGTTCAGCCGGTAGAACCAGACCGGCGTCTGTGTCCGCACGATCCGGAAATCCTCTTTTTCTCCCGCAAGGCTCAGCAGATACAGCATGTCCTCTCCGATCGTCATTCCTTCCGAGAACCGGCAGACTCCCGCCGCTTCCTTCCGGAACAGTTTTCCCCAGACATGGGTATCTCTCTGCAGGATGCCGTCCCGTACAAAGGCTTCTCCCGCAAGTTCCTGAAGATCTCCCGCCGCAGGCGCTGCTTCTTCGTCCGGGCAGTCCGTATCCTGCACCCCGGTCACGAAGGTGCCGCCGGCAGCGTCCGCATGGGTCTGCGTCAGGATGTCATAAAGAACGTCCAGCCCACCCGGCAGAATCCTGTCATCGGCATCCAGGAAGCAAATATAGTCTCCGGACGCCTTATCCATTGCAAGATTTCTTGCGGCAGAGACTCCCCTGTCCTGCATTTTATGGACCCTGACCGTGTCATACTCCCGCATCAGATCCCTGCAAAGGGCGGAAGTATCGTCATCTGCCCCGTCATCCATCAGCAGGATCTCTGTCCTGCATTTTTTGCTGCCCTTCAGGGCGCTTTCCACGGCGCTTCTGAGGGTCGCGGCCGCGTGATGAGCGGGTATCAGGATGCTGATCATCTTTTCTTCCATGGATTACTCCCTTTTTTATCTCTTTCCGGTCACGGTTTCAGGCGCATCAGGAGGCGCAGAAAATGAATGCGCATAGTCCCCGGATGACGAAGGAGCGGCGCGATGAGCCGGTTGGTACGATTTTCAAACGGGGCATCGTACTTTGCAAGGAGCTTCTCTTCCTCTTCCTCCTCGCAGATCTCCCGGATATTGCGGATCGCTTCCGCCGCATTTTCATTGCGCAGTTCGTTCTTGACAGCCTGCAGCCGGAAAAAGAGAAACTCCTTCTCCACCATCTCTTTCCCGTGCGGGATCTGTTTTGCTTCCATGACCTTCGTCAGCGCTTCCTGCAGCCGCCTGTTGTTTTCCCGCAGCCCCGTATCGTAATGGTGCACCATCGATTCCGCGACATAGCGGTAATGGTAGAAGGGGCCGCCTTCCAGCACTACGATCCGTTCCGCATCGAGGATGGCCGGTACGGAAATATTCAAGTCCTCTCCCATCCGGATCTGCGGCTGCAGCAGATGGAGATTGTCCTCGATCAGCTCTCTGGAAAACAGCTTCATGCAGCGCGACAGCGGGATCCTTCTGACCTCGTGTCCGAGGACCTCGTCCTTGATCTGTGTTTGCAGAGTTTCTCCTTCGTAGATCCCCGGTGCGATGCCGAGGCGTTCCATCCGCTGTCCCTTTTCCAGGCGGTCGATCAGGATGTTTCCCGTGACGATCTGTTTCTTTCCTTCCACCAGCGCGTCATGCAGTTTCCGGATGACGCCTGCTTCCAGCCAGTCGTCCGAATCCAGGAAAAACAGGAAGGGCGCATCACTCTCCCTGACGCCGCGCATCCAGGTGGCCATCAGGCCCTCATTCGCCTTGTGGATCACGCGAACGCGTTCGTCTTTTTCCGCATACGCGTCGCAGATCCTGCCGGAAGAATCCGTTGCGCCGTCATCCAGCAGCAGGATCTCCATGGACGGCACATCCTGCACCAGGATACTGTCTATGCATTTTTCCAGGTAGCGCTCCGCGTTGTAAACGGGAACGATCACCGTGATCTTCTTATCCAAGAATCTCCCGATAGACTCCTTTCAGTTTTTCGAGGTGTTCTTCGAAGGAAAAGGTTTCCTGCACGCGCAGAAGGCTCCTTTCTCCGAAAGCCCGTCTTCTCTCTTCGTTTGTCAGAAAGGCAAGGATCCCCTCCGCCATTGCCTCCGCGTCCCGGACGTCCGTCAGCACGGCGTTTCCGTTTTCTTCGACCAGATCCGGGATCCCGCCCGTCCTCGTCGTTACGACCGGGAGACCGTATCCCATCGCTTCCAGAACCGCCATCGGAAACGCTTCCATCTGGGACGGAAAAAAGAATACCGCGCTTTCCCTAAGCGCCTTCTCTTTTTCCTCTCCCGTGATCCAGCCGGGGCAGGATACGCTGTCCCGAAACGCTTCCGGGATGTTCTGCAGAAGAAGGGAAATATCTCCGATCCCGCCGAGCAGAAAGTGCGCTTCCGGCGCCTTTTCCTTTACCTTTGTGATCACCTGCGGAAAGAGATCGGCTCCCTTTTCCGGAACGATCATGCCGAGGTAGAGTACCTGTTTTCTATCCCTGCGCTTCTCCTGCACTTCCTCGGAAAGCATCTCCGGGTGCGTTTCTCCGTAATTGGAGATCACTCTGATGTCCGCCTTCGGCGCGATCTTTAACAGTTCCTCTTTCCAGTGGTCAGAAAGCACGATCAGTCTGTCACAGCCTTCGTAGGTTTCCCGGATCAGGTTTCGTCTTGCCTCTCCCCTGCCGTAATACAGTCCTTCCAGATCCGAACCGTGGATGTGGTTGACGACCGGGATCCCTTTCTTTTTCGCCATTCTGATCAGCGGGAGCTTCCGGTAAAAAGAGGGTCCGAAGGAGGAGTGCACATGCACAAGATCGGGCGGATCCGTGCGCAGAAGTTTTTGAAACGCACGGTAGCAGGAAAGGGCCTTACCCAGTTTTTGCACCTTTGTGCCGTCCCGGTAGGAGGTCAGATAGGTGACCATATACTCGTCGTTCAGGCTGCTTTCGTAGTATCTGCTGACGACCGACGCGATGCCGCCCTTTACTTCCCTCTCGGGAACAATCATGCAGATCTTCTTTTTATCAGCTGGCACCTTTTCCTCCCAGTACGACGGCAATGGTCTGCAGAAGGATCTTTGCGTCCTTCCGGATGGACCAGGTATCGATGTATTCCAGATCCAGCTTGACGACTTCGTCAAACCGGCTGATCTCATTTCGTCCGCTGACCTGCCAGAGCCCCGTAAGACCCGGCTTCATGCTCAGGCGTCTCCGGTAATGCTCGTCATAGGCCTCAAACTCCTCTTCGGTCGGCGGTCTGGTCCCGACCAGGCTCATGTCTCCCTTGAGGACATTGAAGAACTGCGGGAACTCATCCAGGCTGGTCTTGCGGATAAAGCGCCCGACGCGCGTGATGCGGGGGTCCTTGTCGATCTTGAACATCAGCCCCTCCATCTCGTTTTCCTTTTCCAGCTCCTTCCGTCTTTCCTCGGCATCCCGATACATCGAACGGAACTTATAGATCCGGAACCGTCTTCCGTTTTTGCCGACCCGGGTCTGTGAGAAAAACACCGGTCCGGGGGAATCCAGCTTGATCGCCGGGCCAAGGAACAGCGTAAGGATCGCCGTGAGGAGGATTCCCACCAGGCCGCCTAAGATATCCGCCATGCGCTTGATCAGAAGGGCGCCGCCGTTTTCCCGGTACCGCGAATAGCTCACGACCGGGAATCCGCCGAAAGAATCCACCTTGCTGCCCGCTTCCCTGATGCGCGGATAGTCCAGCTGATAGTGGCAGGTAACGCCCATCTCTTCAAAGCCGTCGATCAGCGCGGCCAGTTCTTTGCGCGAAAGATCCGGGGTGTTCAGGAAGACCTCGTCAAACGACTCCTGGGTCAGCATCCTGGTGAGGTCTTTTCCGCCCGGGTAGACCGGAATCCCTTCGAGATACCCGATCGGCTCCTCTCCCGATTTTTCGTTTTCAAATCCCTCTGAGAGCGTCGCCGCGCCGACGACACAATAGGAAAAGCTGCCCGCTTTTTTCAGGCGCTTAACAGTCTCTTCGATCCCTTTTTCCTCCGACACGACAAAGACCCTGGTCACGAACTGGTCGTTGGTCAGCGCCCGGCGTACCGCCCTTTTATACAGGAAGCGCGCGATGTACAAAAAGACAAAGCTCAGGATCGTAAAATACAGGATCACGCTTCGCGACAGGATCCAGGCCCAGCGCAGGAAATACACCAGCGTGATCGTCACCGGCAGCATCACGATCAGAAGACGAAGCACGGCGACCAACTCTTCAAAGTCCCCGCGTTTGATGAAGTCCCGGTTCCAGTCTCCGAGAAACGAATAAACGGTGCAGACAATGAGGAACAATACGCCCACCATGTAGTGCAGCGTCTTGTCACCGAAGTCCTGGATCCTTCCGAACCGGATCTGGGTCGCCAGAAGATAGGCACCCAGAATGCAGAGGATGTCTATGATCCACACGACATAGGTTTGTAAAAATTTACGAGTCTGTTTCATGCGTTTCCTTTATCAACAGCGACCCGGCATACAGGCCGATCAAAAACAAAACATCATTGCGCAGCATAAAAATCGATACCAGATGCGCCTCCAGCACCGTGTACAAACAACAGCACAACAAAAACACGAGCCCCGCGGCATCCTTCTCTCTCCGGATCGCCCGGTACACGAGAAACAGGAGAACCAGGATCATGACCGCCGGGATCACTCCATACCAGTATACCAGTCTTACAAAGCCCATATCAAAATAACGGTCATATTCCCTGACGGAGAATAACGTCCAGGAGCTCATGACTCCCTGTCCCCTTGCGCTGTCCCAGAGTGACGCGACCCTTCCCGTCAGGATGTGGTCGTCGAGCCACCGGATCCACGAAAGCCTTCTCCCGAACGCGGCAGCAAGGAGCGAGAACAAAAGCCCTGCCGCAAAGGCGGCCTCCCCCAGGTAATAGACTGCGTCTTTGGTTTTCAGTTCCGGTCTGCGCGCAAACAGGAAGGAAAGCACAGTCCCGAGGAGTGCGATCAGAAAACCGCTCTCGGACTTTGTCAGATAATACAGAATACCATTGGCTACCGTTAGCAGCGCAAACTGTGCGTTCGTGAGCTTTCTCCCGTAGAGGTACAGGAAGAACAGCAGGAGCATGGCCGCCATGCAGTGCAGGGAATTCGGATGCCCGAATCCCAACGTGTAGCGGACCTCCACCCCTCTTCCGGAAGTATTCTCGATCATGCGGAAATCTCCGTAGAGCCCGGTGAGCGACAGGAAGAGGATGCCCGCACAGCCCGCCGCCGTCAGAAACAGCGTGTAGCGCATGGCCTTCTGCATGGGTTTCCCCTTCATCGACGCCACGAAGATCGTCATCCGCAGGATGTCGTTGCGCCCCGAGATCCGCCAGGAAAGAAAGCCGATCGCGGCAAAGAGGATCAGCAGCACCCAGTCTTCCCGGTTGTAGCGGCTCCCGATCATGCTGCAAAGGAACAGCGCAAACGTCACCCGGAAGATCATTCCCGGCGACTCCATCGGGATCCGCATCTTTTCCGCCAGCATCACAAAGACTTCTATGGTAATGGCCGCAAAAAAGAGGAAGTTCTTTACCTGATTCAGTTGTTCCTGCCGTTTCGTGTTCTCCATCTGTTCAGATTCGAATGCCCAACATGCGGCGGACCTTGCGGATCATCTTTCCGCACAGTTCCCGCCTTCTCTGCTGTTTCCGCATGCGCAGGACGGCCGGGTCATCTTCTGCCAGAGGATTTGTTTCCGGCATCCGATAGTTTGCCAGTTCCGCTCTGCACTCTTCTGCGCTGAAACTACTTCCCTGTCTGTCGATGTATTCAAAGCCGTCATAGATATTCTGAGCGCTTGCCCAGTATCCGTCCGAAACATTGTGTCTTGCCCAGTACTTGGGCGCAATGACGCGCCGCACAGTCTCCGAGGTCAGCGCCGGCAGGACACCGAAGGAAGAATTGGAAAGAATGAGGTATCTCGCATTCTTCACGGTCACATAATCCGCTGCTGCCGAAACATGGCGCGTCGGGATCCCCGGGAGCATCTTGCGGGCTGCTTCCTCATCCTCCGTCACGACCAGAAACCGCATGCGGGGGTTTTCCCTGCGCATCTTCTGCATGGCATGGCGGTAATAGCTCTGATGCAGATACAGCGCCGGCTCCGAAATATACTCGCTGCCCCGGAAGTTGATGATGCAGAGATCGTCCTGCGTGTACGCATTGCTCTCGTACTCTTCTTTGACGCGGAGCCAGTCTTTCAGCTCCGCAAGGTGATTCCGGAAGTATTCCTCCGCCTGCATGTTGCCGTACAAAAGCGTCCCGTCTTCCACGCGCATCATCTCTTCGTCCGCGCCCGCCACATAGCAGCCCCGCGTCATGTCATGCACGCCGTTTGGCAGGTACAGCCTTACGTCTTTTTCATCGTAACGCTTCATGCCCGAAGGATCGCTTACCTCTTCCCCCAGATCCAGCAGGAGGAAGTCCGCATCGAGATGTTCTCTGCCGGCCGTACAGAAAGTAACCCCTGCGTCCGCAGCGATGGCTCTTGCTGTCACATAGCAGAACAGCCGGTTTCCCAGCCCCTGTCCTTTCAGGAATTCTGTCCCGATCATCTTCCTGTCTTCCTGCTCCTCATCTTCCGCTTCAGCGGAACGACGTATTTCTCATATCGTTTCGCCCAGGTTTCATACTGCGCGGGCGACTTTAAAAACAGCTCCATCCTTTTTTTGTCGCCGTTTGCGACAAACGGATTCTGATAGACCCGCCGGATCTCCTCTTTTTCATCCTGCATCATGTCTTCCAGACGGGCGGCGAAGGATTCCATCCCCTCCGCTTCGCGGAAATCCAGATCATAGTACAGCATCCGCTTATAAAATGCGTACGCCGCCTTGTCTGCCGCCTCTTCCTTTCCCTCTTCCTTTAACAGAGCGATCTGCTCCTTCCAGAACGGGATCTCGTCTTCCATCCGTCTGTTCCCGCGGTTCTGGTTCATGATGCTGTTTTCCCGGTCCGTCACGTAGGCGTAGAGCGGCACGTCGAGATAGGCAACGCGGTCACTCCTTAAGAGCGCCTTCGTGGTATACAGGATGTCTTCCGAATTCTTTCCGACCGGGAAACGGAGGTCCTCCACGACGGAGCGATGAAAGAGCTTGCTCCAGACCGAATTGTAGATGATGGTCTTTCCGTCATCGAGAAGATAGCGCTCCATGGCTTCTTCTCCGGAAAGGAGTCTGGTCCTGCGCAGGACCCTCTCGATCGTCATCCCGTCTTCCGCAAAGATATCTTCTTCGCCTTCCTCCGAAACGTTCTTATAGCGGATCACCGCAAGTTTCGCATCCGAAAGGATCAGTGCGCTGATCATTCCTTCGATCATCAGCGGATGCACGTAATCGTCACCGTCCAGGTAGGCGATATATTCTCCCGTTGCCTCTTTCAAACCTGCGTTTCTCGCATCGGACAGGCCGCCGTTTTCCTTATGAATGACACGGATCCGTCTGTCCAGCACCGCAAAGGCATCACAGATTCCGCCCGTGGAATCCGTCGACCCGTCGTCCACGACAAGGATCTCCATCTGCGGATAGGTCTGCGCCCTTAAGGTATTGAGCGCGCGGCCGATATAGTCTTCGATGTTGTAGGCCGCTACGATCACGGAAACGAGCGGCTTCTCCGCAAGCGTTTTGCCGGCAGGGCTTATGCGGATCATCTCCCTGGTATATATGTCGCCCCTTGCCACTTCGCTCCCGTCCTTCTCATGGATCCAGTACGACGGCGCGATCGTGATCTTGCCCTTCTTATCCGCGAGGTACGCTCCCCACCAGCTGAAGCTGGAGTTGGCCAGGATGTGATGTTTGCACCTTCGCATCAGCGCCAGATCCAGATATCCGTCGTCCTCATCATTGCCGAAGACCAGCGTCACTTCTTCGGGCCTTAAGGTCCCGTTCGTCATGCGCTGGGAAAGCCACTCGCCCGCGCGGTCCACGTCGTTGGAAAAAATGAAGAAATGCGGTGTTCTCGTCTTTCTTCTGATCAGCCGGATGGCCGCTTCGTAGTAGGCGTCCGTGCAGATCCCGCCGTAGGTCTCTTCCTTCGTAAGATAATCTCCGAACCGGAGATGGATGCTTACGGATTCCTCCTGTTTGTCGATCTGCGAAGCAAATTCTCCGATCGCCGGATGATCTTTAAAAAGGTCGTCCGGAAACGCATAGATCGTTTTGATCTCTCCTGCGATGTCTTCAAAAAACTTCGCGCTTTGAAAACATCCCATGAAATATCCTTCGTCTCTTTCGAGGAATCGTCTGTCGAATACAAAGTCCCTGTCCTGATAGGACTGCTTTTTTTGGCCGGACAGTCTTCTTGCGATCTTTGCAAAAAGGCTTCCGCCCGCATTTCGAACCGCCAGGATCTCTTCCTTCGTCGCGCGTTCGTACCGGATGCCGAAGGCCTTTTCAAGCATCAGCGGACGTCGGATGCCCGTTTCCGCCTGGTGCTCGTATTCCGTCACATCGTCGACCTTCACTTCTTTTCCCATCGAAAGAAGGTTCTTTACGAGCGCATATTGAAACATCTGATTGCCGAGCCCGCCCGACATCCGTACAATGATCAATCCGTTTTACCCCGCAAGGTGCTTATACTCGTTTTCATACCAGGCCTGGAACATCAGAAGGAACCAGATCTGATCTCTCCAATGATCGTTTTCGATGAAGTCCCGCCAGATCTCCCGCACGACCCCGGCGTCGAGCAGGCCCTGTGCCCGGATCTTTCCTTCGTCGAGAAGGTCTTCTGCCCACTCCCTGAGGCCGGGTTCCTTCAGCCACTTCATAATGGGAATGGAGAAGCCTTTCTTGGGTCTGTCCAAAAGTTCTTTCGGCACGTAACGATACAGGACGTCTTTTAAGATCCGCTTCCCGATGCGTTCCCCGTTTTCGAAGGTGCGCACATAGGACAGCGGCAGCGTCCAGGCAAATTCCACGACATCTTTATCCAGCATCGGAACGCGTGACTCCAGCGATACCGCCATGGCCGCCCGGTCGACCTTCACCAGAATGTCATCCGGGTGATACATCAGAAGATCCATCAGCATGATGCCATGGTTCGGATCGTTAAAGTTATTGTGGCCGATCTCCGTGTAGGCGAAGGGGATCCGAGTCTTGTCTAACGGAATGCCCGTCACCAGCGCCTCCCGTTCCCTGGTCAGCCGGTAGACTTCTTCCGGCGACCGTGCCGCCGCAAGTTTGGCATACTCGCGTTTCGGCAGCGGCAGGGCTCCCCAGAGCGCGCCGCCCATCCTGCGAAACGGCGTCGGGACCATTTTCAGTTTCTTCCAGAGCCATTCGATCGACTTGTAGGAATTATAGCCGCAGAACAGTTCGTCGCCGGCATCACCGGACAGCGACACCGTCACGGATTCTCTGGTCAGTTTGCTGACCAGATACGTCGGGATCTGCGAAGAGTCCGCAAACGGTTCCCCGAACATGGACGGCAGAAGCGGAATGACCTGCTTGCAGTCTTCCTCGGTGATGATCTGTTCCGTATGCTTCGTCCCCAGGTGTCTGGCGATCTCCCGCGCGGCGTCCGCCTCGTTGAAGTCAGGCTCTTTCATCCCGATGGTGAAGCTTCTCACCTGCGTATCCGACTGCGCCTGCATCAGGGCCACCACCGTGCTGCTGTCGATGCCGGAGGACAGGAAGGCGCCGACCGGCACGTCCGAAGAAAGCATCTGCTCTCTGACGGAGGCTTTTAAGAGCCGCTCCAGTTCGAGGGAAGCTTCTTCAAAACTTCCCGCAAACGGATGCGCCTGTCCGTGGAGAGCCACTTCCTTCATCGACCAGTACGTCCGGGTGCTGATGTCTTCTGCTTTGTAGGGACGTCTGATCACAAGCATCTTCCCGGGCTCCAGCTTACGGATCCCTTCGTAAATGGTATAAGGCGCCGGAATATACCCGTGCGAAAAATAGATCGGCAGCACTTCCTTGTGGATCGGATTGGAAAAGCCTTCGATCTCCGCGATGCAGCCGATCTCGGACGCGAACGCAAACGCGTCGCCCACAAACCCGTAGTAGAGCGGCTTCTCTCCGACCCTGTCCCGCATCAGGTAAATGTCTCCGGTATCGTGCTCATAGACCGCGATGGCGAACATCCCCTTCATCTGCCTAAGCGTTTCTTCGTACCCTAAAGTGTCAAAGGCCTCCAGGATGACTTCGGTATCCGATCCGCCGCGGAAGCTGTCCACACCGTGCGCCTTCAGCGCCTCCTTCAGCGTAAGATAATTGTAGATCTCGCCGTTGTAGACGATGGTCTTTTTGCCGCTTCTCGAGGTCATGGGCTGTGCCCCGGTCTCCGTGAGATCCAGGATCGCAAGCCTTCTGTGGCCGAACCACACGTCCTTTTCTTCGTTATGCCAGGTCCCTTCCGCATCCGGACCGCGGTGCACCATGCGCTTCTTCATGCGCTCAATATTTTCTTCCGACCTGCTGCCGTATCGGATCAAACCGGCTATCCCGCACATGTATCTCTTCCTCCTGCCTTCTCAGTCTGTGTTCGTATTCTTTCCGTATCCGTCTGCCGTTTCCCGCAGATAGTCACTCCATGCCTTAAGCGCCTTTTCCGGCGCAAACCGATCTCTGACCCTCCCCGCTTCTTTGCCCATCTTCCGCGCTTCCTCCGGATGCGTCAGCACAAAGCGGAGCGCTTCCCTGAGCGCGTCCTTGTCGCGCACTGGAATCAGGAGACCGTTTTTCCTATCCTCGATTAGATCCCGCGGACCGCCGCAGGGACAGTCGGTCGCGATCACGGGAAGCTCCAGCGCCATCGCTTCCAACAGCGCGTTCGGCATTCCTTCCGTATCCGACGGCAGGACAAAGGCGGAAGCGTCTCTGATCGCTTCGGCGATGTCATCCCGGTGTCCGGCAAACAGTACACGCTCTTTCAGTCCCGATGCCTCTGCTTCCTTTTGCAGTTCCTCCATCATGGGGCCTGTTCCGTAAAAGCAGAGACGGTAATCCGAAAACTCGTCCTGCAGCTCCGTAAAGGCATGAAGCAGCATGCGCTGGTTCTTGTTTTCATCGATCCTGCCGACACATACAATGTCTTTTTTCCGGTCACGGGTCTCTTTTTCTTTACAGAAACTCTCCTCGATTGGATTCGGAAAGATAACGCATTTCTTCCTAATGCTTTCCGGAAAGAAGGTGCGGCCTTCTTTCGTCTGCACCACGATGCCCGCGGCCTTCGGAAACAGGGAAAGTGCGGCCTTTCTTGTCAGGGCGTCCTCGTATTCGAGCGCCGGATTTCCCCGGACAGCCGCTACGACGGGGATCCCTGTCTTCTTCGCCGTCTGAATGGCCATGACGTTGTTCTTGCCGATGAAGGACAGGATGAGATCGGGTCTTTCTTCTTCCCAGATCTTCTGCAGTTTCCGGTACCGGCGAAGGAAGTTCCGCAGCCTGCTCTTCGTGATCTCTTCTTTTGTCAGGTCGGAAAACCGGCGTCTGATGGTGTCGGACACGCGGAAGCTGTCCGGCGCGTCCCGGTCGTCCGTCTGCGTCACGAGGGTGACCTCTACCCCCTGCGCGGCAAGGTGCTCCGCGATCTGCACCATCACGCGCTCCGCGCCCGCCTTATGAAGAGAACTGATAAAAAGGCAGATCTTCTTCACGCTTTTTGCTCCGTTTTATACACCATGGGAACACGCTCCAGCTCTTCCCGGTATTCCTGAAAGTCCTTGCACTCCCTGTCCACGGAATCAAACAGCTCCGCGTATTTTTCCTCCAGGAGCGTGCGGAAATTTTCTTTATTGTCATACCCCTCCTTCGTCCACGCGAAGGGGTGCGCGAGGATCTGGATCTTCCGGTGCGAGGCGATCGTCTCCTCATCCGGATAGCCGTACCGCCAGATGTGGTTTGCGTCTGAAAGATATTTGACGGCCAGGTCGGACTCCGGTCCCGCGTCCGGCGCAAACGTGAAGAACTCGTCCTGGTACGCATTCAACAGATCCGGAAACTTGATGTTCTCCGCAAGCACCTCTTTAGAAGGCCGGTGGATCGAAAACGTATCCACCGGAAAGCCCAGCATATTGCCAAGCATCATGATCTCCTGCCGAATGCGGTCGCGCACGACTTCCATGTCGGTCATCCCGTTCAGCGCAAAATGCAGGCCGATGTGCTGTCCCCTGTCATGCATGATCGTCAGCAGATCCCTGTTTTTTTTCGAAAGGATGTTGTAGGAATTGTTCGTCCACTGGAAGAAGAAGTACGAAGAAAAGCCCATCTCCGTTTCGACTTCCGACAGTGCGAACGCTCTCTCCACAGAGTATTCCACGTCGTGCCGCATCAGGATAAAGTCGTCCCGCTCCAGCGCTTCCCGGTAGGTACAACCCCTGCCGCTCTCCTTGATCAGCGCAATGATCTTTCTGTAATCGTCAAATGAAAACACTGTATTCTCCCGTCTTTCTATTTCTGCTTTTCTCTGTAACGGGCGACCACTTCCGTCAGGTAGGTCTCCCACTGCTTTACGATCACGTCTTCTCCGGTGCGCTCCGTGATCTTCCGGGCCGCTTCCCCAAGTCTCCCCGCAAGCGCGGGGTCTTCGATCAGACGGCAGATCCCGTCCGCCATTGCCTCCTCATCCATGATCGGAACAAGCAGTCCGTTCTCTTCGTGGGTGATCAGCTCCGCAGGGCCCCCGCACGGACAGTTCGTCGCCACAACCGGCAGGCCGAGCGCCATGGCTTCGATCAGGGCGTTGGGAAGTCCCTCCCAGTCTGAAGAAAAGGCAAACACGCTTCCCTTCACCAGTTCTTTCTCGAGGGCGTCTGACGCTCCCATCAAAAACACAAAGTCTTCCGCCTTCCTCTCCCGGATCAGGGCTTCCAGGATCTCTCTTGTTCCGTCGAAGGAGTCTCCGCCGTAGATCTTCAGCACATAGTCCGGATGCTTTTCGTGCACCCTGCAAAAGGCCCGCACGAGCATCGGCTGATTCTTAAAGTCCACGAGTCTGGCCGACTGCACCACGCTTCTTTCCCTCTGTGCGGGAGCGGGAACGTCCACATATTTTTTTGCCACCGGATTTAAGATGACGGTCGCATTCTCCGGGCAGTGCGGTTTGAAAAAGTCCCGCTGCTCAGACGTCTGAAACACGGCCCCTGCCGCCCTCGGAAAAAGGAGCCTGTTCTGGATCCTGTCCGTAAAGCGGTCATAATTGCCCACCGGATTCGTCCGGACGCAAAAGACGACCGGGACGTCAGTCCCTTTTTCCGCCATGAGCGCCCGGTAATTGGCCCGCTGCCCGAAGGCCACGAGGACATCCGGTTTTTCCTTTTGCATATACTCTTTCAGAGAACGGATCCGGCGGAAGAACTTTCCGACGCGGCTCTTCTTCTCCTCGTCTTCCTTCAGCCCGACCACAAAACGCTTCACCCGGCTGTCGGGCGTAAACTCGTTTTCCCCGATCCATTCCGTGGCGATATGTACTTCATGCCCTTTATGAACAAGCGCATCGGAGAGGTTTGTCACCACCCGCTCCGCACCGCCCTGTTCCAGGCAGTTTAAGTGAAACGTGATCTTCATGCTATGGGAATGTCCTCATTCTTATATACGTAGTAGCCGTCCAAGAGCACCAGCTTTTCATAGCCGTACTCCTCCAGCGCGCCGTCGATCGGTTTGGCCGCATTTAAGACCACGAACCGGCACTCATCCGCCAGCAGCGCCTCCGCGAGTTTTTCCGCGTCGATTGTTTCCTTCTCTTCCATCTCCGCATAGACCGGGTTTTCAAATCCCCAGCGCTCCACCATCATCTCGCGTCCGAAGGAGAGGCGGATGTGTGTGGTGTATTGTCTGACGTAATGCACGTGCTCGCTCGGGAAAGCCGCCTGGATATTCCTGCTGCCGTCTGCCTGCGATTCGATGTAGTCGCAGAGGTTGATGACGGTCTGCGGCAGGTGCAGACGGTTCTCGGCCGGCGTGATGTGGATGTTGTTGTAGGTGTATCGTCCGCCGGAAGCGATGAGGATCACACAGACGAGGAGGACAAGGATCGTCTCCGTCCCTTCGAACCTCTTCCCCCTTCCTTCTTTGGCCGTCTTTTCCGCCTGCTGCGCAAGCAGCACGGACGCATAGGCGATCGTCGCCGTCATCGGCATCATCCACGCCAGCCGGTAATAGGTCTCCGGCCCATCCAGCTTCCGATAGATCGTGAAGCTTACCGGAAACAGAAAGAACGCAAAGATCACCAGCGGAAAGATCCCAAGCAGCACAACACTTTTGGTGTCTTTCCGTTTCCAGAGCAGGAACAGCAGCGCCGCCGCATAAAACAGGAGGAGCCACCGGTCCGCATTATACAGTTGAAGGATGGATAAAATCTCTCTCATTCTCTGTCAGCACATCCTTTACCGCAGCACAAAAAACAGGATCAGGTAGATCGCGGCCGGAAGAAGCGGCAAGATCATCTCCCAAAGGACGCGGACGTTTTTCTCTCCCGTTTCTTTCCATCTGACCCCCATGACCGCGAGACTCCCCGCGCACACAAGCGCGATCAACAGGGCCGGCGCCATGGACGTAAAGAGGCCCGACGCCCCCGCAAGCAAAAACAGAAACACGGAAACGAACCGCCTCTCTTCCTTTTCCCTTGCCTGTGCCATCCACAGGAGGGCGAGCATCCCGCAGGGAAGGACGAAGTTCGCAAGCAGGCTCTTTCCCTGCCAGGTCCTTGTCAACAGGAAGGTCTCCGGGGTATAGATGGAGGTGTTCCCGAACAGGATCAGCGTCATCACGATGACCATAAAGGCGGAAAGCCTTCTGTCGGAGAGCATCGTCCTGTTCTGTGCGCTAAAAAGGGCCCTTGCGATTTCCAGGTATACGAGCAGGGTCAGCGGGATGAACACGAGGGGGATAAAGCTGTGCGCGACGATTGTCGGGTGCGTCTGAGACGCCCTGGCTGCATGCGCGATCCACATGGGAAACATCGCGAGCGCATGGCGGAAATCCACCTCCGTCGTGATGCCCGTATAGGGAAGGTAGCGGTACATCGTCTCTGTCTGCCAGGTGAGGACCGACTGCGTCACATAATAGGCATCGTCCCCGTCAAAGGAAGCCCGCGTATAAGACATATACAATACAAAGAACAACAGGCCCGCGAAGGCGGCCGTCAGGATCAGCGCCGTAGGCTCCGTCTCCGGTTTTTTCCATATTTTTGCGTCGGGCACAAAGCCGTCTCTTTTTTTGACCATGACGAAGACGGCCCCGAACAGGAGCAGCGCGCACAGGGCTTCAAACACGAGCGATAAAAGCGCAAAGTCTCCCAGCCATGTGAACAGAAGGACCGGGATCCCCGTCACTTCAAATAAGAAGAAATGCACAAGGAAGCCTGTGATGCAAAGTCTTGCAAACGTCCTTTTTTCCGCAGGCAAAATCAGGCAGGGGAGGATGCCCGACAGGACCGGTACCCCTACCAGCCATATGAATAAAACCGTTAACTTTAACAAAGCCGGCATACCTTAAAACCGCCGTCCTTTCCACGTTTTTATTCTTTCTCCAGTTTAGCCTATGGGCGGTATTCTGTCTATACATAGACATTTTGCTGTGTTAAACTCTAGATATAGGGTAGGCAGACCATCGCCCTTTGTTTTTTGTGTGTATAAAACCGACAACTCATAAAACAGATCACGAGGGGATCACCATGAAAAAGGCATTGATCATCGGCGGCGGACCGGCAGGACTGACAGCGGCATACGAGCTTCTGACAAAGTCAGACGAATATGAGGTCGTCGTCTTCGAAGAATCCGAAAAATTCGGCGGCATTTCGCGCACGGTCGAGCACAACGGCAACCGCATGGATATGGGCGGGCATCGTTTCTTCACCAAGGTCCCGGAAGTCAATGCGTGGTGGGATCACATGCTCCCCAGGCAGGGCGCTCCCTCGATGGACGATCTGCTTCTGCAGAGAAACGTGACACTGACCGCAGGCGGTCCCGATCCGCAGACGGAAGACCGGGTCATGCTCCGCCGGAACCGCGTTTCCCGCATCTTCTTCAACCGCAAGTTTTTTGATTATCCGATCTCCTTAAAGCCGGAGACCTTCTCCAACATGGGGCTTTTGACCACCATCGTCGCCGGTTTTTCCTATCTGAAGGCGATGCTCTTCAAGCGCGAGGAGAAGTCCCTGGAAGACTTCTATATCAATCGCTTCGGCAAGAAGCTGTATTCCATGTTTTTTGAACACTACACGGAGAATCTCTGGGGACGCCATCCCAGCCAGATCGACCCTTCCTGGGGCGCGCAGCGCGTCAAGGGCGTATCCGTGATGGCGGTTCTGACGAACGCGATCGCGAAGCAGTTTGGGAAAAAGGACCGTAAGGTCGAGACTTCCCTGATCGAAGAATTCAGCTATCCGAAGCTCGGCCCGGGACAACTCTGGGACGTCACCGCGGAAGAGATCCGCAAAAAGGGCGGCACCATTTTAACCGGTGCCAAAGTCACAAAGATCCACAAGGACGGTGACAACAAACTGACCGGCGTAAGCTATGAGCAGAACGGGCAGGAGGTCACGATGGAGGGCGATATCGTCATCAGCTCCATGCCGATCAAAGACCTCGTCGCCGGCATGAACGACGTGCCGGAAGGACCGGCCGCCATTGCGGCAGGCCTCCCCTACCGCGACTACATGACCGTGGGCGTGCTGATCCCGCATCTGAATCTGGAGAATAAGACGAAATTCAAGACGGTCGGCAACATCGTGCCCGACAACTGGGTCTACGTCCATGACCGCACCGTGCAGATGGGCCGTTTCCAGATCTACAACAACTGGTCTCCCTACCTGATCCGCGATCTCGAGCATACCGTCTGGATGGGACTGGAATACTTCTGCAACGAGGGCGACGCCCTCTGGAGCATGACGGATGAGGAGTTTGCAAAACTCGGGATCCGCGAGATGATCACCATTCACCTGATCGACAAGGAAGAAGACGTCATGGACTATCACGTGGAGCGCGTGAAGAAGGCTTATCCCGCCTACTTCGATACCTATGCGCAGATGGATGAGCTCCGGACGTATCTGGATTCCATTCCGAACCTCTTCTGTGTCGGCCGCAACGGCCAGCACCGCTACAACAACATCGACCACTCGATGTGCACCGCCTTCGAGGCCGTCAAAGACATCCTCGCGGGAACCACGGACCGCAGCAACGTCTGGAACGTCAATACGGAACAGGAATACCACGAAGAGAAAGAATCGTCAGAAGAAGTGGAAGTAGACTAAAAAAAAGGAACCACCATCCTTTTTTTAAACCTCTTCCAGGTCCTCTAACGCGTAATCGAAAATAATGTCCTGCAGAGTCGCGCCCTCCGGCCAGTCAATGAGCTCCACGAGGTAGCGCGGCTTTTCAAATCCGCCGTAGATCGGCACGATATCCAGTACCTTGGCGAGTTTTCCGTTTTCTTTGATACGTACCTTGTCAAATATCTGGATCATCTTTTTTCTCCCCCTGCTATTGTTGACATTTCTTGTCCACAATTAGGATACCATGTTTTTCTTTTCTTTACAAGGTCTTTTGAATTTGAAAATAATTCTCAAATTGCTGGACAAGTCCCTCCTCCTTCCTTTATAATTGAGAACTGTTCTCATATTTTGAGAGGAGGCTTCGTGTGAATATACGACCGAAATACAAGACCAAACAGCGTGAGATCCTGCTTTCCTACCTGCAGGCTGCGTCGGGGGGACACATTACCGCCAGCGACGTCTGCGAATACTTCAGGAAACAGGGCGCGTCCATCGGACAGGCTACCGTTTACCGGCAGCTGGAGTCTCTCGTGGACGAGGGTCTGGTCAACAAGTACATCATCGACAGCAACTCGCCGGCTTGTTTTGAATACGTAGGCAAAGACGCCCACGAGGAAGGCGAGGTCTGCTTTCACTGCAAATGTGAGAAGTGCGGGAAGCTGATCCATCTGCACTGTGATGAGCTGGAGGCGATCAAGGATCATCTTTCCGGCGAGCACCACTTCCAGCTGGATCCGCTGCGGACCGTGTTTTACGGGATCTGCGAGGAATGCCGAAAGGCTCTCTCCTCCGGTGACGCCCCTGCGGGATCCTCTGATCAGAATTAGAAAGGTTATTATGAAAAGAATCATCGGAATACTGTCGGCCATGCTTTTTATTCTCCTGACACTCGGCGGCTGCGGAAACACTGCGGGCTCTGCCCCGGATGCGGCTGCCGGGAAAGAAGGAGATTCTCTCCATATCGTTACCACGATCTTCCCGGAATACGACTGGGTCAGAAACGTGCTGGGTGAAAACCCGGCCGGCATCACGACCACCTTCCTTCTCGACGCCGGCGTCGATCTGCACAGCTTTCAGCCGGCGGCGGAAGACATCTTAAAGATCTCCACCTGCGATCTCTTTCTCTATGTCGGAGGAGAATCGGAAGAATGGGTGCAGGATGCGCTGCAGGAAAAAGTAAACGAAAACATGATCGTTCTGAATCTGCTGGACCTCCTTGGCGAGCGTGTGAAAGAAGAAGAACTGGTGGAGGGGATGCAGGAGGAGGACCACGACCATGAGCATGAGGAAGAGCATGAAGATCCCTCCGGCGAAGACCATGACCACGATGAGGAACACGCGGAGTATGACGAGCATGTTTGGCTTTCTCTGAAGAATGCCATGGTCCTTGTGGAAGAGATCGAAAAGGCGATCGCCGCGATGGATCCCGCAAACGAAGCCGTGTACCGCGAAAACGCGGAAGCTTACATTGCTTCTCTTGCCGCCCTCGATCAGCAGTATGCGGATATGGTCGCTGCCGCCGAAGGCAAAACGCTCCTGTTCGGAGACCGCTTTCCCTTCCGCTATCTGACGGAGGATTACGGCCTCTCCTACTACGCCGCCTTTGCGGGGTGCTCTGCCGAGACCGAGGCAAGTTTTGAAACCGTTGTGTTCCTGGCGGAAAAAACGGATGCGCTGAGCCTGCCGGCAGTTCTTACGATCGAAGGCGGCGACGGAAAGATCGCCGAAACGATCGTGCAGGCAACCACGAAAAAAGACCAGAAGATCCTTACGCTCGACTCCATGCAGTCCACCACGGCGCACGACGCGGAATACGGAGCGTCCTATCTCTCGATCATGGAAAACAATTTGCGCGTCATTCAGGAAGCGCTCGGACAGGAGAACTGAACATGGCATTACTGACGGTCAAAGATCTCTCTCTCGGATACGACGGGCAGGCGATCGCAGAACATTTGAACTTCATCGTGAACGCAGGAGACTATCTGTGTGTGGTGGGAGAAAACGGCTCCGGAAAAACCACGCTGATGAAGACGCTGCTTCACCTGCAGGAGCCGCTGCACGGCGAGATCCTGACCGGAGAGGAATTGAAGGAAGGCGATATCGGCTACCTTCCGCAGCAGACCCTTGTGCAAAAAGATTTTCCGGCTTCCGTCGAAGAGATCGTCCTTTCCGGTTTTCAGGGTCGCCTGGGGCTTAGGCCGTTCTACAACCGGTCGGAAAAAGAACTCGCGAAAAAGAACATCGAGCGGATGGGGATCGCTCATCTGTCCCGCCGCTGCTACCGGGAACTCTCCGGCGGACAGCAGCAGCGCGTCCTTCTTGCAAGGGCACTCTGCGCGACCGGCAAGATCCTTCTTCTCGATGAACCCGTGGCGGGCCTTGATCCCATGGTCACGGCGGAAATGTATCAGTTGATCAAAGACCTGAACAAAGACGGCATTACCATTATCATGATCTCTCACGACATCGGCGCCGCCGTCACCTATTCCTCTCATATCCTCCACATCGGAAACACCGTCTTTTTCGGGACGACGGAGGAATACGTGGAAAGTGAAGTCGGCAGATTCTTCCTTACGCAGCAGAAAGGCGGTTTACAATAAATGATCGAAAAACTGTTCCTCTACCTGGAATACCCGTTTGTGCGCTACGCGCTCATCGTCGGCGTCCTCATCGCGCTCTGTTCTTCGCTGCTCGGGGTGACGCTCGTCCTGAAGCGCTTTTCCTTTATCGGCGACGGCCTCTCGCACGTGGCCTTCGGCGCCATCGCGATCGCAAGCGTCCTCAACCTCACGAACGAGATGCTCCTCGTCCTGCCGGTCACGATCCTCAGCGCCATCCTCCTGCTTCGTACCGGTGCGCGCACACAGATCAAGGGTGACGCGGCCATTGCCATGATCTCCGTTGCTTCTCTTGCGCTCGGTTATCTTCTGATGAACCTGTTTTCGACTTCCTCCAACCTGTCCGGAGATGTCTGCAGCACGCTCTTCGGCTCGACTTCCATCCTGACCCTCTCCGGCAGGGAAGTCGTTCTCTGCGTGGTTTTGTCCGTCGTCGTCCTTGCCATCTTTATTCTCTTTTACAACAAGATCTTTGCCGTTACCTTTGACGAAGATTTTTCCAGGACGACCGGCATGAGAACCGATTCCTACAATCTTCTCATCGCCGTTGTCATCGCCGTGATCATCGTCCTGGCGATGAACCTGGTCGGCTCCCTTCTGATCTCCGCGCTGGTGATCTTTCCGGCGCTGTCTTCCATGCGCCTGTTCAAAAGCTTCCGCATGGTCACCGTCAGCTCCGCGGTTTTATCGGTGTTCTGTGCCTTCTTCGGGATCGTCATTTCGATCCTTGCCGGCACACCGGTCGGTTCCACCATCGTTGCGGTCGATGTTCTCGCCTTTCTTCTCTGCTATAGTATAGGAAGAGCAACGGGAGGACTTGCAGCATGAAAAGAAAACCGTTCGGATTCTTCCTCTTCAGCGTTTTGTTTTCCATTGCGCTCTTTGCGGGATACGCGCTGGAAAAGGACGGCTATCTTTCCGTGCCGGCTCCCCGGACCCTGCTTCTTTTTGCAGCAGCAGTCCTCCTGACCTTTTTTATCACCGCTTTTCTTTTGCGCCTTGTGCATCACAGGCTCCTGCAGGAAGAGAACCCTGCCGTTTCGAAGGCTACCCTTCCTTATTTCCTGAAAACATACCTCGGTCTCGTCCTTACCCACCTTCCCGTTTTTCTGGGTGTGTATCCGGGCTTTTTCGTTTACGACGCCTCCGATGAACTGAACGCGGTCCTGACCCGCACCTTTACGACCCATCACCCGCTTCTTCATGTGCTTACGATGGGCGGCACCGTGGCAGGCGTCCATAAGGCGACGGGCAGCTGGAATGCCGGCATCGCCGTCTACATCGGGCTGCAGGCTTTGCTGATTCTTCTGGTTTATGCGTACGTTCTGACCTTCCTTTATCAGCGGGGCGTGCGCAGGAGTTTCCGCATCCTCTCCTTTTTCTTCTTCGGCGTCTTTCCGCCGGTGGTGATGTTTACCCTGTGTTCCGCCAAAGACGGCCTCTTTACGGCCTTCTTTTTGCTGCTGCTCGTACAGCTTTTGAAACTGCTGGACGAGGGAGAAGCCTTCCTGCATAAGAAGCTGGATGTCGCCCTGTTTGTCATCGGCGCAGCCGGCATGCTGTTCTACCGCCGCAATGCCGTCTATGCCTTTCTCGTATTCGTCTTTTTCTTCGGTCTCTATGCGATCCGAAAATTCCGCAGGCAGCCGCGGGAGCTCTTCCGGCTCCTGCTCCTTATCTTCCTTCCGCTTCTCATTTACGAAGCCGGAAACCGGGTACTCATTGCAGCGACCGATGCCGATGACTCCGCCAGACAGGAAATGCTGACCGTGCCCATCATGCAGCTGACACGGACCTATGCAGAGATCCCGGAGAGTTTTTCCGGGGAAGAAGCCGTCCTGTTGAAAAAGTATCTGCCGGAAGAAGCGCTTTCTTCTTACAAGCCCCGTCTCTCGGACGGCGTAAAGATCCATTTTCGAAATGACGCCTATCACGAGGATCCTTCCTCGTTCCTGAAGCTGTGGTTCTCCGTCGGAAAGCAGCATCCGGTCAGTTATCTCAATGCCTGGCTGCTGACCTCCTACGGCAACTGGTATCCGTTTGCCGTCATCAACGTCTATGAGGGCAACACCGTTTTCACCTTTACGTATACGGACAGTTCCTACTTCGGATACGAAGTCGAAGCGCCGGGCGTGCGCACGAGCTTCCTCCCCGCGATCGACCGCTTCTACCGGAAGCTCTCGATCGAGCGCTTCCAGCAGGAGATCCCCGTCGTGTCTCTTCTGTTTGCGCCCGCATTCTATGTCTGGGTGCTTGCCTTCTGCGCACTGTACGTCTTCTGTTTCGGACAACAAAAAAAGCGGGTCCTGTTTTTCTTCCTCCCGCTTTTTGCCTATTTCCTGACCCTGCTTTTAGGGCCGACCTATCTTCTGCGTTACACGCTGATCTTCTTTGCCGTCACGCCGCTTCTTCCGCTTGTGCTACGGACGGCTTCTTCCTCCTCGCATCCAGGACCATCCCGATCAGGACGATCGTAAAGCCGATCAGCACCGGGATCGAAGGATACTCTCTCAGGAAGATCGCTACCCACACGGGACCCAGGATCATTTCCCACAGCGCCAGGATCGAGGCCTTCTGCGGGCTGACCTTCTGTACGCCCATGTTGTATAAGCCGTATCCGAAACCGACCTGGACCACGCCGAGGATCAGCATCACGATCCAGTCTCTTCCCGTCATGGCAGGGATCCCGGAAGCCACTGACGGAAACAGCACAAACACGATGATCCCCGTAAAAATGTTGGCGATCGCTGTCAGTCCGAGCGGATTCTCTCCGCCCGCCTTCTTAGAGCTGACCGTCATCAGCGCAAAGAAAACGCCTTCGGAGAGCGCGATCAGATTTCCCGTATTGCTCTTCGCGTCCGTCCCCGACATCATAAAAAAGATCACGCCGATCATGATGACCAGAACCGGCAGGAAGGCACGTCCGTCAAAGCGCTTTGTCCTGATGCAGGCTGCTAAAAAGAGCCAGACGGTCGCCGTATACTGCATGCCGATGGCGATCGGGGCTGATGTCATGGTAAGGGAGACGATGACGCTCAGGCACACTGCCGCGTAACTGATCACGTACAGAAGCATCCAGCCGTCAAACTTCAGTTTCTTCGGTCGGATAAAGGCAAGCAGCGCCACCGCCGCGATGACGGAACGCAGGCCGCAGATCAGGAGCGAGTCCAGCGTCAGATATTTGACTAAAGGAGAGTTCAGGCTCCAGCAGACAGCCCCCAAAAAAACGAGTATTTCTCCCGAGATACGCGGTTTTGTCAAAAATGATCCCTCACTATTGTACAGAAATACACCTTGAAACCTAATCGCGATTATAATATAATCATGATTAGATTTTGTCAATTGTCTTGTGCTTTTACCTTCTACATCTTATCGGAACGGCATTTTTTTTACAATGACGGAGGCAGCCATGAAAGAACAAATATCTAAGGGAACCCTGGCGCCGCGGCGCAAGCGCAACATGATCGACTTTGTGGAGGTCACGAAAGATCTGATCCAGAACGAGGGGCTTGAGAGCCTTTCCATTCGCAAGATCGCCTCGGAGGCCGGTTATAACAGCGCCACGATCTACAATTATTTTGATGATCTCTCTCACCTGACGCTCTTTGGTTCCGTCTGCTATCTGCGGGACTATGTTCTTTCCTTATCAAAGAAGATCACACGGGACATGAATTCTCTTGAGCAGTTCCGGACGGTCTACCGCTGCTTCAATAAAGAAGCGTTTCAATATCCGGACATCTTCCACAACCTGTTCTTCGGACCGCACAGCGAGTCTCTCGGAAAGGTCCTTGAGACGTACTATTACGAACTGTTTCCCGAAGAACTTGACGGCCTTCCGGAAAACATGCGGCAGCTCCTTGTCGCCGGAACGATGGTCGAGCGCGACAAGGTCATCGTATCCGAGATGGTGAAGGACGGCTTCATCGATCCGAAAAAGGCCGATGTCACACAGGAACTGATCATTGCGGCACACCAGCATTTCATTTTCGAAGCGGCCAAGAAAGGTTCCTCTCTGAACGTTAAGGAACACGACCGCAGATTCTTCGTATTGTTTGACTACCTTCTTGAAAACGCGAAATAAGGAGATGCCATGAAAGAAGAAATCAGAGAACTGACAAAGGAGCGCGTATTCTACCACTTCCGTGAGATCTGCAACATCCCGCACGGCAGCGGGAACGAGCAGGCGATCAGCGACTATCTTCTTCGCTTTGCAAAGGATCTTCATCTGGATGCGAAGCAGGACGCCTCTCTCAATGTATTTGTCAAAAAACCGGCTTCGCCGGGTTACGAAAATGCGCCGGCCGTCTGTCTCCAGGCCCATATGGACATGGTCTGTGAGAAGGCGGAGGGTGTCGTCCACGATTTTACAAAAGATCCCATCGAATGGGTGATCGAAGGCGACTTCCTTTCCACCGGCGGCAAAACGACACTGGGCGCGGACAACGGTATCGGCGTCGCCCTCATCATGGCCCTTTTGGAAGATGACACGCTTTCGCACCCTCCTCTGGAAGCACTGTTCACCACCATGGAAGAAGAAGATCTTTCCGGTGCGGAACATTTTGACACTTCCGAAATGAATGCAAACATCCTGATCAATCTGGACCATGTCAGAGACGACGAGATCCTGTGCGGAAGCTGCGGCGGCATGCAGGTAGACTTTCATCTGCCCACAGCCGCCCGGCCCGTCCCCGCCGGGTGGCAGGCACTTACGCTGCGGGTCGCCGGTTTAAAGGGCGGCCACTCCGGAGAAGACATCCACCGCGGACGCGGCAATGCCAACATTCTGCTTGCCCGCGCACTGACGGCCCTGGAAAAAGAATCCCCCATCCTTTTGCACAGCATAAAGGGCGGATCCTTCCGGCTGGCGATCCCAAGAGATGCCTCCGCCGTCCTCTTTGCGGACAAAAAGGACGTGGAAGCGCTTACCCGTTGTCTCTCTCTCTTTGAAGAGACCGTTCGAAACGAACTGCCGGATTCCGGCGAGAGTCTGTCCGTTTCTCTTTCGTCTTCGGAAGAAGCGCCCTCACAGGGGATCTCTCCCGCGCCCGTTCTTTCTGTCCTGACACTGATCCCGGACGGCATTTACCAGATGAGTGAGGTCTTTGAAGGCGTGGTCGATACTTCCGACAACCTGGGCGAAGTCTACCTGGACGAAAACGGACTGCATCTCGTGCTGGAGATCCGTTCCGCAAGGGAAAGCCTGCGGACCTATCTGTTTGAGAGGATGGAGCGCCTGGCCGTGCTCCTTGGCGGAACCTGCACCTTTTCCAATGCCTATCCCAGCTGGGATTACCGCAAGGACTCTCCGCTTCGCAGCCTCTGCGGCAGCGTTTATCAGAAGCTGTTTCAGACGCTTCCGGCATTTCTGGTCGTCCATGCGGGGCTTGAAGTCGGCTGCTTTTTCGAAACCAAAAAAGGCCTGGATGCCGTCTCTTTAGGCCCGAACATGAGAGACTTTCACTCTCCTTCCGAAACGCTCGAGATCTCATCGGTGCGTAAGGAATATACCTATCTTTGTGCGGTGCTTTCTGCCATCCGCTGAATATAGATTCAAATGAGGGAAAAATTAAAACAGAAAAGGAGATAGTATGGAAAACAAACAAGAAAGCAAAACATTGAAAGCCATTAACCCGATGCTGTTTTTGGTCGTCATCCTGCTGATCGTTGCGGTATTGTCCTACATCATTCCCGCCGGCAGCTACGACCGCGTGTATGATGAGGTCACGGAGCGCGAGCTCGTCGATCCCGACAGCTATCATGCGGTAGACCGGAATCCCACCACACCGTTCTTCCTGTTGATGTCTGTGACGCTGGGCATGCAGAACGCCGCCTACATCATTTTCTTCCTGCTGATCATCGGCGGCATGTTTGCCATCTTAAATGCCACCGGCGCCATCAATAACGGGATGGCCAACGTCGTCCGGGCCATGAAGGGGCGGGAGCTTCTCATGATCCCCGTCACCATGATTGTCTTCGGCTGCGGTTCGGCGTTCTGTGCCAACTTTGAAGAATTCCTGGCCTTTGTGCCGCTTGTTCTCGCTGTCTGCCTCTCGATGGGCTTTGACTCGCTGACCGCCGTCGGTATTATTTTCTGTGCCGCTGCCAGCGGCTACGGCGGCGCCATCACCAATGCCTTCACCACCGGCGTTGCGCAGGGGATCGCGGGCCTTCCGATGTTCTCCGGCATGGGCCTTCGCGTTGTCTTATTCATCACGCTGTTAACCGCCAGCATCTGCTATGTCATGTGGCACGCGCAGCGCGTCAAAAAGAACCCGCAGTTAAGCTCTACCTATGAGATCGACAGAGTCACCGCACAGAATGTCGCCTATGACGTCGACTCCGTGGAACCTCTGACCGGTCGTCAGAAAGCCGTCCTTGTCATCTTTATCCTCGGCCTTGCCTTCACGGTCTGGGGCATCATCACCCAGGGCTATTACATCGACGAGCTGGCTGCCATCTTCTTAGCCATCGGCATCATCGGCGGTCTCGTCGGCGGCTTAAGCCCGAGCAGGATCTGTGACGAATTCATGGTCGGATGCAAGGACATGCTCTTCCCCTGCATCATGATCGGTCTTGCCAACGCCATCATCGTGCTGCTGCAGGACGCTTCCATCATGGATCCGATCATCCACGGCCTGGCGAGCGTTTTGAACGGTCTTTCTTCTACCGTTGCCGCCATTGGGATGTTCATCGTACAGGACCTCTTTAACGTGCTCGTTCCTTCGGGCTCCGGACAGGCGGCGATCACCATGCCGATCATGGCGCCCCTTGCCGATATGCTCGGTCTGACGAGACAGACTGCCGTCCTCGCCTATCAGATGGGCGACGCATTTACCAACGTCATGGCGCCGACCGGCGGCGAGATCCTCGCAGCCCTTGCCATGTGCGGCGGCATCTCCTTCAGAAAGTGGATGAAGTACCTGGCTCCGCTGTTCTTTATCTGGTGGATCATCGCCTTCATCTTCCTGGCCATCGCCGTTCGCATCGGCTACGGCCCCTTCTAAGTAAACAAAGAAAAGGAACCACTATCCCTGAGGAAAGTGGTCCCGCCCCCTAAAAAAGGAGCCACTCTCCCTGAGGAAAGTGGCTCCTTTTCGTCATTGAGAAGGTCTTATTTTGCGGACTGCCATTTGGTCACACAGGCGGAGCAGGCGATATCGCCGGTGACGTTCAGGCACGTACGGCCCATGTCGAAGAGTCTGTCGACCGCAACGATGAGTCCGATGTAAGCGACCGGGATCCCGAGCGCTTCCAGAACCATCGCCAGCATGATCATGCCGGCACCCGGTGCACCGGCGGTGCCGATCGACGCCAGCGTAGCCGTAACGACAATGACAACCATCTGGCCGATGGTCAGATTCATGCCGCTGCAGGTGGCAAGGAAGACCGTTGCCACGCACTGATAGATCGCCGTGCCGTCCATGTTGATCGTCGCTCCGAGCGGAAGCACGAAGGAAGCGATGTCCTTATCCGCGCCGAGATCTCTGGCACACTCCTCGGAGATGGGGAGTGTTGCTGCGGAAGACGTGGAAGTAAACGCAAAGACCATGGCCGGAGATGCCTTCTTAAAGAATTCAATGGGGCTGATCCCCGCAAAGCTCTTTGCTGCCATGGAGTATACAAGAACGGCGTGCACGACATAGCCACAGTACGCGCAGAGGATGACGAGTGCCAAAGAACCGATGATATTCGCGCCCTGCGTCGCCACCACCCAGGCCATATAGGTAAAGACGCCGATGGGGGATAAGCTGATCACGAAGCCCATCAATTTTTCGATGACGGAATAGGCGGAATCCACGAAGTCCTTGACGAGTTTTGCCTTTTCACCGGCCGCAATGATGGAGCCGCCGAAGAGGAGTGAGATCACGATGACCTGCAGCATGTTGGCATTCAAAAACGCATCCCACATGTTCGTCGGGAAAAATGCCACGATGGTGCTCATCAGCCCCGCATATTCCCTTGCCTCATACTCTGCCGATCCCAGTTCTGCAGAAAGATCCGGGAACAGCCCCGCGCCGCGGAAAATATTCGCAAAGATCAGTCCGATGATGCAGGCGATGGCCGTGGTGCAAAGGAAAAAGGCTACCGTCTTCCAGCCGACGGCACCGACCTTTTTCATGTCGTTCATGGAGACAATGCCCTGGATCATGGACAAAAGCACGACGGGCACGATGATGAACTTCAAAAGGTTCACGAAGATGTCTCCGAACGGCTTGAGCCATTGTGCCGTGAAATCACCCAGCCCCGCTGCGGCACAGATCAGGCCGACAACGATACCGGCGATCAGGGCAATGATGATCTGTTGCGGTAAAGATAGTTTCTTACTCATAATTCCCCCCTTCTAGTATTGTATGTTTTTGTATATTATAACATGAATAGTTCCCGGGTAGGACGATTATCTTCAGTATTCTTTTACAACATATCCGGCAAATCGAATGGCAAATTTAGCCAATTCTTCCGTCGGATCGATACATGGCGGCGTTTCCTGCAGTGATTTTGCAGCAATCGGCAGCTCTGTGCACCCAAGTACAAAACAATCCGCCCCCCTTTCCATCAAAGAGGAAAGGACAGACTTCAGATCCTCTTCGTAGTCTTTCGGCGGTGCCCCCGCCTTCACACCGTCATAGATCACCCGCATCAGCTTCTCCTGCTCTGCTTCGGTGGGAACAAGGAACGAAAGCCCCGCTTTTTCAAACTCCGTCTGGTACAGCTTTGCCGCAAGCGTCCCCTTTGTCGCCAGGATCGCGGCCGTTTTTACTTCGAAAGTGCGTTTTGCGGCTTCCGCTGTCGCCGTCAACATGCTGAGGATCGGCACCGGCGCCTTCTTACGGAGCGCCGGCAGGAAGAAGTGCGCCGTGTTGCAGGGCATGATGATGCAGTCTGCGCCGCAGCCTGTCAGTTTCCGTACCGATTCCTCCATGTAAGGGAGCGGGTCTTCGCCTCCATCGAGGATCGCGGCCGTGCGGTCCGGAATCTGCGCATGATCATCGATGTAGATCCGGATGTGATCCCTGTCAGTGGCGGCCTGCGTCAGCTGCACGATTTTCTGAAACAGGTCCGCGGTCGCAAGCGGCCCCATGCCGCCCAGGATCCCGATGCTCTTTTTTTCGCCCATTCCCATTCCGTCTCCTTTCAATCCTGTTCTTAAACAGATACAATCATTTTACACCACTTTTCTCTATTGAAAACCGAACCCGGCGGTGCTAGAATCCAATCTGTCGAATCGTTATTTAATTAACGATTAATACAACTTATCATCAATTGTTTTGGCATAAAGCCGGAAAGGAGCCATCATGGCAAGATTCACATTACCGAGAGACCTGTATCACGGAAAGGATGCTCTGGCGCAGTTAAAGAACCTGAAGGGAAAACGCGCCATGATCTGCGTGGGCGGCGGATCCATGAAGAAATTCGGATTCCTGGACCGTGCAAAGCAGTATCTGGAAGAAGCAGGCATGGAAGTTCAGATTTTCGAAGGGATCGAACCCGATCCGTCTGTCGAAACCGTTATGAAGGGCGCGGACGCCATGCTCAAATTTGAGCCCGACTGGATCGTAGCCATCGGCGGCGGTTCGCCGATCGATGCCGCGAAGGCGATGTGGATCAAGTATGAGTATCCGGAGTGCACCTTCGAAGATATGTGCAAGGTCTTCGGGATCCCGGAACTTCGTAAGAAAGCAAAATTCGTCGCCATCTCCTCCACTTCCGGCACAGCTACCGAAGTGACCGCTTTCTCCATCATCACCGATTATGCAAAGGGCACCAAGTATCCCATTGCTGACTTTGAGATCACACCCGACATCGCGATCGTCGATCCGACACTCGCAGAAACCATGCCGAAGAAGCTCGTCGCCCATACGGGTATGGATGCCATCACGCACGCGATCGAAGCATATGTCTCCACTGCCAACAGCGACTATGCCGACGCGCTCGCGATCCACGCCATCGAGATGATCCAGAACGATCTCGTAAAATCCTACAACGAAGACATGGAAGCACGCGACCGCATGCACAACGCGCAGTGCCTGGCCGGTATGGCATTCTCCAACGCACTGCTCGGCATCGTGCACTCCATGGCACACAAGACCGGCGCTGCCTTTGACGATTTCGGCGCACACATCATCCACGGTGCAGCCAATGCCATGTACCTTCCGAAGGTCATCGCCTTCAACGCGAAGGATCCGGTCGCCAAGAAGCGCTATGGCGTGATCGCGGACTACATGCACCTGGGCGGAAAAGACGATGACGAAAAGGTGGCCCTCCTCATCAAGGAACTGCGCAAGATGAACGACGACCTGAACATCCCGCACTGCATCAAGAACTACGGCGCGGATTCCTATCCGACGGAGCAGGGCTTCGTTCCGGAGGAAGTCTTCTTAGAGAGACTGCCCGGCATCGCGGAGCGCGCGATCGGCGACGCCTGCACCGGCTCCAACCCTCGTCAGCCTTCTCAGGAAGAGATGGAAAAGCTGCTGAAGTGCTGCTACTATGATACAGAGGTCGATTTCTGATCACCTTAAAAACCTGTTTTACGGACAACGGAAAACGCACCGCCTGCTCCCTGCAGACGGTGCGTTTTTCTTTCCTGTTCGTTATCTTATCCCTTTGCTTTCTCCAGCGCCGCGAGTTTCAGACTCACGCAGAAGATCTGCATGGCCTTCTCCAGTTCCTCGACCGGCGGAAGGGAAGGTGCCACGCGGATGACACTGTCCTCCGGGTCCTTGCCGTAAGGGTACGGCGCGCCGGCACCGGTCATGACGACGCCTGCCTCCTTGCAGAGTTCCCACGTCCGTTTCGCAAGCCCGGGCGCGGCGACCGCCACGAAGTAGCCGCCCTTCGGCTTCTCCCAGGTCGCAATCTCCAGCGGCGCGATCTCTTTTTCCAGGGTATTGATCACCATGTCAAACTTCGGCTTCAGAATGGCCGCATGTTTTTTCATATGCGCAATGGTGTTCTCTTTATTCTTTAAGAACTTCACATGCCGCAGCTGATTGACCTTGTCATAGCTGATAACGGAGGCATTGAGAAGTTTTTTCATGTAAGCCATGTTCGCTTCGCTGCAGGCAAAGCAGGAGATGCCGGCACCGGGAAGCGTGACCTTCGATGTCGATGCAAATTCAAAGACCATGTCCGGGTTGCCTGCCGCTTCGCAAAGGCTCAGGATATCCGGAAACTCGACGTAATCGCCGTCAAATTCGTGGACGCAGTAGGCATTGTCCCACATCAGCAGGAAGTCCTTTGCCGCAGGCTTCATGTGCGCGATCCGGTCGATGACCTTGTCGGAATAAATGATGCCGGTCGGGTTGGAGTACTTCGGCACGCACCACATTCCCCTGACCTTCTGGTCCTTGATGCACTCTTCCACCGCATCCATATCCGGCCCTTCCGATGTCATCGGAATGGTGATCAGTTCGAACCCGAGCGTCTCCGTGATCGTAAAGTGTCTGTCATAGCCGGGCGCGGGGCAGAGCCACTTCAGGCCTTCCTCTTTGGCCCACGGCCGCTCGCTGTGCAGCATGCCGTTCGTCATCGCTCTCGAGATCGTATCGAACATCAGCGTGAGGCTGGCATTGCCGGCCGCAAAAACCTGGCTCTCTCTGCATCCCAGGATGTCCGCAAAAAGTCTTCTCGCGCTTGGCATGCCGTCCAGTTCGCCATAGTTCCTTGCCTCGATCCCATCTTCCTTGCATTCTTTCGGATCGGAGAGGATCGTCAAAAGTTCATTGGACAGATCCAGCTGGTCGCTGCCCGGTTTCCCGCGCGCCATGTTGAGTGTGAGGTTCTGCGCTTTCCATGCATCATATTCCTTCTTTACTTCTTCGTAGGTAAGACCATCCAACTTTGCCATGACGTCCGGCTCCTTTCTGTGCTGATTGATTGATTGTCTTTGATTCGTCTTTCAGGTTTTTTCACGGGGCTGCATGCAGCGCGATCTCGATCATGTTCGTCATTGAGTTCTGCCGCTCTTCCGCCGTCAGAATCTGCGGCTTCACGAAGGAATCCGAGATCGTCAGGATGCAGGCCGCGTTCTTCCCGGTGACGCCCGCATTGTGAAACAGCGCGAAGCTCTCCATCTCCACCGCCTTGCAGCCCTTCTCTTCCACGATCGGCTTCATGTAACTGCCGTCGCCGCTTCGGTAAAAGACGTCCGAAGAGTGGATCGGCACAGTCCGCATTTCTTTTCCCTTTTCCTTTGCCGCCTCGATCATCCGTTCATTCAGCATCCGACTCGGGAACATCACTTCATCCGTGCAGCCGTTCTGGGTCCTTGCAAAGCTCGACTCGCTCCAGGCGCTCTCAGCCAGAACAACGTCGTTGACGTCCAGGTCTTCCGTATAGGCGCCTGCCGATCCGACGCGGATGATGTTCTCCACATCAAACTGCGTGAACAGTTCGTACGAATAAATGCCGATCGAAGGCATGCCCATGCCGCTGCCCATCACCGAGACTCTCTTTCCTTCATACAGGCCCGTAAAACCGAGCATTCCCCGCACGGCATTGACCTGCGTAACGTCCGTCAGGAATCTCTCTGCGATCATCTTCGCCCGCAGAGGATCCCCCGGCATGATCACTGTTTTTGCAAAATCGCCCTTCTCGGCCTGGATATGCGGTGTTGCCATAAATCTCCTCCTTCGTCTGCCTCTGTCTGACTCAATGAAACCATATCTATTTCATTATACTAAAAACCATCGTGCCGTACGGATATTTTTCAAAACCCCGGACACCTTCTGCTGCATTTTCAATTTTTACGAAAAATCCTGTATAATAATGCCGGAACGTGTTCATCCATTTTGAAAGGAGAAACCCATGAATCTACTCAGCTTACTTACAGGATCGTTAACCTCGGACGCTTCCGTCAATTCCGTTTCGAATAAGACCGGCGTCTCTTCTACACTGACGAAAAGCCTTCTGATGCTTGCCATTCCGATGATCTTAAAATCACTGACGAAAAATGCAGCCTCCGGTGAAGGTGCAGGCTCTCTTCTGTCCGCCCTTGCGCAGCACAAGGACAAACGTTCCATGGCGGACCAGATCGCCGCGGCGGACGCGGAAGACGGCAGCAAGATCCTCGGCCATGTTTTCGGCAATGACTCCATCAACGTCATCAACGATCTTTCCCAGCAGACCGGCATGGAAACAGCAGATGTTAACTCTGTCTTAAGCAACATCGCGCCGGCTCTTCTCAGCGGCCTTTCCGCGGCGAACACAGCAGGTGTTGCTGCGAACCAGACGGGAAGCAGCGCCGATTTCTCCGATATGCTGTCCATCTTCGGCGGCGCACAGGGCGAAAGCGATCTTACTTCCGACATGCTGGGAAGCCTCTTCTCCGGCGGCACACAGCCTAAGCCGCAGCCCAGCGGCCTCGGCGGTCTTCTCTCCGGCCTCCTCGGCGGCGGCGCAAAAGAGGAAGATACCTCTGCCTTTGACGGTATGGGACTTTTGAGCGCACTGATGAAATTACAGTAAGACTCTGCAGCATTATGAAAGGAACCACTTTCTTCTGAAGAAAGTGGTTCCTTTTTTTGTCTTCACAAACCCGTATTACTTTTTCCTGGCTTCCAGATAATCGTTCAGGTCCTTGTTCAGGATATCGGTAATGAACATGTGTCCCGGCGCGTGCGTGATCACGATCGGGGGCTTCGCGTTTTCAACGGCTGCCTGCGGGGTTACGCCGCAGGGCCAGAAGACCGTGACTTCGCCCGGATAGATATCGACCGCTTCGCCGTAGTCCGGTTTCATGATGTCCTTTACGCCGACCTCTGCCGGATCTCCGATGTGGACCGGCGCGCCGTGAACGTTCGGCATCTTCTCGGTGATCTCGTAGGCCTTCTTCGCGTTCTCCGGTGTCATCGGGCGCATGGAGCAGACCATCGGTCCAAAGAACGGACCCGCCTTTTTCGTTTCGATGTTCGTCTTGTACATCGGCACGTTGCGGCCCTGCGCGATGTGGCGCACTTCGATGCCTTCTCTGATGAGCGCTTCTTCAAATGAGAAGGAGCAGCCGATCAGGAATCCCACGTATCCTTCCTTCCAGTACTCGCTGGCGTCCGTCAGTTCCTTGGTAAAGACGCCGTTTTCATAGACACGGTAGCGCGGGATGTCCGTGCAGATGTTCGCACCTTCTCCCATATCATGCGTTTCCGGTGTTCCCTTGATGATCTCCAGCACGGGGCAGGGGAACGGATTGAGCTTGGTGTATTCTTCAAAATCCGCCGCGTATTCCGGCGGCAGGATGACGAGGTTCGCCTGCGCGTAGCCTGCGCACATCCCGGCGGTCGGAAAATCGATCACGCCTTCCCTGATCTTCTGCCGCACCTCTTTCGGACTCATGTTGATATACGGAGTAATGTCAAATGCCATTGTATCTCTCCTTTCTTTTTATCGGGAGCAGCAAGGCCGCCGCTCCCGGTACATCTGTCAGGAATTAAAGACCCTTCCCATGTTCTGCAGCGCCTTCCGCTGCGTGAGCAGCGCGTCCTGCGCCGCCTGGATGCTGACCTTTGCAAAGCGCACCTTATCGCCCGCCTTCAGCTGTCCGAGGATACGGAAGTCAGCGGTGATGACGTTCGCGATCTTGGTGTAGCCTCCGGTCGTCTGTCTGTCCGCCACCATGATGATGGGCGTTCCCGCTGACGGGACCTGGATCGCGCCGAACGCAATGCCGTCCGAAATGATGTCTCCGCCATCCTTGTGC
>JAGAHC010000056.1 GCA_017627275.1 Lachnospiraceae bacterium
AATGCCGCAAAGCTCAGTTCCAACTATATTATTGTTCTGAACGACAACAACATGTCCATTTCCGAAAACGTCGGCGGGATTTCCAATTACTTAAGCGGGATCCGAACCTCGGAAGGGTACCTCAACCTGCGCGACAAGGTGTTCTATTCGCTGAATGAGAAGAGCCCCCGCACGGCAACGGGGATCAGACGTTTCAAGAATACGCTGAAGTCCATTATCGTTCCCGGCATGTTCTTTGAGGAAATGGGCATCACGTATCTGGGTCCGGTCGACGGACACAATATCCCGCAGCTGTTAAAGGCGCTCAAAGCGGCCAGACGGATCCGCAAGGCGGTGCTTTTGCACGTGGTGACGGAGAAGGGCAAAGGATATGAACCCGCTGTCAGACACCCGGCGCGTTTTCACGGAACGAGCCCGTTCGAGATCGAAACGGGACTTCCGAAAAACCACGGATCGAAGGCCGGCTATTCCGATATCTTTTCGACGGTCATGGTAAAACTCGGCGCGCGCAATAAGAAGGTCGTTGCCATCACGGCAGCCATGTCGGACGGCACGGGGTTAAAACGCTTCCGCAACATCTATCCGGAACGCTTCTTTGATGTGGGGATCGCCGAGCAGCATGCGGTCACGTTTGCGGCCGGTCTTGCGAGCGGCGGTTTGCGGCCGGTGTTTGCCGTGTATTCCACGTTTTTACAGCGCGCCTATGACCAGATCCTGCACGATGTCTGCCTGCAGAATCTGCCGGTCGTTTTTGCCATCGACCGCGCGGGCATCGTCGGCGCGGACGGAGAGACGCACCAGGGCGTGTTCGATCTTTCCTATCTTTCCTCGATCCCGAACATGACCATCATGGCGCCGAAGAACAAATGGGAACTGTCTGACATGATGAAGTTTGCCGTGGAGCATGACGGTCCGGTCGCGGTGCGTTATCCGAGAGGAGAAGCTTACGACGGCCTGCAGGCACACCGGGAGGCCATCGAATACGGCAAGGCGGAAGTGATCTTCGAGGAAGAGGAGATCCTGCTTCTGCCCGTGGGGATCATGGTCTCGGTGGCGGAGCAGGTGCGGGATGCCTTAAAGGAAAAAGGCCACCGGGTCAGTCTTGTGAATATGCGCTTTGTCAAACCGTTTGATAAAGAACTGATAAAGAGACTCGCACCGTCGCACAAGCTCGTGGTCACGATGGAAGACAACGTGTTAAGCGGCGGCTTCGGAGAGCATGTGGCGGCATTTCTGGAAGAGGAGAGGCAGAATACGCCGGTACTTTCCATAGCGGTACCGGATGCCTTCGTCACCCATGGTTCTCCCGCGCAGCTCTATGCGGCCCTTGGGATGGATGCGGACTCTGTGACGCAGAGAATCCTGCAGGCGCTGGGAGAAAACGCATGAAGGAGCGGCTGGACGTCCTGCTGGTAGAAAAGGGATTCTTCCCTTCGCGGGAAAAGGCGAAGCTTGCCATCATGGAAGGCAACGTCTATGTCGCCGGGCAGAAGGAAGACAAGGCGGGTGCACTCTTTGATACAGAGTCATCGATCGAGGTGCGCGGAAAAAGCCTTCCCTATGTCAGCCGGGGCGGTTTAAAACTGGAGAAGGCGCTGCATGCCTTCCCCCTTCAGCTGCAGGGGAGGATCTGCATGGATGTCGGCGCCTCGACCGGGGGATTTACGGACTGCATGCTGCAGAACGGTGCGGAAAAAGTGTACGCGATCGATGTCGGCTACGGACAGCTCGACTTTCGTCTCCGGAAAGACGACCGCGTCGTCTGCATGGAAAAGACCAATTTCCGCTACGTTACGAAAGAGAACCTGAAGCAGGGGGATCCGTCCTTTGCGTCGGTCGATGTTTCCTTCATCTCTTTGTCAAAGATCCTGCCGGTGGCATTTGACCTTCTGACGGAAGATGGAGAAGTGGTCGCGCTCATCAAGCCGCAGTTCGAGGCAGGAAAAGAAAAGGTCGGCAAAAAGGGTGTCGTAAGAGATCCGATTGTGCACGAAGAGGTGATCTTGCAGGTGGTCGAAATGGCGGAAAAGACCGGCTTCCTTGTCAGGGGGCTTACCTTTTCTCCGATCCGCGGACCGGAGGGCAACATCGAATATCTTCTGTATCTGCAGAAAAAGGCAGAGGGCAGTCCTTTGCCGGAATCGGACTGCACATCGGTTTCCTATATCCGGAACCTGGTAAAAGAGTCTCACGAGGAGACGAAAGGATAGCCATGGCGAAACAGAAAAAGACGATGTATTACATCATGCCGAACAGGACCAAGGACGTGAGAGGGACCTTCACGAAAAAGGTGGAGCGTTTCCTGAAAGATCACGGAAAAGAATGCATGGTCCTCACGGAAGAAAGAGAGGACGGACAGCGCGTGATCCCGCCTCTTCCGAAGGGATATGAGGGGGTGGCGCTCGTGCTCGGCGGCGACGGCACGGTGCTCAGAGCGGTCCGCGACATGCGCAAGGACCAGATGCCGGTGCTGGGCTTTAACCTGGGGACCATCGGGTATCTGGCGGAGATTGAAAAGGCCGGCTGGGAAGAAGCGCTTTTAAAGGTGATCTCCGGAGAGTATTCCACGGAGAAGCGCATGATGATTTACGGCGAGGTGCGCACACCGGACGGACGGAAAAAGACGAAGGTCCACGAGTACGGCTGCATGGCGCTCAACGATATCGTTCTCGTCCGCCAGGGATCGCTGCAGATCTTAAGCTTTACCGTGTACGTCGGCGGGAGAAAACTCAACTCCATTCATGCCGACGGCCTGGTCATCGCGACGCCGACCGGGTCGACCGCCTACAATCTTTCCGCAGGCGGGCCCATCATCGAACCGACGGCCAAGATGATCCTTCTGACGCCCATCTGCGCGCAGGAACTCGGCGCGCGCTCGATCGTGCTTTCCGCGGAACAGGAGATCATGGTGGAACTGGTGATGGAAAAGAACCGGACAAAATCTGATGCAAGCGTAAAGGTCGTCTTTGACGGGGTGGAAGAACTGGTCATGGAGCCGGGCGACCGGATCCTGGTGCGTCCGTCGGAGAGAAAGACGACGCTTATCAAACTCGGCGATTCCAGTTTCCTGGATGTACTGCACAGGAAGTTAGAGAACTGATATGCTGGAGCGCCTCTATGTCAAAAACCTGGCCCTGATCAAGGAGCAGGAAGTTCTTTTTACAAAGGGCTTAAACATATTGAGCGGAGAGACAGGCGCCGGGAAGTCGGTGATCCTGGGCTCCATTCTGCTGGCGCTCGGCGAACGGGCCGACAGGGACCTGATCCGTCAGGGGGAAGAGTACGCGTTGATCGAACTGACATTTCGCGCGGAGAATGAAAAGGAAAAGCAGGCACTGCGCGCCCTTGATCTTTTGCCCGAAGAAGACGGCACGGTCCTGATCAAACGAAAGATCTACCCGAACCGGACGGTGAATACGGCCTGCGGAGAGAGCGTGACACTGGCGGAGTTAAAACGCGCCGGCGAAGCGCTGTTAAGCGTCTACGGCCAACATGAGAGCATGCGCCTTTTACACAGAGAGGAGCAGAGAAAGATCCTCGACGCCTATGCGGGAAAAGAAGGCGAGGCGCTCTTAACGGAGGTCAGAAAACTGCACGGTCAGTTAAAGGACCTGGAAAAGGCCCTGCAGGAGACCGCGCTTGATGAGAACGCAAGAAGAAGGGAAGAAGACCTTCTGCGCTACGAGATCGCGGAACTGAACGGCGCAGGCCTTATCGTCGGAGAGGACGAAGCGCTGGAAACATCCTACAAGACCCTCAACAATGCAGAGAAGATCCGGGAAGCCCTGCTTTATGCCGAAAGCGCCCTGCAGGAAGAGGGCGTCGGCGAGAGACTTTCCACGGCGCTTCGAGAGATCGCAAAGGTGGCAAAATACAGCGACGCGCTGCAGGAGATCGAAAAGCAGATGACAGACATCGACGCGCTGATTGCGGAAACAGACCGGTCGATCGATGCCTGCCTCCGGGAGATGAGTGCGGATCCGGAAGAACTGCAGAGGGTGACGGAGCGCCTGAACGAGATCAACCGTCTGAAGGACAAGTACCAAAAGGAAAAGGGAACGAACGTGGGGACGGGGATCGAAGATCTGCTGCAGGCGCTTTCCGAAAGAGAGGAGAGACTTGGCTTTCTGGAAGACCTGGAGAAGGCAAAGGAAGTCCGCACGAAGGAATACGAAGAGAAGAAGGCCGGGTTTTTAAATGCCTGCGAGCGTCTTTCCGCACTGCGCAAAGAAAGCGGCAGGGCGTTGTCCGCAGAAATGGAGAACGCGCTGAAGGATCTGCGATTCTCTCATGTGGCATTTCAGACGGAGGTCCTTTCCGATCCGGACAGGGCCGGCGCAGACGGACAGGATGAGGTGCGGATCCTCCTTTCTTTGAATGAAGGAGAGGAGCTGCGTCCCCTGGACAAGATCGCCAGCGGCGGAGAACTATCCCGCATCATGCTGGCATTAAAGACCGTCTTTGCCGGGAAGGAAGAGACGCAGACCTTTGTGTTTGACGAGATCGACAGCGGCATCAGCGGGCAGACCGCCTGGCGGGTCGCCGGGAAACTGGGAGAGCTCGCAAAACGCCACCAGATCCTGTGCATCACGCACCTGCCGCAGATCGCGGCCATGCAGGATGCGCACTTCTTGATCGAAAAGGAAGAGAACGCCGGCAGAACGACCACAAAGATCAACAGACTGACAGAAGAAGAAAGTATCCGCGAACTGGCAAGGCTCCTCGGCGGCGACGCCGTGACGGAGGCGGGCCTGAAGAATGCGGAACAGATGCGTGAAGACGCATTACGGGGAAAACAGGCATGAGTATCTATGACACTTTAAACAAAGAGCAGAAGGAAGCCTGCTTTCAGACGGAAGGGCCGGTGCTCATCCTGGCGGGGGCCGGGAGCGGCAAGACGCGGGTCATTACCCATCGCATCGCGTACCTGCTGGAAGAAAAAAACGTCAACCCCTGGAACATCCTTGCCATCACCTTTACGAACAAGGCGGCGGATGAGATGCGCAGCCGCGTGAACAGCCTGATCGGCTTCGGCGCGGAAGCGGTATGGGTATCCACCTTCCATTCAATGTGCGTGCGAATGCTCAGACGCTACATCGACAGACTTTCCATTGACAGGACGGAGTACCCGGGGTGCGAAGGAAGCTTCACCTCTTCTTTCACCATCTATGACACCGACGATCAGAAGACGCTGATGAAAGAGGTGTGTAAGAACCTGGAGATCAATCCGAAGGAATACCCGCCGAAGCTCATCCTGAACGTGATCTCCTCAGCGAAAAACGAACTGAAGACGCCGCGGCGTTTCCGGGAAGAGGATGCGGACGACTACCGGACGCGGCTGATCGCGGATGCCTTTGACGAATACCAGCGGCTTCTTAAAAAGAACAACGCCCTGGACTTTGACGATCTGCTGGTCAAGACCGTGGAACTCTTTTCCGCGGACAAAGAAGTCCTGCGCGGCTATCAGGAACGGTTCCGGTACATCTGTGTCGACGAATACCAGGACACCAATTCCGCGCAGTTTGAGATCGTGCGTCTCTTATCCGCCCTGCACCGCAACCTCTGTGTGGTGGGCGATGACGACCAGTCCATCTATAAATTCCGCGGCGCCAACATCCGCAACATCCTGGACTTTGAAAAAGTGTTTCCGGATGCCTTCGTCGTATATCTCGAACAGAATTACCGCTCCACGCAGAATGTTCTGGATGCGGCCAATGCGGTGATCTCTCACAACGAGAACCGCAAGAGCAAAAAGCTGTGGACGGCAGAGAAGGAGGGGGCGCTCCTGCACTTTCGGAGATTCAATGCCGCACCGGAGGAAGCCGCCTTCATTGCGGAAGACATCAACCGCATCATGCGGCAGAACCGGAAATGCCGCTACAGTGATTTCGCGATCCTTTACCGGACGAACGCGCAGTCGCGTCTCATTGAAGAACAGCTCCTGATGGAGCAGGTACCGTACAACATCGTCGGGGGCACGAACTTCTATTCCCGGAAGGAGATCAAGGACATCCTTGCCTACTTAAAGACGATCGACAACGGACAGGATGATCTCGCGGTCCGCCGCATCATCAACGTCCCGAAGCGCGGCATCGGACAGACGACGATCGCGCGCCTTGCGGACTTTGCGGCATCGCATGGGATCCACTTCCTGGAAGCGCTAAAGAGAGCGGACGAGAGCGGGATCTCCCCGGCAGCCGTAAAAAAGATCCGGCCGTTTACGGAGATGATCGAAGAATTCCGCGCACTGTCCCGGACGATGTCCGTGGAGGAACTGACGAAGGAAGTGCTCTTACGGACCGAGTATGAAGAGGAACTGCGCAAATCCGCGGAGGACGATGCGGAGGAGAGACTGCAGAACATCGACGAACTCATCACCAAGATCGTTACCTTCGAAATGCGCATGAAGGAAGAAGAAGGAAGACGGGAAGACGAAGAGGCAAGTCCCCTTTCCCGTTTCCTGCAGGAAGTGGCGCTGATCGCCGACATCGACGAGGCGGAGGATGCCGATGCGACGGACCGCGTCCTTTTGATGACGCTGCATTCCGCCAAGGGACTGGAGTTTTCACGGGTGTATCTCACCGGGATGGAGGAAGGCCTCTTTCCGTCCCAGATGTCCATCGACTCCTATGATGACGATGCGATCGAAGAAGAGCGCAGACTCTGCTATGTCGGGATCACGAGGGCGAAGGAAGACCTGACCCTGTGTTATGCCATGTCCCGCATGCTGCGCGGCGAGATCCATTATTCGCCGGTCAGCCGGTTTCTGACGGAGATCCCTTCGGAGCTTCTCGACGAACCGGTCCGCATCAGCAGCGGCGGCTATGCCGATGAAGAGGATCCGCGCGCCTACAAGGAACCTGCCTTCCTGCGGTTCGGCGGCGGAGAGACGCTTCCGCCGGAGCGGTTTGACAGGCGCCTGAAGGCGACGTATGTAAAGCCCAAGACGGCGGAGGAGAGAAAACCCTTTATCGCCAAGTCGCTTTCGTCCATGCAGAAGGGACTTCCCGGGGACGCGGGGGAAAAACCCGATTACGTAGTGGGCGACCGGGTGCGTCACATCAAGTTCGGCGAGGGGGAAGTGCTCGCCATCGAAGAGACGCCCAGGGACTATAAGGTCACCGTCCTCTTTGACGAGGCGGGACAGAAGATCATGTATGCCGCCTTCGCGAGACTGGAGAAGGTGGAGTAGTTTATCAAAAGGAGTTCTATCATGGGAAACGGCAGAAAAGACAATCAACTGCTCATGACGATCCTGGCCATCGTGGGGATCATCGTTTTGGCCCTCGCGGTCCTCTATGCCGTTTATCGCTTCTTTGCACCGATGTACTACATGGGTTATGACGAAGAGGCGGGCGAACTGCCGCAGGAGGAACCGGAGAGCGACCGCGCAGAAGCAGATTCCGCGGAGAAGGCGGAGCAGAATGGATAAGACAACGGATTCCGTTTACCGGTCGCCCTGTCCGCACTTCGGAGAATGCGGCGGCTGCAAATACCTGGACAGAACCTATGAGGAACAGCTTGCGCTTAAGGAAGAGGAAGTAAAGGATCTCCTTACGGAAGCGATCTCTGCGGGGCGCAAGTATGTGCCGAAGGAAGAGATCGAGGCGCTTTACCCCATCGAATCCTGGTTCGAAGGGATCCGGAAGAGTCCCAGGGTGTTCGGCTACCGCAACAAGATGGAATTCTCCTTCGGCGACTCCTGCAAGGACGGGCCGCTTGCGCTCGGCCTTCATAAGAAAAGAAGCTTTTATGATATCGTGACCGTCGACCACTGTCAGATCGTTGATGAAGATTACCGCGCGATCCTGCATGCGACGCTTTCTTTCTTTACATCGAAAGACATTCCTCATTATCACAAAAAGTCCCATACCGGTGTGCTGCGGCATCTCCTTGTGCGAAAGGCATTGCACACGGGTGAGATCCTCATCGATCTCGTGACGACCTCGCAGACGGCCGGTGTCGCGGAGTGGGAGCAGGTCCTTGCCGCGTTTACAAAGACGCTGACGGATCTGCCTCTCGAAGGGAGGATCGTCGGGATCCTTCATACGGTCAACGATGCCGTGGCAGACATCATCAGGGATGAAGGCACCACCATCCTGTACGGACAGGACCAGTTTACGGAGACGCTGCTCGGACTTCGTTTCCGCGTTACGCCGTTTTCCTTTTTCCAGACGAACAGCTTCGGCGCGGAAGTCCTGTATGAGACGGCAAAAGAGTTTTTGCTTTCGGGCAATAAAATGACAGATATGTCAGAATCTAAACCGCGCTGGAAGACGCTCTATGACCTCTACTGCGGAACGGGCACCATTACGCAGTTGTTGTCGGATGCGGCAGAGCAGGTCATCGGGGTGGAGATCGTGGAAGAGGCGGTCGCGGCGGCTAAGGAAAACGCCGCCATGAACGGCATCGAAAACTGCCGCTTCCTCGCGGGCGACGTGCTGCACGTCTTAAACAGCATCCCCGAGAAGCCGGACGTCATCGTCCTCGACCCGCCGCGCGACGGCATCCACCCGAAGGCTCTCCCGCAGATCCTTTCCTACGGCGTCGAAAACATCCTCTACATTTCCTGCAAGCCGAAGAGCTTTGCCAGAGACCTGCCCGCCTTCCTCGGCGCGGGCTACCGCCCCGTTCGCGCAGCCTGCGTGGACGAATTCCCCTGGACCGCCGGCGTCGAACTCATCTGCCTCCTGTCTCTTTAGTAATCTTCGAGAAAACTGTGCGGCTCTCCGTGCAGCTTGTACCGGAGCACCTTGTTCAGCACGACATTTTCGGTGGATCGCAGGAGATTGTTATCGACCTGCGGGTTCGTCTTTTTCAACTCCGCAATGAGACGCTTGACTTCCAGACGCTTGGAGGAGGATTCCTCGTTTTCGTCTTCTTCGGCGACCTGTTCCGTAAAATGGCAGGCGCAGCGGAGGAAGGTGAGAGCGTGCGCGTCACGGAATCGAAGGATGTCTTCCTCGTGAATGAGGTACATGGGACGGATGAGTTCCATCCCGGGGAAGTTGGTGCTCTTGAGTTTCGGCATCATGGCCTGAAACTGTCCGGAGTAGAGCATGCCCATCAGGACGGTCTCGATGGCATCGTCAAAGTGATGCCCCAGCGCGATCTTGTTGCATCCCAGGTCCTGCGCCTTTTTGTACAGGTAGCCGCGGCGCATCCGCGCGCAAAGATAGCAGGGATTCTTTTCGATGTGATCGACGGCGTCAAAAATGGGCGATTCAAAGATCGTGAGCGGGATCCCCAGGAGCTTTGCGTTCTCCTCGATCTGTTTTCGGTTCGCCGCATTGTACCCGGGGTCCATGCAGAGAAAGACGAGCTCAAACGGAAACTTGTCATGGCGCTTTAACAGCTGAAAGAGCTTTGCCATCAGCATGGAGTCCTTCCCGCCGGAAATGCACACGGCGACCCTGTCCCCTTCCTGCAGCATCTCGTATTCCACGATCGCCTTGGCAAACTTTGAAAACAGCGGGACGTGGAACCGCGTGGTCAGACTGTGTTCGATCTCGGTTTGTTTATCCATTATAAAAAGGTTACCTTTCCGACGGTGGTTAAGAAGAGAACAAGGAGCATCGCCTGGATCAGGAGGATGACCGGGATCCCGAGCGTAAACCGCAGTTTCCTGGTCTTGTGGCGAAAGGCGAACATTCCCAGAAGAATCCCGATGCTGCCGAAGAGGATCGCCAGCTCAAACAGGATCGATTCGGGCACGCGAAAAGCGTGGCGCTTCGCCCGCCGTTTATCGATAAACATCATGAGAAAGGCAATGCCGTTGATCAGCACAAGGTATCCGATCAAAAGTGTCAAAGTGTTCATATCCTCTTTTCCAAAACCTCAGTTTATTATACTAAATGAGAGCGTCCGCATGGAACCGCCTGCGGAAATCTGCTAGTATGGAAAAAGGCAAGGGCCGGAAAGGAAAAAAGATGATCAATCAGGAATTCAAAGCCATGCTTTCCAATAAAAACGTCATCCGCAATATGGCGGAGTTCGCGGCGGCGCGGGGAAAGGAGATCGGATACGAAAACGTATTTGACTTCAGCCTCGGCAATCCCTCCACCGTGGTGCCGCAGGAGGTGACGGATTACATGATCCGCCTTCTGCAGGAAAAGGATTCTCTGGCTCTGCACGGGTACAGCCCGACGACGGGAAACGTCCTGTACAAGGAAAAGATCGCCGAATCCTTAAACGAGCGCTTCGGCATGGAGTATACGGGAAACCACATCTTCCCGACGACCGGTGCGGCGGGCGCGTTGGCACATGCGGTGCGCGCGGTCACAAAACCTGGAGACGAGATCCTTTTGTTTGCGCCCTTTTTCCCGGAATACACGCCGTATCTCACGAAGGCGGGCCTTACGATGCAGGTAGTCCCTGCGGATACAGAGACGTTCCAGATCAACTTTGACGCCTTTGAAGAGATGCTCTCCGAAAAAACGGCGGCCGTCCTGATCAACACACCCAACAACCCGTCCGGCGTCGTCTACTCGGAAGAGACGCTGACGAGACTGGCGAAGATCCTGTACGATTGCTCTGACAGGTACGGGCACAACATCTTCCTGATCAGTGACGAACCCTACCGCGAGATCCTTTACCAGGGAGTGCAGGCGCCGTTCGTATCCAGGTTCTATGACCACACGCTCGTATGCTATTCCTTTGCCAAATCCCTCTCCATGCCGGGCGAGCGGATCGGGTATGTGGCGGTCAATCCCCGTTGCGAGGATGCGGAGTACATCGTTCCCATGTGCGGACAGATCTCGCGCGGGATCGGACACAACTGCCCGCCGTCCTTCTTCCAGATTGCGGTGGCACAGTTTCCGTCGCTCACCAGCGACATCCGGGTGTATGAGAAGAACATGAATCTCATCTACGATACGCTGATGGATCTGAACATGACCTGCGTCAAACCGGACGGCACCTTCTACATTTTCCCGAAGGCTCCGGAAGAGGATTCGATCGCTTTCTGCGAAAAGGCAAAGCAGTATGACCTGATCCTGGTTCCGGGCGACAGCTTCGGCGCGCCGGGATTTTTCCGGATGGCCTACTGCATCGATACGGAAAAAGTAGAGAGAGCGATGCCGCGGTTCAGACAGTTTATTCAGGAAGGATATGGTACAATAAATCCTGCATAGCGGACTCGCATCCGGCCCGGTCGGATGGTTTTTACATGGAGAAAGCTATGGAGGAAAACAGAATCAAGGTGTTGTTCAAAGACAAGCGAGTGCAGATCGGCTGTCTTCTTTTTGCGGTCCTTTTGGGGAATCTTTTCATGGGACTCATTTCTCCGCAGGCGCTGGCGGCCGGAAAGGAAGAAAGCGCCGCGACTTCGGAATCCGTTGTCGAAGTGATCCCGGAAGAGGAACTGACAAAAAAGGAAGAAGAGACGGAAGAACCCGTCACGCTGACCGTCTTTGTCTGCGGCGCGGTCAGGGAAGAAGGCGTGTATGTCCTGCCGCAGGGTGCCAGAGTGTCAGACGCGGTCAGACAGGCAGGCGGATTTGCAGGAGAGGCGCAGACCGATGCCCTGAATCTCGCAAGCCCCTTAAAAGACGGGGACATGATCAGAGTCCCTTCTGAGGAAGAGATCGAAGAAGGACGGGTGGTCAAAGAAGAAGCGACCGCGGGCCTTCCGGCGACGGATAGGAATCCTTCTTCCGTCATCAATCTCAATACGGCGGGGAAAGAGACACTCATGACCCTTGAGGGGATCGGAGAGGCAAAGGCACAGAAGATCATCGCTTATCGGGAGCAGACGCCGTTTACAAAGATCGAAGACATTCAAAATGTCTCCGGCATCGGGGCATCGATCTTTGCAAAGATCAAAGACAGGATCACCGTAGAATAACACACCCCGCAGACAACGCGGAGAAAAGGATAAACAGATGGCAAAAAAAGTACTGGTCGTAGATGATGAAAAGCTGATCGTCAAAGGCCTCAGATATTCTTTATTACAGGACGGATACGATGTGGATGCTGCGTTTGACGGAGAGGAAGCGCTCGACAAGATCAGAGCGACGGCCTACGACGTCGTGCTTCTGGATGTGATGCTGCCGAAGCTCACCGGATTTGAAGTGCTGCAGCAGACAAGAGAGTTTTCGGGCGTCCCGATCATTATGCTGACCGCCAAGGGCGAGGACATGGATAAGATCCTGGGACTGGAATACGGGGCGGACGACTATGTAACCAAGCCGTTCAACATCCTGGAAGTGAAGGCCAGGATCAAGGCGATTTTACGACGCCTTGCGGATGTGCGCTCTGCCCAGGGGATGGAAGAGAGGATCGTCGAAAGCGGCGATCTGAAAATGGACATCGATAACCGCCGTCTCTACATTCTGGGGAACGAGATCAACCTCACGTCCAAGGAATTCGAAATGCTGGAACTGCTCGCAACGCATCCGGGAAAGGTCTACGGAAGAGAGCGGCTTTTGGAACTGATCTGGGGAGAAGATTATCCCGGAGACGTGCGAACGGTCGACGTGCATATCAGAAGACTGCGCGAGAAGATCGAGAGCAATCCGTCCGAGCCGCGTTATGTGCAGACCAAGTGGGGCGTCGGCTACTACTATAAGGAACAGAAGAGTTAAAGAGTGGAAAAGAAATCGTTTTTCTCCAGTTTAAAAGTCAAGGTGTTTGCGCTCTGCAGTCTGTTCGGCCTTTTGCCGATGCTGTTTCTGTGGTTCGGGCTAGGCGGCCTGAAAGAAGGCACGGACTATCGGATGCTGTTCATTCTGATCCCGGCGGTCTTTGTAATGGCCTTTGCCCTGACCTGTATCCTGATCCGGCCGATAAAAAAAATGCAGGACGATATCGTGCAGAGCAGGCAGGACTTTATCTCGAACGTATCGCACGAACTGAAGACGCCGATGGCCTCCATGAAGGTGCTGGCGGATTCTCTCGTGATGCAGGAAGAGGTCCCGAGCGAGATGTATCAGGAGTTTCTGATCAACATCGGGCAGGAGATCGACCGGGAAAACGCCATCATCGCTGACCTTACCAATCTTTCCAAACTCGATCGCAAAGATGTGCAGATGAATGTTTCGGAAGTGAATGTCGAAGCACTTCTTTCCATGATCATCCGGCGCGTGGCGCCGATCGCCGGCAAGAGAGACATTGAGATTGCGCTGGAGGCAGAAGAGGACATCGTTGCGGAACTGGACGAAGTCAAGATGACGATGGCGTTTACGAATCTGATCGAAAATGCCGTGAAGTATAACAAAGAGCACGGAACGGTCCTTGTGTCCATGCATGCGGAAGGAAATGACTGTGTCGTCTCGATCAGGGACAGCGGCATCGGGATCCCGAAGGAAGCGCTGGACAAGATCTTTGAGCGGTTCTACCGTGTCGACAAATCGCGCTCCCGCGAGATCGGCGGAACGGGACTGGGGCTGTCTCTTGCGCAGACGGTAGTGGAACTGCACCGCGGAGAGATCACGGTCGAGAGCGAGATCGAAGAAGGCAGCACCTTTACGGTGCGCGTTCCCATCAAACGCGAGGCAGAGAAAAACCTATGAGAAAAAGGATCTGCTTCGTGCTCTTTCTGCTCGTGCTTTCCCTGGCCGGCTGTACGCAGCGGAAACAGGTCGAAGAAGGGGCCATCAACATTTATTACATGAATGAAGGTGAAACGGGTCTGGTGGAGTATGTCTATTTCCCGATCACGGGAACACTGTACGATGTCTCCAAGGAGGTCCTCGATCAGATGAAGGTGACGCCGGAGGACGTCGAACTGGCTTCGCCTTTGAAATACACCCGGATCAACAGCATCAGTTTTTCCGGGGAAAACATCAACGTTGATTTCGACGATTCTTATCTGGAGATGGATCTGGTGCGGGAGAAGCTGACCAGAGAAGCCGTGGTCTTTACCATGTGCCAGGTCACCGGCATCACGAGCGTGAGCTTTTCAGTGGAGAATGAGCCTCTCTTAAATGAGACCGGCAAGCCGTTCGGCATGATGACGCCGGAAAAACTGCGTCTGAATCTCCGGTAACACAATCCCATTTTTAAAGGAACAGAATATGCGAAGACCACTGTGCCTTCTGGCACTTTGTTATGCCGTGGTCGTTTTTCTTTGCGTACAGGCAACGGACGCAGCAAGAAACCCCGTGCCTTCCGATACATTTTGTCTGCGGGAGGACGAGGGCCTTCCGGTAACGCTTTCGGGCACCGTGCGCGAGGCGATCATCAGCGGAGAAGGAAAAGAGAAAAAGACACAGATCCTTCTGGAAGACGTGACGGATGCGGCGGGAAGAACGAACGGCAGATCTTTTTACATCCGGATGACACTGGAGAACGAAGAGCGGGAACTTTTTCCGGGTACGCGTCTTTGTGTGCGCGGGATCTTAAGGAGTATTTCCCGCGCTACGAATCCGGGAGAGTTTGATGCGAAGGTCTATTACCGGATCCTGCACATCAACTACCGCCTGGTCCGTCCGGAGGTGCTGGAAATAAGTCCTCCGGAAAGGAGGAGTCTGCGTATGCTGCTGCACGGCATCCGCAGACGCGGGATCCTGGTTCTGCAAAGAAATCTGCCGGAAAGAGAAGCGGGCGTTCTTGGCGCGATGCTCTTCGGGGTAAAGAATGACCTGGACGAGGCACAAAAGAGCCTGTACCAGACAAACGGCATTGCTCATATCCTCGCGATCTCGGGTCTGCATGTTTCGATCCTCGGTCTTTCCCTGTACCGCCTGCTGAAGCGGGCGGGGTGGAAGGAGAGGAGCGCGTCGGCAGGCTGCATGGTCTTTCTTGTCCTCTACGGCATGATGGTCGGCGGGTCGCCCTCCGCCGTGCGCGCCATCCTGATGTTCTTTCTGTACCGGCTGGCGGGGCTTCTTCATCGCACGTACGATCTTTTGACCGGCATTGCCGTGGCGGGACTTCTGATCCTGTTTTCGGAACCGCTCTACATCCTGCACACGGGATTTCAGTTTTCCTTTTCGGCGGTGCTGTCCATCGCGCTTCTTTCCCCGCTCGTCAAAGGGCCGTCCGGATTCCGGACGTCGCTTGCGGTCGTCATCGGGACCCTGCCGGTCAGCCTTCTGACGACGGGCGCTTTTTCCCCGTATGCCGTTCTGATCAATCTTCTGGTGGTGCCGCTCGTGGAAGTCGTGATGGTGTGCGGGATCCTGTTGGAGATCACGGGGGGATTGCTTCTGCCCGGCGGCGCGCTCATGAGGGTGACGGCGGCCTTACTTTCCGCGCTGATCCGGGAGATTCTTTCCTTTTTTGACAACCTGTGCCTTCTGGCAAATGCCCTGCCGCTTAGTTCTGTCACGTGGGGGAATCCCGGTGCTTTCCGGGTGCTGTGCTTTCTGCTGCTTCTCGGGATCCTTCTGCTTGCGGAGGAAAAGTCAAAGCCCGGTGACAAGCCGTTCAAAAGGTGGGTGCTGCTTGGCGCGATGATCCTGTCCCTGGCTGTTCCTTCGCCGCGAAGGGGAATGGAACTGGTCCTGCTCGATGTCGGGCAGGGGGATGGGATCCTGCTGAGAGAGGACGCGCAGACCTGGATGATCGACGGCGGCTCCTCTTCGAGAGAAAGGATCGCGTCTGCCGTTCTTTTGCCGGCGCTGTCTTATTACGGGATCGACTGCGTCGACACCTGGGTCGTGACGCACGCAGACGACGATCACTGCAACGGCCTGCTGGAGACGATGGAGAGGATCAGAGAAGGAGGGACAAAGCTCCGGATCAGAAGGATCCTGCTCCCCGGCGTGCCGCAGACGGAAGGGGATGAAAACACGGCGAAGATCCTGAAGGCAGCAGGGGAACTAATGATCCCGGTGGAATACTGTGTGACGGGACAGACCTTTGCGCTCAGCGAAAAAACAGGGCTCCTCTGTCTGAACCCGGAGCCTTCCATGGTCACAACGGATCTGAATGAAACATCGATCACCTTTTTGCTGACAGGAGAAAATCTGGAGATCCTTCTGACGGGGGATCTGGAGAAGGAAGCGGAGAAGGCGGCGGCAGGACGGCTTTCGACAGAGCGGGAGGCAAGGGGGAAAGAGGAAGGGCAGGCGGTCACGCGCATTCTGAAGGCCGGCCATCACGGCTCCCGACATTCTTCCTCCGAAGAACTGCTGTCGGCATTCCCGCCGGACTATGCGCTGATCAGTGCGGGACGAAACAACCGCTACGGCCACCCGCACAGAGAGACCATGGAGCGGCTGCGGGAGGCGGGAGCGGCGTGTCTGTCCACGCAGGATGGCGGTGCGGTGTTTGTGAGACAGCATGGGAGTGAGGTGGAAGTGAAAACATTTTTTGGGACTTGCGTTCGGGAACGCGGTTTGCTATACTAATACAGAACAAATGTTCGGTATACATTTGTGAATCGATTTGAGCAGTAAATATAAGGGAGAAAAACTATGGCAATGGATCAGGATCAGAAATTAAAGGCACTGGATGCAGCCCTCTCACAGATAGAGAAGCAGTACGGCAAGGGCGCCGTGATGAAACTGGGTGACCCCGGGCGTCCGATGGAAGTGGAGACGATTCCGACAGGTTCCCTGTCCCTGGATATCGCACTGGGCCTCGGCGGGATCCCGAAGGGCAGAGTGATCGAGATCTACGGACCGGAGTCTTCGGGTAAGACGACCGTGACGCTTCATATGATCGCGGAGGTGCAAAGACGCGGCGGCATCGCCGGCTTCATCGACGCGGAGCACGCCCTGGATCCGGTCTACGCGAAGAACATCGGCGTGGACATCGACAATCTGTATATTTCCCAGCCGGACAGCGGGGAACAGGCGCTGGAGATCACGGAGACGATGGTACGGTCCGGCGCGATCGACATCGTGGTCGTGGACTCCGTGGCGGCCCTTGTGCCGAAGGCCGAGATCGACGGCGATATGGGCGACTCCCATGTGGGTCTGCAGGCTCGTTTGATGTCGCAGGCGCTGAGGAAGCTTACGGCCGTCATCAGCAAATCCAACTGTGCCGTGGTCTTTATCAACCAGCTGCGTGAGAAGGTCGGCATCATGTTCGGTAATCCCGAGACGACGACCGGCGGCCGGGCACTGAAATTCTATTCCTCCGTGCGTATGGATGTGCGCCGCATCGAGTCCATCAAGCAGAACGGAGAGGTCATCGGCAACCGTACGCGCGTGAAGGTGGTCAAGAACAAGATCGCTCCGCCGTTCAGGGAAGCAGAATTTGACATTATGTTCGGCAAGGGCATCTCCTATGTCGGCGACGTGCTCGACCTGGCGGCGAATGCCGATATCATCAATAAGAGCGGCGCCTGATACAACTACGGCAACAACAAGATCGGACAGGGCAGAGAGAATACCAAGCTCTACCTGGAAGAGAATCCGGCGCTGTTGTACGAGATCGACAGGAAGGTGCGCGAGCACTTCGGCCTGGATCCGGAGGGCGCAAGACAGCTGGCAACGAAGGCTGCTGACGATGCCGACAAGACGGAAGCAAAGGCCGGGAAAGAGAAAAAGACGGAAGAATAAGGAACCCCCTCGTGTTTGTAGAATCCATTACGGCAATCAATCGCAATAAACGCAGGGTCTGCCTCTCTCAGGCGGCAGACCCTGCGTTTTCTTCCTTCCCCTTACGGAACGCGGATATTCTCGCGTTTTCGCTGCGGGAAGGAGGAGAGGTATCACCGGAGATATGGGAAGAGATCTGTCTTACGCTTCGTAAGGACTGCCTTTCCAAAAGCGCCGACCTGTTAAAGTCGCAGGATTATACCGTGGCGCGTCTGAAAAAGAAGCTGCGGGAGGCATCTTTCCCTGCGCCCGTCATCGACGAAGCCGTGGCGGAGATGGAAGAGGCAGGGTATCTCGATGACAGAAGATATGCGGAGAGTTTTTTGAGGGCCCATATGGGAGACAGAAGTTTCCTGAAACTGCGGCAGGACTTAAAGGACAGGGGCGTATCGGGCGCCGTCATTGAGGAAGCCTTTGCCGGGGCAGAGGACGAAGGGATCCTCTCAAATCAGGAGGAAGAACAGATCCGGAAGATCCTTTCGAAGAAGGGGTTTGATAAAGAGACGGCGGATTGGGAGGAGAAGCAGAAGATGATGGCCGCTCTCTACCGGCGCGGCTTTTCCTCCGAAACCATTCGCAGGGTCCTCGGAGAGACAGAGTGACCGGTTTGTAAGATTGACAGCCTTGTCAGATTTATATAAAATAGTTCTGTTGTGATTTTACATTTTGTACAATGAAAATTTAATAAGGAGGACTCCTGTAATGCTCTATACCATTATTGGAGTGATTCTGGCGCTTGCCGTTTCGATCCCCGCAACCTTCGTCATGACGTCCAACTATCGCAAGAAACAGATGGACTTAAAGATCGGAAATGCGGAAGAAAAGGCAAGAGCAATCATTGATGAGGCGCTGACCGTCGCGGAAGCCAAAAAGCGGGAAGCCCTGCTGGAAGTCAAGGAAGAATCGATCAAGACCAGGAACGACCTGGAAAAGGAGATTCGTGACAGAAGAAACGAGGTGCAGCGCAACGAGCGCCGCGTGCAGCAGAAGGAAGAAGCCATCGACCGCAAGACCGATGCTTTGGAACGCAAGGAACAGAGCCTTTCATCAAAGGAAGAATCACTTCGTAAACAGAAAGAAGAAGTGACACGGTTAACAGCAGAGCGCATACAGGAACTGGAACGAATTTCCGGATTGACCTCTGAACAGGCAAAAGAATACCTGTTAAAGACCCTGGAAGAAGATGTAAGACATGATTCGGCGGTGATGATCAAGGAGATCGAAGCCCAGGCCAAAGAAGAGGCGGACAAGAAAGCCAGAGAATACGTCATCGGCGCAATCCAGCGCTGCGCTGCAGAACATGTGGCGGAATCGACGATCTCGGTGGTCCAGCTTCCCAGTGACGATATGAAAGGTCGTATCATCGGCCGCGAAGGACGCAATATCCGTACACTGGAGACGATGACCGGCGTGGATCTCATCATCGACGACACACCGGAGGCGGTGGTAATCTCCGGTTTTGATCCGGTCCGCAGAGAGGTTGCGCGCATCGCGCTTGAAAAACTCATTGTGGACGGCCGTATCCATCCGGCCCGGATCGAGGAAATGGTCGAAAAGGCACAGAAGGAAGTAGATGCCAAGATCAAAGAGGAAGGCGAAGCGGCCACCCTGGAAGTGGGCGTGCACGGGATCCATCCCGAGCTGGTCAGACTTCTTGGCAGAATGCGGTATCGCACCAGCTACGGACAGAATGTCCTGAAGCACTCCATCGAGGTCGCCCTTTTATCGGGGATCCTCGCCGGAGAACTCGGACTCGATGTCCGGATGGCCAAACGTGCGGGCCTTCTGCATGACATCGGCAAGGCCGTCGACCACGACATGGAAGGATCTCACGTACAGCTCGGTGCGGAACTTTGCAGAAAATACAAAGAATCGCCGATCGTCATCAACGCGGTCGAATCGCACCACGGCGACGTGGAACCCACCAACCTCATTTCCTGCATCGTGCAGGCAGCGGATACCATCTCCGCAGCCAGACCCGGTGCGAGACGTGAGACGCTTGAGACCTATACCACCAGGCTCAATCAATTGGAAGAAATCACAAACAGCTTTAAAGGGGTCAGTAATTCTTATGCTATTCAGGCGGGCAGAGAAGTTCGTGTTATGGTAGTTCCTGAACAGATTACCGATGCGGATATGGTACTGTTAGCCAGGGATATCTCCAAGAAGATCGAAGGAGAAATGGAATATCCCGGACAGATCAAAGTCAGCGTAATCAGAGAGTCGAGAGTGACCGATTACGCAAAGTAAGGATTCAAAGAAAGCCACCGTGCAATTGTTTTGTACGGTGGCTTTTTCGTGGAAGGAACCACTATCCCTGAGGAAACTGGTCCCTGTACTGCGGGACCAGTTTCCTCAGGGATAGTGGTTCCTTCATTTGTGGTAGAATAGAAAAATGCAGACAGATACCGGGTGGATCGAGGCGTTCCTTTCGGCGCCGGAAAAAAGCATGCATACCAAAAAGGCCTATCAGAAGGAACTGAGGGACTTATATTCGTATGCGAAAAAACGGGAAGTGCAAAGTGCGCAGGACATGCGCGCTTCTTTTTTTGAAAAGCTTTCCGAGGACCTCCCGACGATCAGGGCCTCCCGAAGCGCCGCAGCGCGGTTCGTCAGTGCCGTGCACAGTTACTTCTCTTTTCTGCAGGAAACGGGCAGGATTCCGACCAATGCGGCGGACTTCCTTTCGATCCCTTCCGTCTACCCGAAACCAAAAACTCCCGAGATCCTAACAAAAGCAGAGATCGAGTCGCTCCTTACGGCGCCGCAGGGTGACTCCATGACGGCACGGCGCGACAGGGCGATCCTTACGCTGTTATATGCGGCGGGGCTTCGCGCGTCGGAAGTCATTTCGACGCGCGTGGAGGACGCAGATCTGCAGGCCGGCATGATACAGGTAAAAGGCCGCCTCATTCCGTTTGACCGGGAGACGAGAAAAGCGCTCGTAGCTTGGCTCCTTACAAGAAAAGAGTTGACTGCCGATCCGGAAGGGCCCTTGTTCCTAAGCCGGGCGGGAAAGCCCCTGTCGCGGCAGAGCGTCTGGAATATCATCCGGAAATATGCAAAAGAAGCAGGCCTTACGGATAAGGGGAATGCCCGCACGCTGCGCAGGAGCCTGACCTTTCATCTGATGAGGCAGGGAGCAGAAGAGGAGACGGTCAAAGAGCTCCTCGGCCTGAAAAGCACTGCCGCATATGCCGGCTATCGCAACCGCGAAAAGGAGCGGATGCGCAAAGCACAAAAAAAGGCGCGAAAGGCCTGACACAGGCCTTCCTATGGTATAATAATAGGAACTGTCATACTGAAGAAAAAGAAGGGATACGGAATTGAAAAAAATACTCTTTGCAGCCTCTGAAGCGGTCCCCTTTATCAAGTCGGGCGGACTGGCGGATGTCGTAGGCTCTCTTCCGAAAGCGCTGGACAGCCAGTACTATGATGTGCGCGTCATTCTCCCCAAATATGCCTGCATGAAGCAGGAGATCAAGGACAAGATGGAGTTTGTCCTGAATTTCTATATGGATTTTGACTGGCAGCAGATGTATGTCGGGGTCCTGAAGGCAGAAGACCGCGGGATCACATACTATTTCATCGACAATGAATCGCTGTTTTCAACGGAAACCATCTATACCGGCGATGCTCTGTTTGAGATCAAACGGTTCGCGTTCTTCTCCAAGGCGGTGCTGAGCGCGCTGCCGCTCATCGACTTCCAGCCGGATATCATCCACTGTCATGACTGGCAGACCGGACTGATCCCGGTGTACCTGAAAGAGCGCTTTCAGGGCGATCTGTTCTTCCATGACGTGAAGACGGTCATGACCATCCACAACCTGAAGTTCCAGGGAAGATGGAACGTGCAGGAAGTGGAAGACATTACCGGCCTTTCCGGATACTTCTTCACGCCGGACAAACTGGAATTCAACAAGGACGCCAACCTCTTAAAGGGCGGCCTCGTCTATGCCGATGCCATCACCACGGTTTCGCCGACGTATGCCGAAGAGATCAAGACCTCCTTCTACGGGGAAGGGCTCGAAGGCCTGATGAACGCAAGAAGCGGAGATCTCCGCGGGATCCTGAACGGCATCGACTACGAAGAATTCGATCCGGCAAACGATCCGCTCATCGCCTATCCCTACAGCATTCAGAATTTCCGTAAGGTGAAGGTAAAGAACAAACTGGCCCTGCAGAAAAAGCTGGGGCTCGTGGAAGACGAAAAGTGCTTCCTGGTGGGGATCGTATCCCGCCTGACAGACCAGAAGGGCTTTGATCTGATCGCGCACGTGCTGGAAGAGATCCTTTCGACCGACGCCATCCAGGTGGTGGTCCTCGGCACGGGGGAAGAGCGCTACGAAAACATGTTCCGCTATTTTGACTGGAAGTATCATGAAAAGCTTTCGGCCAACATCACCTATGACAACACGCTTTCCCACATGATCTATGCCGGCGCGGACGCCTTCCTTATGCCGTCCCTTTTCGAACCATGCGGGCTGGCGCAGCTCATGAGCCTGCGCTACGGGACCCTGCCGATCGTCCGGGAGACCGGCGGCTTAAAAGACACGGTCAAACCGTATAACAAGTTCGAAGGAACCGGCACGGGATTCTCCTTTGCCAACTACAATGCCCACGAGATGATGCGGACCATCCGTTACGCGGAGCAGATCTATTACGATAAAAAACGGGAGTGGAACAAGATCGTCGAGCATGCGATGAGCGAAAACTTCTCCTGGGATGTGTCTGCAAAGCAGTATCAACTCATGTATGACTGGCTCATCGGATAGCAGAAAAGGACTTATATACCAGGCCGGCATTCTGGCAGGCGCGAGCATCCTTGTCAGGGTGATCGGCCTGCTTTATCGCGCGCCGCTGACCGCCATCATCGGAGATGAGGGGAACGGCTATTACAACATGGCCTATAACATCTATACGATCGTTCTTCTGATCTCTTCCTACTCTGTCCCTTCCGCCATCTCCAAGGTCATGGCTTCCAAACTGGCACTCGGAGAAGTAAGAAACGCGCAGCGCGTTTTTCACTGCGCACTGCTGTATGCACTGGCAGCCGGCATCATCGCCAGTTTGTTTTTGTTTTTCGGAGCGGGGGCGCTGGTTTCTCCCGGCGCCGTGAGCGTCCTGCGTATCTTTGCACCGACGGTCTTTATCTTCGGGATCCTCGGCGTCTTGCGGGGATACTTTCAGGCGCACGGCTCCATGGTCCAGACATCCGTCTCCCAGATCCTGGAACAGCTGATGAACGCCGTGATGTCCATCGTGGCGGCCTACGGTCTGATCTACGTGGCATCCGGAAAAGACCCTACGACGCAGGCGAGGTTCGGTGCCATGGGAAGCGCACTGGGAACCGGAAGCGGTGTCGTCATTGCGCTTTTGTACACCGGCTGGTGCTATTACAACGCACAGGGCGCCCTGCGAAAGGACCTTGCCCGCGACAGGAGCCTGCCGGAACCGTTTTCTTCTACGATGAAGGAAACGATCCTTTCCATCACGCCGTTTATCTTAAGCAGTTTTATTCTGAATCTCACGACCTCCCTGAACCAGACGATCTATGTAAAGACACTGATCGAGGGAAGGAGCCTGCCGGAAGTCGACATCACGACGCAGTACGGGATCTTTTCCACCAAGGCCGTCGTCATTACGAACATCCCCATTTCGATCGCGACGGCGGTCTCGGCAGCCATCATTCCGAGCATCGCCGCTTCCTTTGCCAGACGCGACATGGCGCTGACAAGAAGCAGAGCGTCGTCGGTACTGAGGATGACGACCCTCATTGCCATGCCCTGCATGGCGGGACTGATCGCCCTCGCGTGGCCGATCACATTGCTGCTGTTCCCGCAGCAGGCCTCTCTGGACATGGCCTCGATCCTCCTTGCGCTGCTGTCCATTACCGTGCTGTTTTATTCGGTCTCCACCGTCACGAATGCCATCCTTCAGTCCGTCGGAAAAATTCAGATGCCGCTCATCAGCGCTTCGATCGCGCTCGTGATCCAGACGATCCTTCTGATCGTTCTGCTGCGCGGCACCGATATGGGCGTCTACGCGCTGGTACTGGTCAGCGTGTTGTACTCCGTGCTGATCTTTGTCATGAACGAGTGGTTTTTGCATCGCTACATTTCGCTGAGGACCAATGTGCTGGATATGTATATCAAACCCTTTGTGGGCTCCGGCCTCATGGGCTTCTGCACGACCGCCCTCTATGCGCTGTTGTATACGCTTTTGCGGATCGGCGGCATGGAGAGCATGTACAGACGCAACCTCATTGCCATCGGCCCCTCCATCTTGTTTGCGGTCGTGTTTTACCTGTTCATCATGATCCGCATGGGCGCCGTCACGGATGACGACGTGCTTGCCGTTCCCGGCGGGGGAAGGATTTTGCGGCTGTTGTACAGGCTTCGGTTTTTTAAAAGATAAGGACGAAAAGGCGGATGTTTGACGGCGTAACAATCGCAGCGCTTGCAAGAGAACTCCATACTTTGCTGCAGGAAGGGCGTATCCAGAAGATCGCGCAGACGGAAAAGGACGAACTGATCCTGACGGTGCGTAATGCGGAGAACGGTATGCACCGCGTCTATCTGTCGGCCAATGCCTCGCTCCCTCTTTGCTACCTGACAGAAAAAAACAAACCGGCACCGCCTACGGCGCCGGCCTTTTGCATGCTTTTGCGCAAGCACCTGCAGAATGGAAGGATCACGGCGGTGGACACGCCGGGGCTCGAGCGCATCCTTCGCTTTCATGTCGAGCACCGGAACGAGATGGGAGATCTCGTGACACACATACTTGTTATCGAGCTGATGGGGAAGCATTCCAATATCATCCTGCTGGAAGGCGATCAGATCGTGGATGCGATCAAGCGGGTCTCTTCCATGACGAGTTCCGTGCGGGAGGTCCTGCCGGGCAGGGATTATTTTGTTCCGGAGACGCAGGGGAAAGAAGATCCGCTTTCTGAATCGGGAGAATCTTTTTTGCAGAAACTGTCCGCTTCGGAAGCGGCGCCGGCAGGATTCCTGCAGGCATCGTACCGCGGGATCTCTTCGGAGATCGCAGAGGAGATCTGCGCACGCGCGAAAGTCACTGAAGAAAGTGTAAAGGAGCTGTCCGAAGAAAAGAGAGAGGCTCTGCAAGGCGCTTTCTTCGGATTGATGGAAGACATCCGGGAGGGACGCTTTGCACCGGCGATCTATTATGATCCGGAGCCTGCCCATTACAGCGCGGTTCCGATGCAGGTGTTTGCGGAACTGAAGAAAAAGGAGTTTCCTTCGATCAGCCGGCTTCTGGAATCCTACTATGAGGAGAAGAGCGCTTCCACTAGGATCCGGCAGAAGTCCCAGGATCTGCGAAAGGTCGTACAGACCATCCTCGAGAGAAATGTCCACAAATATGATCTGCAGGCAAAGCAGCTTTCGGATACCGATAAGAAGGAACGCTTCCGCAAATACGGAGAACTCTTAAAGGCGTATGCCTACAGCATCCCGCAGGGGGCAAAGGAAGCGGAAGTAGAAGATTATGAGACCGGTGAAACGATCCGGATCGCGTTGGATGAGACGCTTTCTCCCATGGAGAATGCCAACCGCTTTTTTGACCGCTATACCAAACTCAAACGCACGAAAGAGGCGCTCATCCCGCTGATGGAAGAGGGCGGAAGAAAGATCGAACAGCTTCGCGGCATTCAGATGGCGTTGTCGATCGCAGAGACGGAAGGAGATCTTGCGGAGATCAGAGAGGAACTCTATGAAGGCGGCTTTGTCAAAAAGAATCCGCTGAAAGCAGGCACCAAGGTTCGAAAAGAAAAGGGCACCCCCTTGCACTTTGTGACGACGGACGGGTACGATGTGTACGTAGGCAAAAACAATACGCAGAACGACCACCTGACTTTTCACTTCGCGATGCCGGACGATATCTGGTTCCACGCCAACGATATGCCGGGATCGCATGTCATCTTAAGGGCAAACGGAAAACCCATGGAAGAGATCCCCGACCGGGTTTTCGAAGAGGCTGCGTCGCTTGCCGCCTACTACTCGAGCGGAAAGAGCGACGGAAAGGTGGAGATCGACTACGCTTACCGGAAAGAGATCAAAAAGCCCCCCGGCGCAGCGCCCGGGTATGTGATCTACCACACCAATTATTCACTGCTTGCGAAGGCTTCCTTAAACGGCCTGCAGCCGGCAGAATCATAAACAGGACAGGAGAGAACAATGATCAGAAGTATGACCGGCTACGGGATGGCCGAAGCGGCAAGAGAGAACTGCAAGATGACGGTGGAAATGAAGGCGGTCAACAACCGGTATCTGGATTTCAATATCCGTCTGCCGCGCGTTTTGAATCCGTTTGAAGCAAGGATCCGCTCGCTGTTAAAGCAGTACATGCAGCGCGGTAAGGTGGATGTCTATGTGAGCTACGAAGACCTTTCGGAGTCTTCAGCCAGCGTCCTTTACCACAGGGAAGTGGCGGAACAGTATTATCGCCATCTGCATCAGATCGCCGAAGACTTCGGGCTGGAGAGCAAGATTTCCGTCACAACGCTGGCATCCTATCCGGACGTGTTAAAGATCGAGGAAGAGGAAAGAGACATCGAAGTGCTGTGGGAGCCGCTGCAGGAAGCGCTGTCGGCAGCAGCCGCGCAGTTCCTTGCGGCAAGAGAAAAAGAAGGAGAGTTTTTAAAGGACGACATCCTGAAAAAACTGACCGCGATGGAAGGAGACGTCGCTTTTATCGAAGAAAAAGCGCCGGAGATGGTGGAACGGTTCCGCGCCGGATTAAAGGAGAAGGTATCGGAACTCTTGCAGGAAAAGACGATGGACGAAGGCCGCATCATTCAGGAGGTCACCATCTATGCCGACAAGGTAAGCATTGACGAAGAGCTGGTCCGTCTAAAGAGTCATATCAAAGCCATGCGGGACATCCTGGGGGGAGATGAGAACGTCGGGCGCAAGATGGATTTTCTGGCACAGGAGATGAACCGGGAATCCAATACCATTCTCTCCAAATCGGATGACTTAAGCGTTTCGGACCATGCCATCGAATTAAAGACCAATGTCGAAAAGATCAGGGAACAGGTGCAGAATATCGAGTGATTCGAACGGGGGTGACCATGGGAAGAGGAAAACTGATCGTTGTATCCGGCTTTTCCGGAGCCGGCAAGGGCAGCATCATGCGGGAGCTTTTGAAAAACCATGACAATTATGTGTTGTCGATCTCTATGACGACCAGAGCACCCAGAGAGGGAGAAGTACACGGCAGAGAGTATTTCTTCGTAGAGAGGGCCGCCTTCGAAGAAGCGATCGCACAGAACGGCCTGCTGGAACATGCCGAGTACATCGGGCATCTCTACGGAACTCCCCGCGCCTATGTGGAGGAACAGCTGAGAGAAGGAAAAAACGTGATGCTGGAGATCGATGTGCAGGGCGGCATGCAGATCCGGGAGAAGTTTCCGGATTCGATGCTCCTCTTCGTGGTCCCTCCTTCGGCAAAAGTCCTGAAGGAAAGGCTTCTTGGACGCAACACGGAGAACATCGAGCAGGTAAAACGACGTCTTCTGCGGGCGCTTGACGAGGCGCCGTATATGGAAGCCTATGATTATATTGTCGTCAATGACGATTTAGAAGCCTGTGTGGAAGAAGTGCATGCCGTGATCAGCGGGGAAAAAGCAATCCCGGAAAAGGATCCGGCCTTTATCGAAAGATTTCGCGATGACCTTCAAAAGATGCTTCAAAAAGAGGGGCTCCTCCATTTGCCAACGGAGGAATAACCTGTTACAATAAATCGCTTGGTAAATCAAAAAAAGGAGATTGATATCATGATTCATCCTTCTTATGTAGATCTGATGAAGGTCGTAAACAAAGATGTGGAAGAGGGAGAAGCGCCCGTGATCAACAGCCGCTACTCCATCGTAATGGCGACGGCAAAGAGAGCGCGCCAGATCGTGGACGGCGATGAACCGCTCGTAGACAGTACGGAGAGCGAGAAGCCCTTATCTATCGCTGTGGACGAACTGAACGAAGGCAAGATCCGGATCCTTACGGAAGAAGAGCGCATTGCCGACGAAGAAAGAGTCAGAGCCGAGATCGAGGCGATGGAGGCTGAACGTGCGGCAGAAGCGCTGGCAAGAGCTGCCAAGGCACAGGATGAAGTACCGGGAGATGAAGACGACGAAGAGTAAGAAGACGAAGGTTCTGTTCGTTTCCCTGGGATGCGATAAGAATCTCATCGATTCGGAAGAAATGCTGGGGGCACTCTCGGACAGTGCATACCTTGCGACAAATGAAGAAGAAGAGGCTAAAGCAGCAGTGGTGAATACCTGCTGCTTTATTGATGATGCCAAGAAGGAAAGCATCGACGCGATCCTTACGCTGGCGGAAAAGAAACGGAGCGGATCGTTAAAGGCGATCGTCGTTGCCGGCTGCCTTGCACAGCGCTACCGGGAGGAGATCCTGACGGAGATTCCGGAGGTGGATGCGGTGGTCGGAACGGCGGCAAAGGACATGATCGTAAAAGCCCTGGACGAAGCGCTGTCCCGCAGAAAAAAGAAGACGCAGGTCTTCCTGCAGGCGGGAGAGGAGGGAACAAGACGCCTCAAACGGGCGCAGACGGGAAGTACGCATTCCGCGTATCTTAAGATCGCGGAAGGATGCGATAAACACTGCACGTATTGCGTGATCCCGTCCGTGCGCGGACCATATACGAGCGTTCCCATGGAACGCGTGATGGAAGAGGCGCGAGAACTGGTCAGACAGGGGGCAAAAGAACTGATCCTCATTGCGCAGGAAGTAACGCGCTACGGAACGGACCTCTACGGTGAAAAAAAGCTGCCGGAACTTCTGAACATGCTTTCCCTGATAAAAGACCTGAAGTGGATCCGGCTTTTGTACTGCTATCCGGAAGAGATCACGCAGGAACTCATCGACACCATGCGTGATAACAAAAAGGTCCTGCACTACATCGACATGCCGATCCAGCACTCCGAGGACCGGATTCTGAAACTGATGGGAAGACGGACAAGCGGCAAAGACATCGAAAGGATCGTCAGACGCCTGCGCAAAGAGATCCCGGACATCTGCATCCGGACGACCCTGATCGCGGGCTTCCCGACAGAGACAGAGGAAGAGCACGAAAGAGAGCTTCTCTTTATCCGCAAAATGAAGTTTGACCGGCTGGGCGTCTTTGCCTATTCTAGAGAAGACGGAACACCGGCCGCGAGATTAAAACCGCAGATCCCGTCCCGCACCAAAAAGAAACGACGGGACGAACTGATGGAGGCGCAGCAGGAGATCGCCTTCCGGAAGGCAAAGAAAAGACGCGGCACCGTTTTGAGCGCCATGGTGGAAGGAGCGATCCCGGAAGAGGACGTATACGTCTGCCGAACCTACCTGGATGCGCCGGAGGTGGACGGCCTTCTGTTTTTAAGCACGGAGAAATCATTGGAGAGCGGCGACTTCCTGGATGTCAGGATCACGGGAGCGCACGGCTATGACCTGATCGGAGAAGAAGATGTTAAGAAAAATGAATCTGCCCAATAAACTGACCCTTGTTCGCATCGCGCTGATCACTGTCTTTGTGATCCTGATGTACCTTCCCTACCGGCAGGACATCATGAAGTGGCTGGCGCTTGCCGTCTATCTGATCGCCTGCCTGACCGATATGGCAGACGGCATGATCGCGAGGAAGTTCCATCTCATCACCAACTTCGGGAAATTCATGGACCCGCTCGCGGACAAGCTCCTCGTGACGGCGGCCATGATCTGCCTGGTTGACTTAAAGCGGCTTCCCGTCTGGGCGGTCATCATCATCGTCGCCAGAGAATTCATCATCAGCGGCGTGAGACTGGTCGCGGCGGACAACGGGATCGTGATCGCCGCGAGCTTCTGGGGGAAACTCAAAACCGTTGCCCAGATGGCGATGACCATCCTGATGATCGCAAACCTCGAGAGACTGCAGAAGGTTACGACAATCATCATGTGGATTGCCGTGATTCTGACGGTGCTGTCCCTGGTCGATTACCTGTATAAAAACAAAGCAGTGCTCCTCGAGGGTTCGCCCCACAAGTCGGAGCGGGAGAAGCTGTATGAGACACTGCTTGCGAGAAAAGAAACCATGACGACGGCGGAATCCTGCACGGGCGGGATGCTCGGTGAAGAACTGACGAAGCAGTCGGGGATCTCCGAGGTCTACACCGGCGGCTTCATCACCTATACCAACCGTCAGAAAGAGGAAATGCTCTCCGTCCCCGCGGAGATGCTTGCGACAGAAGGCGCCATCAGCAGAAACGTAGCGGAGGCGATGGCGAAGGGCGCGGCGGAAAGAACGGGAGCGGACTTAAGCCTTTCCGTTACCGGGAATGCAGGCCCCAAAGCGCAGGAGAAAAAGAAACTGGGCCTCGTTTACATCGGCTGCACCTATCACGGGGAAACGGTATCGGAAGAGCATCATCTGAAAGGGGCAAGAGAGGCGGTCAGAGCGCAGGCAGTGGAAAAGGCGCTGCTCCTTGCCAACCGCATGGTAATGAGAGAGGAAAACACACAGGCATGAAGAAACTGCTGGACCAGATCGCCAAGTTCGGGATCGTAGGCATCATCTGCTTCATCATTGATTACGTTCTGTACTGGATCCTGTGCAGGGTGTTTACGGCTGTCGGCTTTGCGGACAGGAATCCGAACTATTATCTGTATGCCCAGGCGATCAGCTTCATTGTATCCATGATCAGCAACTATCTGCTCAGCATGAAGTATGTCTTTGTACGCAGGGACGACATGAGCAGAGGAAAAGAATTTGTGATCTTTGCCGTCTTAAGTACCATCGGCCTCGTCATCAACGAGATCTGCCTCTATATCGGATTCGGTCTGATTTACAGGAACTGGCCGTGGTTAAATAAGATCATGAGCGAGATGTTTGCGGAGACGTTCTTTAAGTTCGGCGCCACAGCGGTCGTGATGGTCTATAACTTTATCTCACGCAAGATCTTCTTGGAAAAGAAGGAGGAGAAGGCATGAGCGCTCCCGTAGTATACTTTGTCATTCCCTGTTACAACGAGGAAGAGGTCATTCTGCAGACGGCTGCAAGGCTGAAGGAAAAAACGAGAGCCCTGATCGACGCGCAGGAAGCGGATGCAAAGAGCCGGATCGTGTTTGTGAACGACGGGTCATCCGACAGCACCTGGGAGAAGATCCGGAGTCTCCATCAGGAGGACGCTGTTTTTTCCGGCATCTGCCTTTCCCGCAACAGGGGACATCAGAATGCGCTGCTTGCGGGACTTCTGACAGTCTGCCCCTTTGCCGATGTGACGATCTCGATGGATGCGGATCTTCAGGACGACGTCGATGCCGTCGATGCGATGCTTGCAAAATACAAAGAGGGAAAGGACATCGTGTACGGGGTCCGCTCCGACAGAAGCACGGATACCTTTTTTAAGAGAACCAGCGCCGGCCTCTTTTACAGCATCATGCGCCTGATGGGAACGGAGACCATCGATAATCACGCGGACTTCCGTCTGATGAGCGCCCGTGCCGTAGAGGCTCTGTCGGACTACAAGGAAGTGAACCTCTTTCTGCGAGGGATGATCCCGCTTCTCGGATTCGAGAGCGATGTGGTGTATTACGAGCGCGCGCCGCGGCTTGCCGGCGAGAGCAAGTATCCGTTATCCAAGATGATCCATTTTGCGATGCAGGGTGTGACGTCCCTTACGACGAGACCGATCCAGTTCATCACCAGGCTCGGGCTTGTCATCTTCCTGATGAGCATCGTGATGCTGATCTACTCCCTGGTGCGCCACTTTACCGGCGCGACCATCACGGGCTGGTCCTCGCTCATGGTCTCACTCTGGGCGATCGGCGGCCTGATCCTTTTATCGCTCGGGATCATCGGGGAATACATCGGAAAGATCTATCTGGAGACGAAGGAGCGTCCGCGCTTTCTGGTCGCGGAGTTTCTGGATGAGGAGCACGGATTCGTATACGGACAGAAGCCGTGACGTTTTCCGTCACAATTTGGAAGGATCAAGAGCGGTGACCTCTAAGAGGCCGCCGTTTTCTTTTAGCCACCTGTCCCGTTCGCGGTAGTCCGGAAGGACCTTTTCGACTTCTTTCCAGAAGTCGCGCGAGTGATTCATGTGAAGAAGATGAGAAAGCTCGTGGACGATCACATAATCGATGATCCGCGGCGGAGAGAGCATGAGACGCCAGTTGAAGGAAAGATTCTTCTCCGCGGAACAGCTCCCCCATTGGGAGCGCTGGGAACGGATGAACACCTTCCCGTAAGACAGACCCATTTTTTCCGCGAAGAAGGCGACCCGCTTCGGGATGTAATCTTTTGCGGCCTGCCGGTAACGCTTTTCCAGTTTTGTCTTTTCCGTATCGACGAGCTCTGTCTGATGGGCGAGCGCTTCAATCTCTTCCTGCTTGAGGATGTGTTTCAGAAGCCAGTCCGCCTTTTCCTGAAGAAAAGCTTCAATGTCTGACTGCGGGAATCCGTAGGGAGCACGGACTTTCACAAGGCCCCCTTTTTCCACGGTGACCCCAAGGCTCCGCCTTCCCGAGAAGGCAAGCCGGTAAGAAAGAATCGAGGGATTTCCTGTCTTGTCATATAGTATAATAGATTCGTTCGACATACCTGTATTGTAACAAACCGGAGACGGAAAAACGAAAAGAGGGAAGAAGATGGCGTCAGGACCCAAGTGTATCCTGGTCTGTGCCGGCGATTTTACACCGGTCGATCTGGAAAAAGAAGCGGGCGACCTCCTCATTGCAGTGGACGGCGGCCTGAAATACCTGGAACAGATGGGAGTTTTGCCGGATCATATCCTGGGGGATTTCGATTCTCTGGAAAGCAAGTACAGACGCATCATCGATGCGTTTGAAAAAGAGCATCCCGAAAGCGTCACCAGACTTCCCGTCAGAAAGGATGACACCGATTCGCAGGCGGCCGCGGAGTACGGACTCTCCAGAGGATATAAGCGCTTTTATATTTACGGCGGCCTCGGCGGACGGCTGGATCTGACGCTTGCCAATATCCAGACGCTCAAGTTTATCAAGGAACACGGCGGGAAGGGATACCTTCTGGGCGACCGGGAGATGGTGATGGTGCTGCAGGAAGAGACCATCCATTTCCATGAGAGCTATGAGGGGAGGTTTTCCATCTTCGCCATGGATGAAAAAGTGGAGGGTGTGACCATCGAAGGCATGTCCTATGAACTGCAGGATGCCGTGATTGACAACTCGTATCCGATCGGCGTCAGCAATGCGAAAAAAAGCGGGAAGCGCGCAACCATCACCGTGGGTAAGGGAAGCGCTCTGGTGGTCGCCTCCTGGCAGTGAACGGAATCAACCGGAAAGGAGAAAGATATGAAACTGGTATTGTTAAGACACGGAGAAAGCGAATGGAACAAGTTGAACCTCTTCACGGGGTGGACGGATGTCGATCTGTCCGAAAAGGGAGTCGAGGAAGCAAAACTTGCCGGCAAGACATTGCTGGAAAACGGGTTCGACTTTGACATCTGCTACACCTCCTACCTGAAGAGGGCCATTCACACCTTAAACTATACACTGGCCGGCATGGACAGAGAGTGGCTTCCCGTCATCAAGTCGTGGAAACTCAACGAGCGTCACTACGGCGCGCTGCAGGGTCTCAACAAGGCGGAGACGGCGGAAAAGTACGGCGAGGACCAGGTGAAGATCTGGCGCAGATCCTTTGACATCACCCCGCCGCCGCTCGAAGAAGGGGATGAACGCAATCCCGCAAAGCAGGAGATGTACCGGAACGAAGACAAAAACCTGCTCCCGCTGACAGAGAGCCTCAAGACGACCATCGCGCGCACGGTCCCCTATTTCGAAGAGGAGATCCTTCCGAAGATGAAGGAAGGAAAGCGCGTCATCATCGCCGCCCACGGCAACAGCCTCCGCGCGCTGGTGAAATACTTTGAGGATCTTTCCGAAGAGGAGATCATCGAGGTGAACATCCCGACCGGCGTACCGCTCGTCTACACCTTTGACGACAACGGCAAGTTTGTTTCCAAGGAATACCTGGGCGACCAGGAGGCGATCGCAGCCAAGATGCAGGCGGTAGCCAACCAGGGCAAGAAACAATAGAAGGTAGGAACCACTTTCTTCAGAAGAAGGTGGTTCCTTCCACCAAGTGTGTCAAAGAGAACCGTCCCCTCTGACACACTCTCAAAAAATTGGTTGACAGACCGATACGGGAACGATATATTAAGTGTACTAGGATTACTAGTACACTTAATTTTTTTGTGGAAGATTTTGTAACTGCACGACAAAGAACCCCCACATATGGAAAACACAGGGGGCAGGGAGAAAAGATGTTTATTGACTATCAGGACGCGAGACCGATCTATGAACAGATCGTCGAGCAGTACAAAAAGCTCATCCTGATGGGCGCGCTTACACCGGACGAGCAGATGCCGAGCGTCCGGTCGCTTGCGGTGGAGCTGTCCACGAATCCCAATACGGTGCAGAAAGCGTATTCGGAATTGGAGCGGCAGGGCTTCATCTACACCGTCAAGGGAAGGGGCGCCTTCGTCCAGAAGAATGAGCGGCTGGTGGAGAGCAAGAAGGAAGAGCTGATCGAGACGATCCTGGCGCTTGCGAGTGAGGCGGAGGAACTCGGCATGACCAAAGAGGAGATCAGACAGGCGCTTCGTGCACGGGAAGAGAAGACAGACAAGGTAGAAGTGCCGGGAGGTGCATCATGATAGAGACGATCGGTTTATCGAAACGCTTCGGCGATGTCCGGGCGGTGGAGAACGTATCCCTGCAGATCAGAGAGCAGGAGGTATTCGGTCTGGTCGGCACAAACGGTGCCGGAAAGAGTACGCTGCTCAGGATCATCACCGGAATTCTGAAACAGGATGCCGGAACAGTCCTGGTGGACAGCGAAGTCGTTTTTGACAATGTTGAGACCAAGAAGAAGTTTTTCTTCATTCCGGACGACCCGTACTTCTTTGTAAACGGGACGGCGGAAGATATGAAGAAATACTATGCGGAGATCTATCCGGGGTTTGATACGGCGCGGTTCGAAAGACTGTTAAAGGATTTCGGACTGGACGGCCGCAGAAAGATCGCGGGTTATTCCAAGGGGATGAAGAAACAGCTCTCCATTCTCCTGGGGCTTTGCGCGGGCACAAAGTATCTGATCTGTGATGAGACATTTGACGGCCTGGACCCCGTGATGCGGCAGGGCATCAAGAGCCTGTTCGCCAAGGACATGGAAGACAGGGGACTGACCCCGGTCCTGACCAGTCACAACCTGCGCGAGCTGGAAGACATCTGTGATCATATGGGACTGCTTCATCAGGGAGGCATTCTCTTATCGGAGGACATTTCCTCCATGAAGCTTTCGATCCAGAAGGTCCAGTGCGTTTTCGCGGCAGGGATCGAAGCGGACAGCGCGATGAAGGATCTGGACGTGCTGTCGCATAACGTGCGGGGAAGACTGCACACGATCACGGCAAGAGGCACGAGAGAAGAGATCACGGCGCACTTTGGTTCGTATCCCACGATCTTCTTTGAGATCCTGTCGCCGTCCCTGGAAGAGATCTTTATTACGGAAACGGAGGTGGTCGGTTATGACATCAAAAAACTCATCCTCGACTGAGAAGACCATGACGTTTATACAGAAGCAGAAAAGCATCAGCAGAAGAAGACTGGTCCTCTGGGTACTGTCCTGCCTGTACTTCTTTACGGCACACATTCTCGGGACCCTGATGATTCTTGTGGCAAACAGACCCGGCACCAACCCGGAGAGAATGCGCAAAAGCATGCTGGATGCATTCTCCACCTATCTCGGGACAAGGTATCCGATCTGGTTCTTTGTGATCATCATTGCGGCGGTGCTCGGGATCCAGGGCTTTGCCTATCTGTATGATCAGCGGAAGGTGGATTTCTACGAGAACCAGCCGATCGCCAGAAAAGACCGCTTCTTTACGATCTATATCAACGGGATCCTGATCTATGTGCTTCCGTGTCTGGTTTCCCTGGCACTGGCAATCATCATCCTGATGGTCAACGGGTTCTTTAACATGGCGCTCCTTGCGGACATCCTGTACGGCGCGATCCGTGTCTTCATCCTGTTTCTGGGGATCTACCATGTGTCGATGATCGCGTCCTTCTTAACGGGAAACGTGGTAATGGCCGGGATGATGACGGCCTTCCTCCTGCTGGTCGAGCCGGTCACGAGACTCCTGCTGGAGGCGCTTCGGTCGACCTTTTTCAAAACATATTTTGCGGACACCTTTGCCTTTGATATTATGCTCAACCCGGTCTACAACTATATCATCCCCGGCCAGTGGGGAAGCAGCTTTTTCTCAAGGGTGATCTACGAAAACAGACCGGGAGAGCTGCTTGCGCACGTGGCGTCCATGAGAATGGGAAGAGACATCGTGGCGCTTGTCGTCATCGCTGCAACGCTTTTTATCGCCTACCTCCTGTATCAGAAACGACGGAATGAAATGTCTTCGGTCGCCATCGCGTTCGAAGGGATCAAACCGGTTCTGAAACTTGTGGTCGGCGTGCTGGGAGCGCTTTGCTGCGGGATGATCATTCGCAGCCTCTTCGGATTCACAGGCGGCGGCGCCACGTGGTTCACGGTCCTGATCATTATTCTGGCGGGCATTGTCATCTGCTGCTTTGCGGAAGTCATTTATGATATGAACATTCACGCGATGTTCCGGCATGCCTGGCATATCCCGGTCGTGGTCGGACTGTCGCTCTTCCTTTTCTTTGTGTTCCGGCTGGACCTTTTCGGTTACGACAGAAAGGTGCCGGACGCATCGGACATCCAGAGCGGCGCGCTGGTTTTGCATAATATCAACAACAACGTTTATGATGAAAATCTGGACTACATAGAGCCGATCGACTTCGCGCAGAAATACATGTTCCTGGAGGATGCGGAAGCGATCGCCGAGATCGGCGCCATCGGACAGGAGCAGTATGTCAATACCATGAACGGCCAGACCGAGGGCAATTACCGGTCGAACGGCTGGCAGGGGCTGCTCACATACCGCCTGAAAGGGGGCTGGGTGATCACAAGAAGGATCGAGATTCCCTACGATGTGGACGAAGCGCTGTTGAACCGGCTGATGGGGACCGAAGAATACAAAGAAGGCACCATGATGGTCTATCAGGACGAGGCGATCCGTGCGCTGGAGGGCAGTGAAACAGGCATCGTAAAACTGGTCTACACGGACGGGATCCTCGAAAGAGGGATCCAGGCCGGAAGAACAGAAGAATTGTACAGCCGTTTTGCGGAATGCTACAGGAAAGACCTGGAACAGTTTGATTTTTCGCTCCTCAGGAAGGGATCGCCCGTCGGCGTCGCGCGTATCGATGTGACGGAGATGAGTACGGATCCGTACGGCGGAGGACAATATGTCTGGCTGCAGTTTCCGGTCTACCGGGAATACACCCATACGCTTAACTTCCTGAAAACGATCGGCGTGGAGCTTCCGACCGACAATGCGCTTCGCGCGGAAGAAGTTATGGACGCGCGCGTCGAGTGGCATGAGGAGATCGCAGATGAAGACGGAAACGTAAACTATGCATACCGTGTCGTCAGCTATTCCGATAAAGAAATGATAGAGCAATTCCTGGAAAAGGTCAGACCGCACGACCTGTTAGATGCCTGGTCGGGCGAGGAATCGGCGGACGAATACAGTGTGAGCTTTACGATCAATACGGCGCCGGAGGGCTACAGCGGAGAACGCAGCGGCTCTATCCGCAGAGAAGATCTGCCGGCGGGAGTGTTAAAGGATCTGGAGAATGCCGTACCGATGCAGTAACGACGGGATCCGGCAGATGAGATTCAACAAACGGAGGACAACATGAAAACAAACGGAAAAAGATGGATAGCGCTCTTTCTTGCCCTTGTCATGATCGTGGGCATGACGGCCTGCGGAAAGAAGGAGAAAGAGAATCAGGAAAACGCTTCCGCGCCCGGCGGGCAGGATGCCGCCGCGAATGCGGAGGAGATGAAGCAGTACGTTTACAAGGAGGAAAAGCTTTCACTGCCGGAGGACGTCAATCCGGAAACCATCAGTGAAATGCATAAGGTGGGAGACAGCATCTACGTTTCCGGCATGAGCTACGGCGAACGTCCTCTCTATGCGGTCTACCGTCTGGCAGAAGACGGACAGCTGCAGGACAGCAGCGAGATCGCGTTAAAGGAGAACGAAGACATCGGCCGTGTCTGCTTTGACGAAGACGGAAACCTCTATGGGATCAGGACCCGCTATGCGTGGGAAGTGATGGACGAAGAAGTCATCGGCGAGGAAGAAATGGGAGACGAGGCGGAATCCATGGAACAGGCAGTTCCGGTGGAAACGCCGCAAGAAGCGGACCCCGATACAGTGACGGAAGAAGAACCGGAGACGGAAGAAGCAGAAACGGAAGAAACAGAAGCATCGGCGGAAGAACTCATCGCGGATGAAGAGATGGGATTCAGCTCGGATGAGGCCTTCCTCGTGAAATACACGCCGGACGGAACGGAACAGTACGCGGTCAAATTAAACGGCGATGAAAACGGCGCAGAAGGCGGTTCCTACTGGTATGCCAACGGCATCCATTACACACCGGACGGTATCGTCGTCTCTTCCTATGAAGATATTCGGATCTATGATCCGGAGACGGGAGAAGAAAAGAACAAGGTCACGATGCCGGACAATCTCACGGCGGACTATGTCATTCAGACCAAGGACGGGAAGATCGTGATCGGCGGCTATAACTACAACCAGGCGGCCGAGACCGGAAACTTTGTTTTCAAGGAACTGGATACGACGACCGGAAAACTGGACAAGGACATTACGCTGACAAGCGGAATGGCCTGGCGTTACAATTTCTTCCCGGGCGCAAACAAGGATCTGATCATGACGGATGATTCCGGAATCTATGAAGCCGATCTCGGCGGGGAACCGGTAAAACTGATGGACTTTGTGGCATCTGACGTTCTGGCGGACGGATTCATGTCGCTGGTCCCTGTCGGAGAAGGAAAGTTCCTTACGATGGGATCGAACCCGGAGACGGGAGAAAGACAGTTGTTTACCTACACCAAGGTGGATCCTTCGACCATCAAGGATAAGATCCCGCTCACCATGGCGTGCTATTATCTGGGGTGGCGTACCAAGAACATGGTCGTCGACTTCAATAAATCAAATGACACCTACCGCATCAATATCGTCGATTACTCGATCTATGATTCGGAGGCCGATTATAATGCCGGCATGACGCGTTTCAATGCGGACATTGCTTCCGGCAATATCCCGGACCTGCTGGAACTGAGCACCAACATGCCGGTCGACTCGTATATGTCGAAAGGCCTGTTCGAGGACCTTGCCCCCTATATGGAAAAGGACGCGGAGCTCTCCGGAAACAAGTACCTGACGAATGTATTTGATGCCTTTAACCCGGAGGGCAAGATGTACCAGATCATTCCTTCCTTCTCGGTCACGACCCTGGTCGGCAAGAGCTCGATCTTCGGAAAGGAACCCGGCATCACCGTGGCAGAGCTGGAGAAACTCAGATCGGAATTCAACATCGATTACAAGTATCTGATGGGTCCTTCCAACAGGGAGATGGCGTTCTATCTGCTGCTGGTTTACGGAAACAACAGCTTCGTCGACTGGAAGAGCGGAAAGTGCGACTTTGACAACGAAGAGTTCATCAACCTCCTTGACTTCATCGGCCGCTTCCCGAAGGAACTGAACGAGAGCGACTGGGAAGAAGATACGCAGAGCTTCTACAGAAACGGCAGATCGCTGGTCGAGAATGCCTACTTCTCCGGTTATCAGGATTACACGATGGACCGTTACGGAACCTTCGGCGAGGAGATCACCTTCGTGGGCTACCCCAACGGCGGGAAGGAAGACTACAGCGGATCGCTCATCAACAGCTACCGCCGCTTCGCGATGGGCTCCACGTCAGCCAACAAGGAAGGCGCATGGGAGTTCCTCCGCACCTATCTGACAAAGGACTACCAGGACAAGGTGGCGGAGCAGGAAGGTAACTTCCCCGTGCTGGAGTCCGCCCTGGAGGAACTGGAAAAGAAGGCGCAGGAAAAACCGTATTATACGGATGAAGACGGCAAGAAAGTGGAATATGATAACACCTGGTGGGTCGACGGACAGGAGATCAAGATCGAACCCTTAAGCAAAGAAGAAGCCGCCGCCTTTACGGGCTACCTGAAGAGCCTTACGCATGCGATGTCCTTTGACGAAAACATCATGAACATCATCCAGGAGGAAATGGGACCGGTACTGGAGGGACAGAAACCCGCATCAGAAGCGGCAAGGATCATCCAGTCCAGGGTCAGCATCTATATCAACGAGAATTCATGAAGCAGCTTGTGATTCCGTTTCGGAAGACGGAAAAACAAAATAAACCGCATCATGCGGACAAACGGACCGGAAAACAGCGGGCCATCAGCTGGGGGTTTTTAGCCCCCAGCGTGGCCGGTGTTTTTCTGTTTTTTGTTGCTCCGTTTTTTGTCGTCATCTATTATTCTCTGATCAACAATGTGGTCCGGCGGGAGTTCGTCGGGCTTTCCAACTTTATCAGGACCATCGAGAACAATGCCTTTAAGCTGGCGGCCGTGAACACGATGAAGTTTTCGCTGATCGCGGTGCCGCTTGCGGTCGTGCTATCCCTTCTTCTTGCCATCGTCCTGATGAGCCGGATCCCCATGAAGAGTACCTTCCGGAGTTTCTTCCTGTCGCCTTTGATGGTGCCGGTCGCTTCGGTCGTTCTCATCTGGCAGATCCTGTTCAACTACAACGGGTTAGTGAATGACATCGTCGCAGTGTTCGGCGTGGATAAGATCGACTGGTTAAAGAGTCCGCACGCGCAGGTGGCGATCATCCTGCTGTTCTTGTGGAAAAACCTGGGATACAACATGATCCTCTTTATGGCGGCGCTCGCGAGCGTTCCGCAGGATCTGATCGAGGTGGCGAAACTGGAAGGTGCAAACGACTTCCAGATCTTTTATATCGTAAAGCTGCGGTTCATCTCGTCGACGATCCTGTTCGTGACGATTATGTCCCTCATCAACTCCTTCAAGGTGTTCCGGGAGATCTATCTGATGACGGGAGATTATCCGTATGATTCGCTGTACATGCTGCAGCACTTTATGAACAATACCTTCCAGGCGCTCGATTACCAGCGTCTTTCGGCGGCAGCCATTCTCATGGCGCTGGTGATGATCGTGATCATCGCCGTGCTGATGAAGACGGAAGACAAGTTTGAGAAAGACATTGAGGAGTAGTGCTCTTTGAAAAAGAGTTTCAGAAAGTGGTGTAAAGAGAATATCGTTCTGATCCTGGGGACGGCCATTGCCCTCTTTTTTGCGGTCCTCTTTCTTCTGCCGATCGTTCTGACCTTCACCAATTCGCTGATGTCCTCTTCGGAGATCGCGGCCAACTACGGCGCGGTCTTTGCGACCACGGACACCGGCGGGAAGGTGTTCGTGTCCCGGACGGTGACGCTGAAGTTTATCCCGGACATGGTCTCGTTTTCCCAGTACTTCACGGTCCTCTTAAAGAGCCCGGAGTACCTTTTCAAGTTCTGGAATTCCGTTATCTATGTGGTGCCGATCGTGGTGTTCCAGCTGACGGTGGCTACGCTTGCGGCCTACGGCTTTTCCCGGTTTACGGGACGCGTCAAGGAGATCATTTTCTTTGCCTACATCATCCTGATGCTGATGCCCTACCAGGTGACGCTCGTTCCGAACTTCCTGGTGTCCCGCTTTTTGCACATCGTCGACACGAGATGGGCCATCTGGCTTCCGGGGATCTTTTCGCCGTTTGCAGTGTACCTTCTGACGAAGTTTATGCGAAGGATCCCGAGCAGCGTGATCGAAGCGGCCCAGATCGACGGCGCGAATGAATGGATGATCTTTTCGAGGATCTGTCTGCCGCTTTGCAGGGGCGCGATCGGCTCCATCGCGATCCTCGTGTTCATCGATTACTGGAACATGGTGGAACAGCCCCTCATCCTGTTAGCGGATGAGGAGATGCATCCGCTGTCGGTGTTCTTATCGAAGATCAATGCCGGCGAGATATCGCTCGCGTTTGCGGTCGCCGTCATCTATATGATCCCGCCGCTTCTGATCTTCCTGTACGGGGAAGACAATCTGGTGGAAGGCATTTCCTTCCAGGGCGGCGTTAAGAGTTAAGGAAAGGGAGAGAGTTATGACACAGAGAAGAAAAGACAGGATCAAAAACATCGCCATTATTTTTCTGGCCGTGCTTCTTGTTTTAACCCTGTTTTCACAGACCTTCATGAATTACACCCTGCCGGAAGTGGCCACGCAGGCCGTGCAGCCCGGGCAGATTTCTCCGAAGGTCAGGGGGACCGGAACGGTAGAGGCGGACGATCCGTACAACATCATGGTGGAGGAAACAAGAAAGATCTCCTCTGTTGCCGTGAAGGTCGGAGACAAGGTGAAGAAGGATGCTGTCATCTATTATCTGGAGGACAAGCAGTCCAAAGAACTGGAGGATGCGGAAAAGACGCTGGACGAAATGGAGACCGCCTATGAGAAGGGCCTCTTCTCCGGGACGCTTTCGGACAGCGTGATCACAAGACTCCGCAACGGCATGAATGACACGGCGGACGGCTACCAGTACCGGCTTCGTCTTCTGCAGGAGCAGTATAAGGCGGCGGAAGACGCGGTCCTGAATCTGCAGATCGCGGACGCGGCGCTCGCGCTCCAGCAGCAGGTGCTCACGTCTAATCAGGCCTGGACCGACGCGGAAAGACAGTATGACTCTCTGACCCCCAATTATTCGATCGCGGATCTCGAGAAGGAACTGGCCAATCCCGATACCAGCTCCGACAGAAAAGCGGAGATCCAGAGCATGATCGCAAACTACAATCAGGACATCAGTCAGTGGAATAACGAGACCGCACAGGTCGACCAGCACTTTGCGGCAGAGCAGGCGGGGATCGCCTATCAGCAGGCCTTCGCCGACTACCAGCAGGCGCTGGCGGGTTTCCAGCTGACGACGGCGGAAAAGGAGAAGGCGGACAAACTCGCGGAACTTCTTCTGGAGATCGACCTGGTCTCCCAGCAGGAGCAGATGGCGAAGCAGCGGCAGAAGATCGAAGACTTAAAGAAAAAGGCGGTCGGCGCGACGGTCATTTCCCCTGTGGAAGGAACCGTTACCTCGCTTGCCTTAACGGCCGGAGAGGAGACGGATCCGGAGAGCCCCGCCGCGGTCATTCAGGTGGACGGGAAACCCATGTCGACCCACTTCTCCGTGACGACCGAACAGGCGAAGAACCTGAAGGTGGGGGACGCGGCAGAGGCACAGAATGCCTGGTTCTACACCGACTTCAAGGCGACGCTTTCCGCCATCAAGCCCGATTCGTCGGATCCCGCGGGACACAAGCAGCTTTACTTTACCATCCAGTCTCCCGAGGTCCAGGCAGGCCAGTCCGTTTCCCTGCAGATCGGGGAAGCCGCAAAGCAATATGAGATGACGGTGCCTAATTCCGCCATCCGGGAAGATAACAACGGGAAGTTCGTTCTGCTTCTGCAGAGCAAGTCGTCTCCCCTCGGCAACCGATATAAAGCACAGCGCGCAGACGTTCAGGTCATTGCGCAGGACGATAAGATCACGGCCATCAGCGGCGCCTTTGACAGCTGGTCCTATGTGATCACCACCACGACCGCACCCGTCAAGGCGGGAGATCAGGTGAGACTGTCGAACGAGAACACGTAAGGCTCTATGAGATTTGTTACCGGTTTTTTCAACAGAGTAAAACTTCATAGAAAGCAGCTTGTGCTTGCCGGTATTCTTCTGCTCATTTTTCTTCTGGCGGAAGGCTATACCCGTCATGCCGTGAAGAATCTTCCGGACCAGAACGAGGCAGTGCGGTGGTCGGAAGACGGAGACGCGGCACAGATCAGCGTCTTTCTGACGCAGGATGAGAGCTTTACGACAGAGTCGGTCAGACAGGTGCGCTACAACATCGACAACGCACTGCGGGATGCCTCGGTCACCAGAGATCTGTCGAAACCTTCCAGCAGACTGTACGCAGACTGTTACAGTGCGCTCGGCGTCATGACGGTGAATACGGACACCAAGAGCGTGAAGACGACGACCATCGGTGTCGGCGGAGACTTCTTCCTGTTTCATCCGCTGACGCTCGTGGAGGGAAGCTACTTTTCCGGATCCGATCTGATGCAGGACCTCGTTATCGTGGATGAGGATCTGGCATGGCAGCTTTTCGGCAGCAATAACATCGTCGGAAAAACCGTGACCCTGGGAGACGTGCCGCATACCATCGTCGGCGTAGCGAAGAAGGAGAAGGGAAAACTCCTCGAGGCCTCCGGGGGGACGGGAAGCATCCTGTATACTTCCTTTGATTCGCTGGTGCAGTACGGGACGGTGACGGGCGCCGGCGTCTTTGGCGGAACGAGCGCCGTCGGCAAGTACGAGAATGCCGGAGAAGGCACCGGGAGCTATGCGGACGTCGGCTGGGCTTCCAGCGTCAGCGGCAAGACGCCGATGAGCGGCATCAACTGTTATGAGATCGTGATGCCGAACATCGTCCGGCACTTTGCGCTGAATCTCGTGAAGGAAAAGGCGGGCTTCCAGGAAGAGAGATCCGAATTTATCGAGAACTCCGCACGGTTTTCTCCGGAGTCGCTGTTCCGGATCCTGACCGGCTCCTACAAACGCAGCATGCGGTTAAATGCCATTCACTATCCCTACTGGGAGAATGAAGCAAGAGGCTGGGAAGACATCCTTGCGCGGGTGTTTCTGATCCGCGTCCTTTGTCTGCTTTTGCTCGTCTTGCTTGTCGTCTTCGTCATCGTGCAGGCATACCGCCACAAGAAGTGGACGGCGGGAAGCATCGCACGGACACTGGCCGATAAGAAGTACGACTGGGAAGTAAAGAGACGTGAAAAGCGTGTGGAGAAGGTGCGCGAAGCGCGGGCGGACAAACGATCGAGAGTACAGGCAGACCTGCTTAGAAAAAGAAAAAAGGCGCAGACTGATACGCAGGATGCTTCGACCGTAACGGACGGCATCCGGATCGTGGAATGGGAATGACGCCCCCTTTCTCCGGGCGTCTTTTTCTTGACTGTTAGCTGGTGGAAAGATATCGTAGTAACATGACACAAAACAATGACTTTCAAAGCCACATCCGCAATTTTTGCATTGTGGCACATATCGACCACGGAAAATCGACGCTCGCAGACCGCCTGATCGAAAAGACAGGACTTCTGACGGAGCGCGAAATGCAGTCCCAGGTCCTCGACAACATGGATCTGGAGAGGGAGCGCGGCATCACCATCAAGTCCCAGGCCGTGCGTCTGATCTATCATGCAAAAGACGGACAGGAATACATGTTCAACCTGATCGACACTCCCGGACACGTTGACTTCAACTACGAAGTGAGCCGGTCGTTAGCCGCCTGTGACGGCGCGATCCTGGTGGTGGACGCGACACAGGGGATCCAGGCGCAGACCCTGGCAAATGTCTACCTCGCGCTGGAACATGACCTGGACGTATTCCCTGTTATCAATAAGATCGACCTACAGAGCGCAAGACCCGAAGAAGTCAAGACAGAGATCGAGGACGTCATCGGGATCGAAGCGGCGGATGCGCCGCTGATCTCTGCAAAGAACGGCCTCGGCATCGAAGACGTCCTGGAAGAGATCGTCACCAAGATCCCGGCGCCAAAAGGAGATGCGAAGGCACCGCTCAAGGCCCTGATCTTTGATTCGCTCTATGACTCCTACAAAGGCGTCATCGTATTCTGCCGCCTCTTTGACGGCACCATCCGGCGCGGCAGCAAAGTCACCATGATGGCTTCCGGCGCGCAGGCCGAAGTCGTGGAAGTCGGGTACTTCGGGCCGGGCCAGTTTCTTCCCTGTGATGAACTGACCGCCGGAATGGTCGGCTATTTTACGGCCTCCATCAAAAACATTCAAGACGCGCGGGTGGGCGATACCGTTACGGAAACGGAACGACCCTGTGCGGAAGCGCTCCCCGGCTATAAGAAGGCGCAGCCCATGGTCTACTGCGGCATCTACCCCGCGGATACGCAGAAGTATCCGGACCTAAAGGACGCGCTGGAAAAACTGCAGTTAAATGACGCGTCTCTGTTTTATGAGCCGGAGACGTCGCTGGCGCTGGGCTTCGGGTTCCGCTGCGGGTTCCTCGGCCTCTTGCATATGGAAGTGATCCTGGAGCGCCTGGAGAGAGAGTATGACCTCGATCTGATTGCGACGGCGCCGGGCGTTATCTATAAGGTCTACAAGACGGACGGAACGATGATCGAGCTGACCAATCCGTCCAACCTTCCCGATGTCTCGCAGATCGAGCATATGGAGGAACCGATCGTCAACGCGGAGATCATGGTGACGACGGAATACATCGGCGGCATCATGCAGCTGTGTCAGGAGAGACGCGGCAGATATCTCGGAACGGACTACATCGAGCAGACCAGGGCGGTGTTAAAGTACGAGCTGCCCTTAAACGAGATCATCTACGATTTCTTTGACGCCCTGAAAAGCAGATCCCGCGGATACGCGTCCTTCGATTACGATCTGAAAGGGTACGAGACGTCGAAGCTCGTGCGCATGGACATCCTCGTCAACAAGGAAGCGGTCGACGCCCTGTCCTTTATCGTGCATGCGGATGGCGCCTATGACCGCGGAAGACGGATGTGCGAGAAGCTCAAGGACGAGATCCCGAGACAGCTCTTTGAGGTGCCGATCCAGGCGGCGGTCGGCGGCCGGGTCATCGCCCGGGAAACGGTGCGGGCCGTGCGCAAGGACGTGCTTGCCAAGTGCTACGGCGGAGACATCTCGCGAAAGAAGAAACTTCTCGAGAAGCAGAAGGAAGGCAAGAAGCGGATGCAGATGGTCGGCAACGTCGAGATCCCCAAGGAAGCCTTCATGAATGTCTTAAAGCTCGACAGCGGAGACAACTGATGCGACCGCTTTCCCTGTACCTGCATCTTCCGTTTTGTGTTCGGAAGTGCAGGTACTGTGATTTTTTATCCCACCCCGCACCGGAGGAAGAGATCAGAGCCTATGTCAGGACGCTCTGTGCCGAGGCGGAACAGCAGGGGATGAAGTACGGGGGCAGAACCGTCGACACCGTATTCTTCGGCGGCGGAACGCCGTCCCTTCTTTCCGGGGAACTTTTCGGAGAGATTATGCAGAGGATCTTCCGGTGCTTTAAGGTCGAACCCGGTGCGGAGATCACGATGGAATGCAACCCCGGGACGCTTACCTATGAGAACATCACGCGCTGCAGACAGGAAGGCGTAAACCGCCTTTCGATCGGGGCGCAGTCATTTCTGGATAAAGAACTCTTACTCCTCGGACGGATCCACAGAGCGATCGACATCGAGGAGAGCTTTGCGCTGGCAAGGAGCGTCGGCTTTCGGAACATCAGCCTGGACCTCATGAGCGCGCTGCCGGGGCAGACGACCGAAGACTTTCTGTACTCTGTCAGAAAGGCCATCGATCTTTCGCCGGAACACCTTTCGGTGTACAGCCTGATCACGGAAGAGGGGACGGAACTGGGCGATGCCTATCTGGACGGTTCGTATGTGGAGAAGGGGTGGTCTGCGCTTCCGGACGAAGACACCGAACGCGCGATGGTACATGAGACAGCAAGGTGCCTGAAAGAAGCAGGCTACGAACAATACGAGATTTCCAATTATGCAAAGCCCGGGTTTTCTTCCCGGCACAACACGGGATACTGGACGGGACACGACTACCTGGGACTGGGGATCGGCGCCGCTTCCAAGATAGGGAATACAAGGTTTTCCAATCCGTCGGACACAGCGACCTATCAGAGAATGATTGTAGGGCAGCAGGCGGAAGAAGCGCGGGATGTGCAGCTTCTTTCGAAGAAAGAAGAGATGGAGGAATTCTGCTTCCTGGGACTGCGCATGACCGAAGGAATCTCCACGGCCGTCTTTGAGAGGACCTTCGGCGCACCCTTTGAGGAGGTCTACGGAGAAGTGCTTGCAAAGCATCTGCAGACAGGCCTCCTTGCGAAAGAAGGAGACAACGTGTTTCTGACAGAGCGGGGTCTGGACCTGGCCAACCGGGTCATGGCGGACTTCCTGCTGGACTAGGGTCTTAACCCTTTTGAAAGGAGAGAGCATGGAAACGGGAATCAAGGGAATGCAGACGATCGTGGTGACAGAAGCGCTCACGGCGGAGGCGATGGGGAGCGGCGCGGAGCCGGTCTTTGCCACGCCGCAGATGATTGCGCTCATGGAGAATACCTGCCTCGAGAGTGTTCAGCCGCTGCTGGAAGAAGGCTTTTCCACGGTCGGGACCATGGTAAATGTGACACATGTGTCAGCAACTCCGGTCGGGATGCGCGTCACCTGTGAAACGGAACTGATCGAGGTGGATGATCGAAAACTGACCTTTGCCGTAAAAGCCTATGACGAGGCAGGACTCATCGGAGAGGGGACGCACGGCCGCGCCATCATTCACAAGAAACGGTTCCGGGCGCGCGCCAAGGCAAAGCTGACAGAAGCAGCCGCCGATCATTCTTGACGAAGGCGGCAGGATACTTATAATAAAAACAGTCGGCTTGCAAAAGCCCTGAAGTGACTGTTGAATCCGGATGAGGTTGATCTGTGGAACAAATCGTTATCGATCTGCTTTCGATCGCAAAGGAAAAAGAAGCGTCCGACCTGCATTTTACGGTCGGGATCCCGCCCAAGATGCGTGTGAACGGCGAGCTGATGCTCGTCGGTGAGCAGTATGCGCGCATGATGCCCGATGATACGAAGCGTATCGCGGAGGGGATCTTAAACGAAAAGCAGTTAAAGACGCTGGAAGAGCGTGGGGCGGTGGACCTTTCCTTTTCCGTGCCTTCCATGGGACGGTTCCGTTTGAATGTGTTCAAACAGCGCGGTTCCTATGCCCTGGCGATCCGTCTAGTCGCGACGGAGGTCCCGTCTCCGCAGGAGCTGGGGATCCCGGATGCCGTGATGCAGCTGACGGAGAAGAAGCACGGTCTCATCCTGGTGACCGGGCCCACCGGCTGCGGCAAGACGACGACGCTGGCTTCCCTCATTGACACCATCAACAAAACCAGGGAGGCGCACGTCATTACGCTGGAAGATCCGATCGAGTATCTGCATCGTCATGACAAGTCCATCGTCAACCAGCGGGAGATCGGCCTGGACGCCACATCCTATGCCGACGCGCTGCGCTCGACGCTGCGTGAGGATCCCGATGTGATCCTGGTCGGCGAGATGCGCGACTACGATACCATTTCGATCGCAGTCAGGGCGGCGGAGACCGGACACCTGGTGCTCTCGACCCTGCATACCATCGGCGCGGCAAGCACCGTGGACCGCATCATCGAGATCTTTCCGCCGTATCAGCAGCAGCAGATCCGCGTGCAGGTGGCGAATGTTTTAGAGGCGGTCATTTCCCAGCAGCTGATTCCCACGGCAGACGGACAGGACCGGGCGGCGGCCTTCGAAGTGATGCTCTCCAACAGCGCCGTGCGCAATCTGATCCGCGAGAGCAAATCCTATCAACTGGGTTCCGTCATCGAGACGAACCGCGCTTCCGGCATGATCACCATGGATGAAGCCATTTTGGATCTGGTACGGAGCGGCCGGATCACCAAGGAAATGGCGCTGCAGTTCTCGCAGAATCCGGAGCAATTCGAAAACCGGCTGAAGTCGGTCTGATTTATTTTTCCATTCTTATCTGACCTGGTGGAAAGGTGCGGCAGGAGCATGCACGTTGTTTTCGTGTACTCTTTTGTGCGTTTTCTCAGACACATCGAACAGACCATATCGTAAAAACAGAAAGGAATCCTCATGTACAGTCGAGTCTTTTCCGGCGCCGTGTACGGCGTCCGTGAGTTTATTATTGCCATTGAAACAGACATATCTCCCGGCCTTCCCACGTTTTCCATGGTGGGCTTTGTCGGGAGCGAGATCAAGGAAGCGTCAGACCGTGTGCGCGTGGCGCTCAGGGCCAGGGGAACGACGCTGCCGCCCTCGCGTGTGACGGTCAATTTTTCTCCCGCCAACATCCCCAAGCGCGGGGTGGTGCTGGACCTTCCCATCGCCATCGGCATCCTGTGCTGCCTGGGGGAGATCGAAGAAAAGAGTCTCCGGGATGTCGTCATTGCGGGAGAACTGGGACTGGACGGGGAGGTCCGTCCGGTGAAGGGAGTCCTGCCGCTTGTCAAAAAGGCAAAGGAGGAAGGGTTTACGACCTGCATCCTCCCGAAGGAAAACGTCAGAGAAGGCGCCGTCATCCGGGGCATCAAGGTCGTGGGTGCGGGGACGCTCTCCGACGTCGTCACCTATTTGCAGATGGAAGAAGGGCGGGACGAGTTCCTGCCTCCCGCCTGCTGTGATGTCGAAGAACTGTTTCGAAAGGGACAGGGCGAAGGCAGGGCGGACTTCCAAAACGTGCACGGACAGAAAAGAGCCAGGCGCGTGATGGAGATCGCGGCAGCAGGCTATCACAACACGCTGCTGATCGGCGCACCCGGCGCAGGGAAGAGCATGCTGGCATCCTGCCTGCCGTCCATTCTGCCGCCGCTCACCATAGACGAAGCCATGGAAGTCTCCTCGATCTACAGCATCAGCGGCCTGCTGGACGAACAACGCCCCTTTATCACGGAGCGGCAGCTTCTGTCGCCGCACCACACGATTACGCCGTCCGCGCTGACGGGAGGCGGCGTCATCCCGAAACCCGGCCTCATTTCGTTTGCGCATCGCGGTGTCCTGTTCATGGATGAGTTTCCGGAATTCGGAGCGCACATCTTAAATCTCCTCAGACAGCCGATGGAAGAGCACAGCATCAGGATCACGAGACTGGGCGCCACCTTTGTCTATCCTGCACGCTTCCAGCTCATCGCGGCGATGAATCCCTGCCCCTGCGGGTTCTTCCCCGATCTGAACCGCTGTTCCTGCACACAGGTGCAGATCGCGAAGTATCTGAAGCGTATCTCCGGTCCCGTGCTCGACCGCATCGATCTGTGCATCGAGGTGCCGAAGATCGAGTACGAGCAGCTGCAGAATGCGCCGAAGGAGGAGGGGAGCGGCGCGATCAGAGAGCGCGTGATGCGCGCCGTGAAGCGCCAGGAGGATCGCTTTGCGGGGACATCGTATGTCTTCAACGCGGACATGGATGTGCAGGCGGTGGAAAAATACTGCGAACTGGGAGTGCGGGAAACGCGGCTTGCCAGACAGATCTTTGAAACGCTCGATCTAAGTGCGAGAGGATATCACCGCCTGTTAAAGACGGCACGGACCATTGCGGACCTCGCGGAGGAAGACAGGATCCTGGAAGAACACCTGGCGGAGGCGGCAGCCTACCGCATGGGAGAGGGGATCCTACGGAGCGGAAAGGAGGGAGAACTGTGAGTGAAGCTTTATACAGGCTCCTTTCGATGGAGGGGCTGGGAAGCAGGAGCCTCATGGGACTGCTTACGGGCGAAGATGCGTTGCCCGCGGAAGAAGTCCTCGCACTGACGGACAGGGAACTTAAAAAGTATTGCGTGGAACGGCTGGGAGAGAGTGCCCGCGCTTTGCGCGCAGCGCACCTGATTACAGCCTGCAGAAAGAATCCCGCAGGCGATTCCTTACAGAGGCTGCAGGAAAAGGAGATCTCTCTTGTCACATGGAATGACAAAGACTACCCCGAACGACTGCGGGACATCCCCGACCCGCCCTTTGCGCTGTATTACAGGGGAGCGCTTCCTTCGGACAGGAGGCCGTCCGTTGCCATCGTCGGTTCCCGCATGCCGTCCCCCTACGGCAGAAGCGAAGCGGTCCGCTTTGCGAAGGGACTTGCCGATATGGGGTTCCAGATCATCTCCGGTATGGCCAGGGGGATCGACGGGATCGCCGGGATGGAAGCGGCCATGACGGGGAAGAATGCTTCCTTTGCGGTGCTGGGGAGCGGCGTGGATGTCTGCTACCCCAAAGAAAACAGGGCGCTCTATGACCGGCTGATCAGGGAGGGAGGCGTCCTTTCCGAATATATACCGGGGACGCAGCCGAAAGCATCGCTCTTTCCGCCGCGCAACCGGATTATCAGCGCGCTCTCCGATGCGCTGTTGGTGGTGGAAGCCAAACAGAAGAGCGGGACCATGATCACCGTCGATATGTCGCTCGAACAGGGCAGAGATGTCTTTGCGGTACCTGGCAGAAACAATGACGCAACCAGTGCGGGATGCAACAGTCTGATCGCGCAGGGGGCTCAGATCGCGATCTCTCCGATACAGTTTCTGGAACTGTACGGGAGTGTCCGCCCAAAGAAAAAGGAGGAAGACACAGCCGGGACGCAGGAAGAGATGCGGCTTTTGGCCGACCCTCTGGAGGATGCGCTGTATGCGCTTCTTTCTTCACAGGAGGTGACGGAAACGGAAGCGCTGCGGGAAGAAGCACAAAAGCGTCTGCACAAAGAGGTGGGCGCCGGTGAAATGTCCGCGGCGCTCTTAAGCCTGCAGTTAAAGCACCTTGTAAAGGAAGAGGGAGTGGGGTATTACCGCAGAGAATAGAATTGCATATTTTATCAAACGTGACTAGAATAAGACAATCAGCAAATATCATTTATTCTAAAGAAGGACGAGGAATACTATGGGCTTAAAAAAGACACCCGCCAACGGTATGCGGGATATTCTGCCGCGCGAAATGGAGATCAGGGATTATCTGATCTCTCTGATCAAAAAGACGTATTCGGAATTCGGCTTTTTGTCCATCGAAACACCCTGCATTGAAAACATCGAGAACCTTACCAGCAAACAGGGCGGAGAGAACGAAAAACTGATCTTTAAGATCTTAAAACGCGGCGAGAAGTTAAATCTTGCGGACGCGAAGAACGAAAGCGACTTGACGGACTTAGGACTGCGCTATGACCTGACCGTTCCGATGGTGCGTTACTATGCCAACCACGAGAACGAACTGCCGACCCCGTTCAAGGTCCTGCAGATGGGCAATGTCTGGCGTGCGGACAGACCGCAGAAGGGCCGCTATCGTCAGTTTATGCAGTGCGATATCGACATCATCGGCGAGGGGACAAACCTTGCGGAGATTGAACTGATCCTTGCGACGACGACGGCGCTTGACCGCATGGGATTCAAAAACTTCCAGATCCGTATCAATGAACGCCGCCTCTTAAAAGGCATGGCTGCCTACTGCGGATTTACGGAAGAAGAATACGACGGTGTGTTTATTAACCTTGATAAGCTGGATAAGATCGGGATCGACGGCGTCCGCGCCGAACTGACCGAAGAAGGGTATGACGCCGAAAAGATCGACCGCTACATTGCTCTGTTCGAAGGCATGGAAAAGGCGGAGGATAAACTGCAGTATCTGAAGAATACGATCTCCGGTTCCATGGAAGAGGATGTCATCCCGAATCTCCAGGAGACCATCCGGATGGTGGATGAAGTCAAGACGGCGAAGTTTGAAATGGTCTTTGACCCCTCCATCGTACGCGGGATGAGCTACTATACCGGAACGATCTTTGAGATCGCCATGCCGGAACTGGGGATCAGCTGCGGCGGCGGCGGAAGATATGACAAGATGGTCGGACGTTTTATCGACAAGGACCTTCCGGCCTGCGGCCTTTCCATCGGCTTCGAAAGGATCCTGCTGATCCTGATGGAACAGGGATTCGAGATCCCCGGGAAACCGGAAAAGGTGGCCTACCTTCTTGACAAGGGCGTGACCGGAGACAAGCTCACGGAAGTCTTTGCAAAGGCGAAGGCGGAGCGGGAAGACGGGACAAACGTCCAGATTCTCAGCATGATGAAGAACAAGAAATTCCAGAAGCAGCAGTTGTCCGCGCAGGGCTACGAGCGCTTTGAGGAATTCTACGCAGACTAAACAGAACATACACAGAAGGAGACAGATACATGATGCAGGGAAGGACACATACCTGTGGCGCTTTGCGGATCGGGGATGTCGGAGAAAAAGTCACTCTTTCCGGATGGCTTGAAAACATGCGGATCGTGTCGGCGGGACTGGCATTTATCGTCATTCGCGATTTTTACGGCACAACACAGATTGTTGCGGAGGACGAGGAGACCGTCGGCCGCTTCAAGGAGATCGTAAAGGAGTCGACCATTCAGGTCACGGGTGTGGTGCGCGAGCGCTCCAGCAAAAACCCTAACCTGGAGACCGGAGACATCGAGGTCGTGCCGGAGAGCGTTACGGTCCTGGGCGCCTGCAGATACAGCGAACTGCCTTTTGAGATCAGACACAGCAGAGAGGCGGACGAGCAGGCAAGGCTCAAATACCGGTATCTGGACCTTCGGAATCCGGATGTGAAAAAGAACATCGTCCTGCGGCATGAGGTGATCCATGCCCTGCGGGAAGCCATGATCGCGCACGACTTTCTGGAGATCACGACGCCGATCTTAACGGCTTCTTCTCCGGAGGGCGCCAGAGACTACCTGGTGCCGGCCAGAAAACATCCCGGAAAGTTTTACGCGCTGCCCCAGGCGCCGCAGCAGTTCAAGCAGCTTCTGATGGTGTCGGGGATCGACCGCTATTTCCAGATCGCGCCCTGCTTTCGCGACGAGGACGCCAGAGGCGACCGCTCGCCCGGCGAGTTTTATCAGCTCGATATGGAAATGAGTTTTGCGACGAAGGAAGATGTCTTCTCTGTGATTGAAGACGTGTTCCCGCCGGTCTTTGAGAAATTCGGCACCTATGACAGGGCAAGCAAGGCGCCCTTCCTGCGCATTCCCTATCTGCAGGCGATGCAGGAATACGGAACGGACAAACCGGACCTCCGCATCGATTTGAAGGTGCAGGATGCGACAGGTGTTTTGACAGACTGTGGGTTCGGTCCGTTTGCTTCAAAGGCGGAAGACGGGACAGAGACGAAGGTCGCCATCAAGGCGGTCGTCGTTTCCGACTTCACTGGAACGAGAAAGCAGATCGACCAGATGCTTGCCGACATCGAGGTGCAGGCGGGCGTAAAGCCCTACTGGTTCCGCGTGGACGAAAACGGCGAGATCGTCGGCGGGATTGCCAAATTCGTGCAGCCTGTTGCTGACAAGGTAAAGGAAGCGCTGTCTGTGAAAAACGGTGACTTTGTAGTGGTCACCGTCGGTAAGGAACTCGCCGCCTTAAAGACGGCAGGGGTTGCCATCAAACTGATCGGGGCATCTGTCCCCGGTCATATGGATAAAGAGCAGTATGCCTTCTGCTGGATCGTCGACTTCCCGATGTATGAGATCGGAGAGGAATCCGGTGAGATGGAATTCTGCCACAATCCGTTCTCGATGCCGAGCGGCGGACTGGACATCCTTCTGAAGGCGGAGCGGGGAGAAATCGATCCGCTGACCATCATGGCTGATCAGTACGACCTCGTTGTCAACGGGATCGAACTGTCTTCCGGAGCAGTCAGAAATCATGACCCGGAGATCATGGTGAAGGCGTTTGAGATGGTGGGGCTTGGCGAAGAAGACGTCAAAGCCAAGTTCCCGGCAATGTATAACGCATTCTGCTACGGGGCGCCGCCCCACGCCGGCATTGCGCCCGGGATCGACAGGATCATGATGCTGCTTGCGGCGGAGGAGACCATCCGGGAGATCATTCCTTTCCCGATGAACAAAAACGCGCAGGATGTGATGATGGGAGCACCCGGCGAAGTAACTGACAAACAGCTGGAAGAATTGAACATCATGGTGACTCTGAAAGAAAAAGATGAGAACCTATGAGTAAAAATGAAATCAAAAAAATGATCCTTGCGGCGCTCTTTGTCGCCATCGGACTGGTCCTTCCGTTTTTTACGGGACAGATCCCGCAGATCGGGAAGATGCTCTCTCCGATGCACATTCCGGTATTTTTGAGCGGCTTCGTCTGCGGCTGGCAGTACGGCCTCCTGGTCGGATTTATCACACCGCTGCTGCGCTCGGTCCTGTTCGGCATGCCGGTCCTTTTTCCTTCGGCCATCGGCATGGCTTTTGAGCTGGCCACCTACGGGCTGGTAACCGGCCTCCTGTACAGACTTCTTCCGCAGAAGAAGGCGTCTTCGGTCTATCTCACACTGATCGTTGCCATGCTCCTCGGACGCGTGGTCTGGGGCATCGCCAGCATCATCCTGTACGGGATCCAGGGAAAAGCGTTTACGCTGGAACTGTTCGTCGCCGGCGGCTTTATCAATGCCATCCCCGGCATCATTCTGCACCTGATCCTCGTGCCGGCGATCGTCTTTGCCCTCGAAAAAGCAGGCGTCATGCCTGACCGCAGCTAACAGGAATAAAAAGGTCTGTCTCTCAGGGAAGTAAAGGAACGACTCGAAGGATAAGGTCCTGCGGAAGAGAGGCTGCGCAGACGGCGCACGTAAAGTGCTCACCGCAGAGAGAAGGTTCCGTGAATACGGCGGTGTCCGTCCTGAAGACGGCGTCGCCTTCTTTGACGGAAAGAGAGGAAGAAAGCGTGCTTCTGACAAGACCCTGTGAGAGCAGGACCTCGGAACAAAAGCCCTGCTTCATGCCAAGCCCCGTCCATTTGGCATAGGCTTCCTTTACGGCCCACAGCCGAAAGAAAAGCCTCTCTTTTTCCGCTTCGTCCCGCGCCTTTGCAAGCAGTTCCTTTTCACTTTCGGAAAAAAAACGTGCGGCAATCGCAGAAGGCGTCTTCTTCAGCGGGCGGATCTCCTGAAGGTCGAATCCGACCGGCGCGGAGAAAGAAAGCGCCATACCGAGAAGATCTCCGGAGTGGGACAGACTGAAAAACACTTCTCCGTCCGGAAAATAAGGCTTTCCGTTTTCCGTGCGCGGAAGCGATGCATACTCTGCGGGAGAGGAAAGGACCTCCGCGAGGATTCCCGAAGCTGCTTTCCGGATCCGCTCCCGTTTTTCTTCATGACAGGGACACTGCCCCTTTTCCTTCGATTTCTCCATGTTGATCTGCTTTTAAAGCCACTTTGCCCTGAGGCGGCACGCATTGCAATACCCCATAATAATAGGAAATCAGGCTTTAAAACACAACCACTTGTGCTATAATGAGAGTTTGTGAAAACAGTTTTTCTGAAAGGATCTTGGAAGGAATGAAAAAAACAACAGCCATTATCGCACTGATCGCCATGCTGGTCTGCCTGGGACTGGTAGACGGCTACGCAGGCAACCTGATCTATCAGGATATCACGAATGACGCGAGAAACGTCAAACTGGGCCTGGATCTCGCAGGCGGCGTCAGCGTGACCTATCAGGTGGCGGGGGAGCAGACCCCGACCGAAGAAGACCTTGCTGACACGCAGGAAAAGCTCCAGATGCGTGCGGAGAGTTTCTCCACGGAGGCACAGGTCTACAGAGAAGGAAATGACAGAATCACCGTGGAGATCCCGGGTGAGACCGACGCGGATGCCGTGCTGGCCAACCTCGGAAGCCCCGGTTCTTTGTACTTTATCAGAGAAAAAGACAACAACGGCAATGACAACTATTCCCAGCAGGTCATCACGAATCCGGACGGTTCTTCCACCGTCGGGATGAACATCACACGGACCATCCAGGAAATGGTCATGGACGGAAGCGTTGTCTTAAACGGCTCCGATGTGGCAAACGCATCCGGCGCCTATCAGCAGGACCAGGTGACGGGCTCCAATACACCGGTCGTAGAGCTGAGCTTTACGGACGAGGGCACCAAGAAGTTTGCGGAAGCAACGACCGCGGCATATCAGGCCGGAGAGACCATCGGCATTTACTATGACGGACGGATCATTTCCTATCCGACTGTCAACGAACCCATCACCGGCGGCAAGGCCGTCATCCAGGGAATGGGTACCATCCAGGCGGCACAGCAGCTGGCTTCCATGATCCGTATCGGCGGTCTGAAGGTGGAACTGGAAGAACTGCGTTCCAACGTCGTCGGCGCGCAGCTCGGACAAAACGCCATCAGCACCAGCTTAAAGGCCGGCGCGCTCGGCCTGATTCTGGTCATGATCTTTATGATCGTGATGTACCTTTGCATGGGTGTTGCGGCAGACCTTGCGCTGCTTCTGTATACGGGACTGATCATTCTGATTCTGTCCGGCTTCTCGATTACCCTGACGCTGCCCGGCATTGCCGGTATCCTGCTGTCCATCGGTATGGCGGTGGATGCCAACGTCATCATCTTTGCCCGAATCAGAGAAGAACTCCGGAACGGCGTTGTCGTCAGACAGGCCATTAAGAAGGGATACAGCAAGGCGCTGTCCTCCATCATTGACGGAAACGTGACGACCCTGATCGCGGCGGCGGTTCTTGCGGTATTGGGCTCCGGCTCCATCCGCGGATTTGCCATCACGCTTGCCATCGGTATCGTCCTGTCCATGATCACGGCGCTCTTTGTTACCCGGTTCATTATGTTCATCATGTACTCCCTGGGACTGCAGGATCCGAAATACTACGGGCTCGGGAAGGAACCGAAGACCATCGACTTTATCGGCAAACGCAAGATCTTTTTTGCGCTTTCGCTGTGCATCATCCTGGCAGGTTTTGCCGCGATGGGAATGAATAAGGCAAACATCGGAAGAAGCCTCAACTTCAGCCTGGACTTTGTCGGCGGAACCTCTACCGATGTGACGTTTGCGGAAAAATACACATTAGAAGAACTCAATGACAAGGTGGTGCCGGTCTTTTCGGAGATCACCGGAGATTCTGACGTACAGGTGCAGCAGGTCAAGGACTCGACCGGTGATGTAACGGGAGAGGTCATCTTCAAGACCAGGATGCTGACCCAGGAAGAAAGAGACGCTTTAAGTGATGCGCTGGAAGAACAGTTTGGTGTCGACCAGAATTCGCTCCTTACGGAAACCATCAGCTCGACCATCAGTTCCGAGATGCGCAGAGATGCCGTCATCGCGGTGGTCGTTGCACTCATCGCCATGCTGCTTTACATCTGGTTCCGCTTTAAGGATATCCGGTTCGGTGCTTCTTCGGTTCTCGCGCTGGCGCACGACGTGCTTGTAGTGCTTGCCTGCTATGCGTTCCTGAGGATCTCCGTGGGATCGACCTTTATCGCCTGCATGCTGACCATTGTCGGTTACTCCATCAACGCGACCATCGTTATCTTTGACAGAATGCGGGAGAACCTGCGGGGCAACCGCAAGGCGGATCTGAAGGATCTGGTCAACACCTCCGTTTCGCAGACTCTTACCAGAAGCCTGTTCACGTCCTTGACGACCTTCTTTGTCGTGCTGGCGCTCTTTATCTTCGGCGTGGCAAGCATCCGTGACTTTGCGCTGCCCATCATGGTCGGCATCGTCAGCGGCGCTTACTCCTCTGTCTGCCTGGCGGGTCCCGTCTGGTACGTGCTGCGGAACCGCATCGGCGGAAACAGCGAAAACATCCTGGGCGGAAAACTCGAACAGGAGGAAGAGGAGATCGATACTTCCGCGATGACCAAAGAAGAAGTGAAGGCTTTAAAGAAAAAGAAGATCAAAGACAAAAACCGCGCCAAGATCTCGGTTTGATCGATGTCAAAATGGATGGTTTCCGCCAAAAAGGCGGACTTTGAGAAAATAGCAGAAACCTTTCAGATTTCCCCCGTCCTGGCCAGGCTCCTCGTAAACAGAGGACTGACCACGGAGAGGGAAATCTCCTATTATCTGGAAGGGAAGATGGCGGATCTCCATGCGCCCGCCCTGCTTCCGGATGCCGAAAAGGCAGCCGGGATCTTAAGGGACAAGATCCATGCCGGAAAGAAGATCTGCATCATCGGCGACTATGACGTGGACGGGATCTGCGCGTCGCATATTCTCTCCCATGTCCTGCAGCGTCTGGGGGCCGATGTGGAGACGATGCTGCCGGACCGGATCACGGACGGCTACGGCATGAACCAGCGCATGGTGACGGAAGCCTGCACAAGAGGGGTGGATACGATCCTGACCTGCGACAACGGGATTGCAGCCTCGGTCCCCATCAAGGTCGCAAAGCAGCTGAAGCTGACTGTGATCGTGACCGACCATCACGAAGTTCCCTTTGAGATTACACAGGACGGCGAAAGGAAACAGATCCTGCCGCCCGCCGATGCCATCGTCAATCCCAAGGTCATATCGGAAGAGGGCGTCTATCCGTTCCCGGAGATCTGCGGCGCTCTCGTCGCCTATAAGCTGATGGATCTGTTGATGAAGCAGATGCTCGTAGGAGACCGGGAAGACATCCTGCGTTCCCTTTCTCCGTTTGCCGCCATGGCAACGATCTGTGATGTGATGCCGCTTGTCAGTGAAAACCGGATCATCGTAAAGGAAGGTCTGCGGGAGATGCCAAAGACCGACAACGCCGGACTGCAGGCGCTGCTTGAGGTGACGGAGTTAAACGGCAAAGAGATCTCTGCCTATCATACCGGCTTTATCCTCGGCCCCTGCCTCAATGCATCCGGCCGCCTGGACAATGCCATCCGGGCCTTTTCGTTATTTCATACTAAGACAAGAGAAGAAGCACTCAAGGCGGCGCAGGAATTAAAGGACTTAAACGACAGCCGCAAGAGCATGACGTTAAAGGGCGTGGAGCTTGCGGAAAAGAGCATCGAAGCGGGACACCTTCTGGAAAACAACGTCCTGGTCGTCTACCTTCCTTCGACGCACGAATCCCTGGCGGGGATCATCGCGGGGAGGCTCAAGGAAAAGTATTCCTGCCCGGTCTTTGTTCTGACTGATGCCGAAGACGGCCTGATCAAGGGGAGCGGCCGTTCCATCGAAAGCTATGACATGTACGCGGAACTCTCGGCCGTCAGCGACCTCTTCGTGCGCTTCGGCGGACACAAGATGGCGGCGGGACTGACGCTGGAAAAAAAGAACATGGCGCAGTTCATCAAACGGATCAATGAGAACTGTACCCTGACGCCGGCGGACATGGAGGCGGTCATCCATATCGATATGGAACTGCCGCCCGGACTCTTTACCATTGAGACGGTGAAGGAGTTTGCGAAGCTGGAACCCTGCGGGAAAGAAAACGAACGCCCCGTATTTGCGACAAGAGATCTGCTGATCAGAGAGATCCGCATCATGGGGAAGACGAGGAATGTCGCGAAACTCCTGTGCAGGGATCAGACGGGGAAAAACGTGGAGTGCATGTATTTTTCCGATCCTTCCGGTCTGGAGTTCACACTGGACAACGCATTCGGAGAGGGAACGTTTGAGAGACTTCTCTTAGGAAGCGGGACACAGGTCAGGGTGAAGATGGCGTTTTATCCGGGTATTAACGAGTGGCGGGGAGAGGAGAACCTGCAGTTTGTGATCGTCGATCTGCAGCCATAGCAGAAACGGGAACAGCTGCCTGTTCCCGTTTCTTTTTCATTCTTATGAGGGGGGAGATAGTGAATGTTGTTCTCTACCTGTACTATACTATAGGATGTAAATGTGTGTAGAATATGTACGCAGCCTTAGGTTTTTCTTAACTTTCTTAAATAAAAATAAACTGATTTTACGGGAGAAGAAGACAGCTTATGAAACTCAGTACGCTATTGGAAGGAATCGAATATTCCCTGTACAGGGGAGACGGGACGCGCCTGGAAGAAGGCGGGAAGGCATGGAAGGAAGCGCTTGCGACCGATGTTTCCTCGATCGCGAATGACTCCCGCGAGATTAAAGAAGGCGGCCTCTTCTTCTGCATCGTCGGCGCCAACCGGGACGGTCACGAGTTTGCGAAGGAGGCGCTGCAGAAAAAAGCGGCGGTCCTGATTGTGGAACGCACGGATCTGTTTTCCGAAGAGGACGAGGGGAGGGAAGACCTGCTCCTTGTCAAAACGGAGGATTCCAGGTATGCGATGGCCTTTGTCGCAGCGCACTTTTACGGCGATCCCGCCAGGCGTCTTCGCGTCATCGGCGTGACCGGGACAAAGGGGAAGACGACCACGACGTATATGATCCGCTCCATGTTAAACAGCGCCGGAATCAAAACGGGACTCATCGGGACGATCGAGATCACCTACGGAGAAACGCATATCCCCGCCGGCAATACCACGCCGGAATCCGTTACGCTCCAGAAGACCTTCCGCGACATGGTGGAAGACGGCGTCGAGGCAGTCGTCATGGAAGTTTCCTCGCAGGCGCTGATGCTGCATCGGACGCAAGGGTTCCTCTTTGACATCGGCGTATTCACGAACCTGACGCCCGATCACATCGGTCCGAACGAACACGGAAGCTTTGAGGAGTATCTTGCCTGCAAGAGCAGACTCTTTTCACAGTGCAGAGTGGGGATCGTGAACGGCGACGATCCGCATGTCGAAGAGATCCTGAAGGGAAGCACCTGTCAGGTCGAAAGCTTCGGCATGGAGAAGGAAAGAGACCTGTATGCCACGATGCTGACGCTGATCAAAAAGCCGGGAGAGCTGGGCATCATGTTTACGACGGGCTGCAGGGACACACAGGATCCGCTGCATGATGTGAACGGATGGGAAGCGAGACTTCCCGGCGCCTATAACGTGTACAATTCTCTCTGCGCCATCGCGGTCTGCAGACACTTTATCAAAGATGTCGACATGATGAAGAAGGCGCTGACCGGCACAAGCGTCAAGGGACGCATCGAGATCGTGCCGGTGCCGGGCGAGTATACCCTGCTTATCGACTACGCTCACAACTCCCTTGCGCTGGAGAGCGTGCTGCGCACACTCAGGGAATACCGGCCGAACCGTATCCTCTGTCTCTTTGGCTGCGGCGGAAACCGCTCCAAGATCAGACGCTATGAGATGGGCGAGACGAGCGGGCGCCTGGCGGACCTTACCATCATCACTTCCGACAATCCGCGGTTTGAAGAACCGCTTGCCATCATGGCGGACATCAAGGAAGGCGTCCTGAAAACGGACGGGGAGTTTGTGGAGATCCCGGACCGGAAGGAAGCCATCCGCTATGCCATGCACCATGCGGAAAAGAAGGACATCGTTCTTTTAGCCGGCAAAGGACATGAGGACTACCAGGAGATCAAGGGGGTGAAGTACCCGATGGACGAGCGCGTCCTGATCCGCGAGATCCTGGAGGAGGATGCGTAAGGTGCAGCTTTTTGCACAGGTCATCATTGATATTTCCCATCAGAGGATCGATCATCCCTTCACCTACCGGATCCCCGAAACGCTGCGGGAGAAGGTCCGGATCGGCGATGTCGTGCAGGTGCCCTTCGGAAAGGGCAACAGCCTGCGGCGCGCCTATGTGCTCCATATCACCGACAATGCGGACGTCTCTTCCGATAAGATCAAGGAGATCCATTCGGTGCTTTCCGTCCGGGAATCAGATACTGCCTCCGTCGTAACGGGCAGACAGATCGCGCTTGCCGCCTGGATGCAGGAACAGTACGGATCCACCATGGCAAGCGCCTTAAAGTGCGTGGTGACGGGGGAACGCCGCGGAAAGGGAAAAGAAGAAAAGGAGATCGTGCTGTTACTGTCTGAAGAAGAGGCTAAGGAGGCGCTTTCCCTGTACGAAAAGAAACACCAGGTCGCAAGAGCAAGGCTCATCAGGGAACTGATCGAAGCGCCGAGACAGCCTTATTCCATCATTACGTCAAAGCTTCACATCCCACCCGCCACACTGCGGGCCTTGAAAGAGCAGGGAGTCATAGAGGTCCGGTCTTTTTCCAGACTCAGAGACCCCGTTTCCTTTACGGGCGCTTCCTACGCGCTGAAGACCTTAAGTGCTGCGCAGCAGTCGATCGTCGATCACGTGATCGCTGATTTCGATGCCGGCATTTCCTCCACTTCCCTGATTCACGGCATCACCGGAAGCGGAAAAACGGAAGTCTATATCTCCATCATCGGAAAGATCGTCGAACGAAAAAAGAGCGCCATCATGCTGATCCCGGAGATTGCGCTGACCTACCAGACGCTGCTCCGGTTTTATGCCCGTTTCGGAAACCGGGTGTCGGTCGTCAATTCTTCTTTGTCGGAAGCGGAAAAGCGCGACCAGTTTGAGCGCGCGCTGAAAAGGGAGATCGATGTCATCATCGGTCCGAGATCCGCACTGTTTACACCCTTTCCGAACATCGGCGCCATCCTGATCGACGAGGAACACGAAACCAGTTATAAAAACGAGCAAATGCCGAAGTACCACGCCAGAGAAGTGACCATGCAGCTGGCAAAGATGCACGGCGCCGTGGTGGTGCTCGGGTCCGCCACGCCCTCCGTCACGAGCTTTGACCGGGCAAGAAGCGGAGAATACAAACTGTACACACTGCAGGAAAGACCGACCGGCGGAAGCCTTGCGAAGGTAAGGATCGCCGACATGCGCAGGGAACTGCAGGACGGAAACAGAGCCATTCTTTCCCGTGCGCTGTCAGAAAGAATCGCGGATCGTCTTGCCAAAAAGGAACAGGTGATGCTTTTTTTAAACCGCAGGGGATACGCGGCCTTCGTCTCCTGCAGAGAGTGCGGCTATGTTGCGAAATGTCCGCACTGTGAAGTGGCGCTTTCGCATCACAGAAAGAAAGGCAAAGATGTGCTGCGCTGCCATTACTGCGGGTACGAGACGGCCATGATGAAGATCTGTCCGGACTGCGGTTCAAAGTATATCGCCGGATTCCGCGCGGGGACCGAACAGATCGAGACCTTCCTGCGGGAAGCCTATCCGTCCGCGAAGATTCTTCGCATGGACGCGGACACCACCGCCAAAAAAGGAGAATACGAACGGATCCTGTCGTCCTTTGCCGCGGAGGAAGCGGACATTCTGGTGGGAACGCAGATGATCGTAAAGGGCCATGACTTTCCGAAGGTCACGCTGGTAGGGGTGCTGCTTGCCGATCTTTCCCTGTATGCGGGAGACTATACCGGTGCGGAAAAGACCTTTGATCTGCTGACGCAGGCAGCCGGCAGGGCCGGCCGCGGCGGGCAGGAAGGAGAGGTCATCATTCAGACATATCAGCCGGAAAACTATGCCATCGTCCATGCGGCCGAACAGGACTATGAAGGCTTTTACGAAGAAGAGATCGAGTATAGAAGACTCCTGCTTTATCCGCCGGCGTCTCATATGCTTTCCGTGCAGTTCTTTTCCCGCTCCGAGGATGCCTGCCTTACAAGGGCGGGAGAGGTCAGACAGATTTTGGAGGAGGAAAAGACTTTTTCCGACCTCATCCTGATCGGCCCGGCAGCCGCCGGAATCGTGAAGATCAAGGATACCTACCGGTACGCGCTCTACTTGAAAGATGCAAAATATGATACACTGGTGCAGTGCAGAAAGTTGATCGAAGAAAAGCTGCCGCCCGCTTCCGGAAAGGAAGTGCTGATGCAGTACGACTTCGATCCTGTGTATGCATTTTAATAGAAAGGAAGACAGATGGCATTACGTAATATCCGCGAGATCGGCGAAGACATCCTGGAAAAGAAAGCAAAGGAAGTGACCGACTTCTCGGAAAGAATAAAGGAACTGACAAAGGATATGCTGGAGACGATGTACGAATCCGGCGGCGTGGGTCTTGCCGCGCCGCAGATCGGCGTTTTAAAGAGAGTCATTGTCATCGATACGACAGAGGACGGCTCCGACCCGCATATCCTGATCAATCCGAAGATCCTCGAGGAAACGGGAGAGCAGTTCGGATGGGAAGGGTGCCTCTCGGTCCCCGGCAAATCCGGAAGAGTCAGACGGCCGCAGTATGTCCGCGTGGAAGCCTGTGACGCGGACGGCAACCGGATCGAACTCGAGGGAACGGACCTTTTGGCCCGTGCGCTCTGCCACGAGATCGATCATCTGGAAGGCAGGCTCTATGTGGACCGGGTGGAAGGCGAGCTGATCGACAGCGATAAGATCGAAGAATACGAAGCGGCGGAAGAAGAAGGAGCCTGAGGCATGAAGATCGTCTTTATGGGAACGCCTGATTTTGCGGTCCCGGTGTTGTCGGCACTCCTTCATTCTTCTCATACGGTCTCCCTCGTCGTCACCCAGCCGGACAGGGAAAAGGACGCGGTAAAAAAACGGCCTTTTCACCGGTCAAGGAAGTGGCGCTGGAGCACGGGATCCCGGTCTTTCAGCCGGAAAAGATCAAAGATGAAGAAGCCTGCGCAAGGCTTTTGCAGGAACAGGCAGATGTGTTCGTGGTCGTGGCATACGGCCAGCTTCTCTCAGAGAGACTTCTCACCATGCCGGCCTTCGGCTGTGTGAATGTGCATGCGTCTCTCCTCCCGAAGTACCGGGGCGCTTCCCCCATCCAGTGGGCGATCGCACAGGGAGAGGAAAAAAGCGGCGTGACCATCATGCAGATGGATGCCGGGATGGATACGGGAGACATCCTTTTACAGGAAGAGGTGGCGCTTTCTCCGGAGGAAACGGGAGAGAGCCTTTTTGAAAAACTGTCGCTCCTTGGCGGAGACCTTCTCCTGCAGGCCCTTACGAAGATGGAGGAGGGGAGCCTTAAGCCGGTCGCACAGGAAGAGGAAAACGCTTCCTATGCCCCGCTCCTTCGCAAGGAGATGGGAGAGATCGACTGGACAGAAGAAGCTTCTGCCATCCGGCGGAAGGTGTACGCGTTTCATCCCTGGCCGGGGACGTATACGACCTATCGGGACAAGCTTCTGAAGATCGTGAAGGCGGAAGCCGTTGAAAGTGACGACCGGCAGGAAGAGACACCGGGCACGGTCCTTGCTGCTTCGGAGAAGGGGATCGATGTCTTATGCGGAAAGGGGATCCTTCGGATCACGCAGATCCAGCTTTCCGGCAAAAAGAGAATGGATACGGCAGCCTTTTTAAGGGGATTTACGATAGAACCGCTGACCAAGATGGGGGAATAAGACATGTTTTACTATGATATAACGTATTTTCTGGTACTTCTGGGCGTCATCCTGACCATGCTGGCATCAAGCCATGTGCAGTCGACCTACGCCAAATACGCCAGGGTAATGAGCGCAAGCGGCCTGACCGGTGCGGAGGTCGCAAGAAGGATCCTGCAGTTATCCGGGGTGAATGATGTCACCATCGAACATGTGGCGGGATCGCTGACGGACCACTATGATCCTTCCAAAAAAGTGGTGAAGCTTTCGGATGCGACCTACGGATCGTCTTCGGTCGCGGCGGTCGGTGTCGCGGCGCACGAATGCGGCCATGTCCTGCAGCACCACACAGGGTACTTCCCGCTGCAGCTTCGGACGGCGCTGGTGCCGGTGGCCAGCATCGGCTCCAACATCGGACTTCCGCTCATCATTTTCAGCGTGATGCTGGGACTCTCGGATACGCTGACACGTGTCGGGATCTTCCTGTTTGCGTTCGGCGTGCTGTTTCAGATCGTGACGTTGCCGGTCGAACTGGATGCTTCCCACAGGGCGCTTGCGATGCTGAGCGACTACGGAATGCTGGCAGACGGAGAGGTAAAGCAGAGCAGGAAGGTCTTAAACGCGGCGGCGATGACGTATGTGGCTTCCGCGGCGGCAGCCGTCCTTCAATTACTGCGTCTTGTCCTGCTTTTCGGCGGAAGAAGAAACAGACGGTAACGCATTGACAAGGCAAACCGTTCCGATGAGTGAGCGCGAGGCTGTTTACGAAGCGCTTCTTGCATATCGAAAAAACCCGGAGACCATCGGCGCATCCGATGCGATCCTGAACCGCTTTGCGTCGGAAGAGCACGCAAAGCGGTCTTTTGTGAAGAAACTCTATACCGGCGTCGTGGAGGAGGAGATCCTCTTAGACGCGGTGCTCGATCATTTCCTGAAAAAGCCGATCCGAAAATCAGATACGAGGGCACGGATCCTGCTCGAGATGGGCGCCTTCCAGATGCTTTCCATGGCGGTGCCGGATGCCGCGGCCTGCGACGAGTGCGTAAAGCTTGCCCGCAGGAAGGGGCTCTCCGGCCTTTCCGGTTTCCTGAACGGTGTGCTCAGAGCCCTTGCCAGGGCAAAGGAGAGCGGTGAGGTCGAGAAGCTGATTGCTTCGTTCCCGATCGAGGTGCAGGCGTCGATCCCGCAGTGGATCGCCGATCTGTGGAGAAAGGCATACGGAGAGGAAACCGCGAAGGCGCTGATCCTTGCACAGAAAGAGGAAGCGCCGGTCACCTTACGTCTGATGCCGAATGTCACAAAGGAAGAACGGGACACCGTTATCCGGTCGGTACAGGAAAAGGGCGGAGAAGTAACGGAAGGCGTACTCTTTCCGGAAGTCTTAAGGATTCGGCACGCAGGTGATCTGCGTGAGATCTATGGATATGAAGAAGGCCTGTTTGCAGTGCAGGACGAAGGCGCCGTCCTGGTCACCAGGGCCATGGGTTTACAGGGACAGGAAACCGTACTCGACGTCTGTGCCGCACCCGGCGGCAAGACCCTGCATGCGGCGGCCCTCCTCCCGAAGGGACGCGTCATCGCCTGCGATGTGAGTTCCAAAAAAACGGACCGCATCCGGGAGAATGCGAAGCGCCTTGGCATTCGCAACGTGGAGATCCTCGAGAGGGATGCCACAAAGGATGATCCTGCGCTGCATGAGATCGCCGATGTTCTTCTCTGCGATCTTCCCTGCTCGGGACTCGGCGTCCTGACGAAGAAAAGGGATCGCAAGATGCGGGTCCGGGAAGAAGACCTTTCCTCCCTGGTATCCCTGCAGAAGAAGATCCTGCAGAATGTGATCCGTTATCTGAAACCGGGCGGGATCCTTGTTTACAGTACCTGTACCCTGAACCCGTCCGAGAACGAAGAGATGGCGGAGTTTTGCGAAAACACACTTTCCCTGAAACCGGATGCCTTTCCGGAAGAGGAGCCTTTCCGTACGCTTTGCAAAGAAAGCGGGAAGGATCACTTCCTGCAGTTGTTTCCCCATCGCCATCATACCGACGGATTCTTTGCAGCCCGTTTCCGAAAGGAGGGTTAACGGATGGACCTGCGATCCCTGACGCTTCCCGAACTGGAGAAAATCTGCACAGATACCCTGCAGATCCCGAAATACCGGGCAAAGCAGATCTTTACCTGGCTGCACGTGCATCTGGCGGAATCGATCGACGAGATGACCAATCTCCCGTTATCGCTGCGGCAGGACCTTCGCGAGCGTTTTTCCCTTTCCACGATCACGACGGTCACCAGGCAGGTCTCTGCCATCGACGGAACAGAGAAATACCTGTTTTCCATGCATGACGGAGAACAGATCGAGAGCGTGCTGATGCGGTACCGCTACGGCTTGAGTCTCTGCATTTCTTCGCAGGCCGGCTGCCGGATGGGATGCACGTTCTGCGCGTCTACGCTGGGTGGTCTTTCCAGGAACCTGACGGCCGGAGAGATGCTCCTGCAGGTCTATGCCGTGCAGAAAGCGGCGGGAGAGAGGATCTCCCACCTGGTGCTGATGGGCACGGGGGAGCCGCTCGACAATCTGGACGAGGTCCTGCGCTTTATCACCCTGCTGACGGACGAGAACGGACAGGCGCTCGGCCGGCGCAACATCACGCTGTCGACCTGCGGGCTGGTCCCCGGGATCGACCGTCTGGCACAGGAAAAACTGCCGATCACGCTGGCGCTGTCCCTTCATGCGCCGACGGATGAGAAGAGAAGACGCATCATGCCGGTCGCAAAGACCTACTCCATTGAGGATCTGATGCAAGCCTGCGAGCGGTATTTTGAGACCACGGGGCGGCGCATCACCTTTGAATACAGCCTGATCCGGGGAGAAAACGATACGGAAAAAGACGCGGAGGATCTGTCGGCCCTTGCCAGGCGCGTACATGCGCATGTCAACCTGATCCCGGTCAATCCCGTGCGGGAAAACAGCTACCGGGAAAGCACGGCGGAAAATGTCAGACAATTTGCGGCCCGACTTGAAAAAAACAAGGTAAATGTTAGTATTAGAAGGGTATTGGGCAGGGACATAGACGGTGCCTGCGGTCAACTGCGCCATAAATTCATGAAGGACAGGAACGAATGATTTCTTCTTTTGCCCTGACAGACATCGGGGTAAGACGAAAACTGAATGAAGACTACGTTTTTGCCTGCGACGGAAAGGTCGGAAATCTGCCGAATCTTTACATCGTTGCCGACGGTATGGGCGGACACAAGGCGGGCGACTATGCCTCCCGGTTCACCGTAGAGCATCTCGTGGAGGAGATCCGCGCCTGCGGAGAGAAAAAACCGCGCGATATCATGGAATCCGTGCTGTTATCCGTCAACCGGGAACTGTTCGACGTGGCGGAATCCGACGCGGAGCGCCACGGAATGGGAACGACCCTGGTCATGGCGACCATCGTGGGGAATACCCTTCTTGTCGCCAATGTCGGAGACAGCAGGCTGTACATTCTGGAGGAGAGGCTCAGACAGGTCACGATCGACCATTCGCTGGTGGAGGAGATGATCCTCTCCGGAGACCTGGATGAGAAAAAGGCAAGAAACCATCCGGATAAAAACGTAATCACGCGTGCAGTCGGCGTGGACAGAGCGCTGGTGGTGGACTTTTTCCTGGAGGATCTGTCCAGGACGAAGGCCATTCTTATGTGCACGGACGGCCTGACCAATATGATAGAAGATGAAGAAATCGAACGAATTCTGCAGCTCGACCTGGATGCGCAGCTCAAGGCGGAATTACTGATCGAAGATGCCAATCGCTTCGGCGGAAAGGACAACATCAGTGTCCTGCTGATCGATCCGGGTTCGGAGGAAGAAGATGATTAATATCGGGACACTGGTGGCGGATCGATACGAGATCCTGGATAAGATCGGAACCGGCGGCATGTCCGATGTCTATAAGGCAAAGGACCATAAACTGAACCGGCTGGTTGCCGTAAAGATGCTGAAGACGGAGCTCTCCGAGAATGCGGACTTCGTTTCCAAATTTCGTGTGGAAGCGCAGGCGGCAGCAGGACTCATGCACCCCAATGTCGTGAATGTCTATGACGTCGGCGAGGAAAAAGGCGTCAATTACATCGTCATGGAACTGGTCGACGGCATCACCTTAAAGAAATACATCGAAAAGAAGGCCAGACTTTCCGTCAAGGAAGCCATCAGTATTGCCATTCAGGTATCGATGGGCCTGGAGGCCGCACACAAAAACCATATCATTCACAGGGACATCAAACCCCAGAACATCATTATTTCCAAGGAAGGGAAGGTCAAGGTTACCGACTTCGGCATCGCAAAGGCGGCGACCAGCAACACCATTACCTCCAATGTCATGGGATCGGTCCACTATACCTCTCCGGAACAGGCGCGCGGCGGCTATTCGGATGAGAAGTCGGACATCTATTCTCTGGGCGTTACCATTTTCGAAATGCTGACCGGCCGTGTGCCGTTTACGGGAGAAACGACGGTGGCGATCGCCATCAAGCATATCCAGTCCGAGATGCCTTCTCCCTGCGAATACGTGCCGGAGATCCCGGTCAGCGTGGAACAGATCGTCATGAAGTGCTGCGAGAAGTCTCCGGACCGGCGCTATCAGAATATGAGCGATCTGATCGCGGACTTAAAACAGTCGCTCCTCCATCCGGATGACGACTTCGTCAAGGTCATCCGTGAAGAGGAGATCTCGCCGACCATGCCGATCGAAGATCTGCACGCCAGAGAAGAGTATCCGCAGGAACCTTATGACGAACCTGCGCCTTACGAAGAGGAACCGTACGAGGAAGACCGATACGGAAGGGATTACTACGAACAGGAAGAGTACCCGGAGGACTATGAAGAGGTTCCCGAAGAACCTGTCAGAAAGAGAAAGGTCGTCCGGAAAAAGAAAGAGACCGTAAGCAAACCGCGCCGGAAGAAAGTGGTGCGGAAGGTGTACGAGGATGAGTATGAAAGCCCCGGCATCGACAGCAAATGGATCAGCCTCGTCATCATTCTGGGAGCGGTCCTGATCGGAATGCTTGTCATCTTCTTTGCGGCAAGAAGGCTCGGCCTCATCGGCGGAGAGAATGACCCTGCTCCGGCATCGAGTGCGCCGCCAATCATCATCGAGCAGGAAGCCAGCGAGAACGTACCCGCAGAAACCGGTACGCCCGCCAGCACGGAAGAAACACAGGCGGCAGAGGACGATGTTGTCGTCCCCAATGTCGTCGATCAGAAAAAGGATATTGCCAGAGGACGTCTGGAGTACCAGGGATTCAAGGTCAACGTCATGGAAAAGCCGGATGACGAGATCGAGAAAGACTATGTCATCTCGCAGGATCCGGCGGGGCAGTCCACCGCCAAGGAAGGGAGTGTGATCACCCTGACCGTGAGCACCGGCCCGGATACGGAAGGAAAGGTCCGTGTTCCCAATCTTCTGTACCGTACGGAAGAGGAAGTCCGGCAGATCCTGGAAGACAATGAACTGACGCTGGGTGAGATCACCTACGTAGATGCGGAAGAAGCCGCTCATAAGGGACGCGTGATCACGCAAAGCGTTCCGGACGGAGAATATATTGAAAAAGAGGAGCCGATCGACCTGACCATCGGGAAGAAGTCTTACATGTACGCTTCCGATATTACGGCGCCGACGGCAGCAGAAGACCCGCAATACGCGGCGGGGACACCGGTCTATGTCGTCATCTGGACGGCATCCGGCGAAAAGAAGTTTGACCAGGTTCTCTCGACGCTTCCTTATCCGGTGCAGTTCAAGGGCATGTCGGACGATCACGGAAGACTGGAGATGGCCTATACCAATATCCTGCCGGACGGAACCGCACAGCAGCAGCACATCGTGCGGGAACTGACCTTTACGGCAGAATGAGGAAAGGCAAGATCATCAAATCCGTCGCCGGCTTCTATGAAGTCCATGACGGGAGTACGATCTACAGGTGCCGCGCCAAGGGCGTGTTCCGGGCGTTGAAACAGAAACCGCTGGTCGGAGATGATGTGGAATTCGACATCACCGATACCGTGAGCATTCCTCCGGAGGGCAACGTAACCAGGATACTGCCCCGCAGATACAGCCTGATCCGGCCGAATGTGGCGAATGTCGACCAGGCACTTCTTTTATTTGCAATCACGCATCCTTCGCCCAGCTTCAATATGCTGGATCGCTTTCTGATCACGATGTCGAGCAAGAATCTTCCGGCCATCCTGTGTTTCAACAAAGAGGATCTGGCGGAAGAAGACGAGAAGAGAGAACTGCTGTTGTCCTATGCGGACTGCGGATGTCAGGTGCTCTTTATCAGCACATTTGAAAAAGAATCTCTGCTTCCCCTGCAGGAGATCCTTGCCGGGAAGACAACGGTCCTGACCGGACCGTCCGGTGCGGGGAAGAGTACCCTGATCAATACGCTCTGCGGGGAAGAGCGGATGCAGACGGGGGAACTGTCCAGAAAGATCTCCCGCGGGAAGAATACCACCAGGCACGTGGAACTCTTAACGGCAGGATCGGACACCTATCTGGTGGATACACCGGGATTCACATCCCTCTTTCTGATGGGGATGGAACCGGAGGAGCTGAGCGCTCATTACCCGGAATTCGAGCAGTATGCGGGTGATTGCAGATTTGATACCTGCAGACATTTTAAGGAACCGGACTGTGCGGTAAAAGAAGCTGTTGCACAGGGCAAGATCAGCAGGATCCGGTACAGGAACTATACGGAACTGTACGAAGATCTGCTGGATCAGAAAAAGAAAAACCCCGGAAAGGGAAGAAGAGGCGATCTTTGAGAATCGATCCCTATCATCAATCTTTTCCGCTCACCGGAAAAGCCATCGACGTGTTTTCCCTTCAGATTGACAAGGCACTGACCGATATCGAGATGGAGCGGGAGAATCGTCTGCGCATCCGCCTTTCCATGGAAGAGGCGCTTTTACGGATGCGGGACCGCTTCGGAGATGATCAGGAAGTCGAAGCGTCCATTGAAAAGCACTTCGGACGTCTGGCGATCCAGGTGAAGCTGGAAGGCGAAGTCTACAACCCCCTCAGCGAAGAAGAGACCGATCTGGAGGATATGTGCAGCGCGCTTTTGACGACGCTCGGAATCAGCCCGCAGTACATCTATGACGGAAGGATCAATATCCTGAGAGTCCAGATCCCGCTGCCCGGGATGCGCCCGCTCTTTAAGATCGTTGTCTCCATTCTGGGAGGCGTCATCCTCGGACTCCTTTTCAAGGCGCTGCCGGACGGAGGGGTCGTTTCCTATGTCGAACGCGAGATCCTCAGTCCTTTCTATGACCTGTGGGGCAGGATCCTGAATCTGGTCTGCGGACCGATCATTTTCCTCATTATTATTACCGCGACACTGAACGGTCAGAAGATCTCCGACTACGGAGGAGACAATAGACGGATCCTCGCAAGATACTTTTTTTTATCCATGCTGATCACAGGCATTGCCATGATCCTAACTCTTTTCATCTATCCGACGCCGGCCATGATCTGGTCTGCGGAGCACAGTTCGGACGGCCTTTTCCGGTTCATCATGGAAATGATCCCGGATGATTTTGTTTCCCCGTTTCTGGAATCCAACACGCCGCAGCTGTTTCTGATGGCGGTCGTGATCGGCGGCGCCATAAACGCCATGGATACCCATGTAAAGAATCTGACACGCATCATCAGACAGGCTAACGACGTGGGCCTGCGTGTGGCGGAATGGGTCAGCCGGTTTTCTCCTTTTGCGATCAGCATCCTGCTGGGATATGAGATCCTGATGGGAAGGACCTTTATCCTCTTTGGTCTCTGGAGCTGCATCCTGATCGCCTTGCTCCTTTCCGTCATGTTTATGGGAGTCCGTCTCCTTCTTCTTGCCAAAGCACAGAACGTTTCGCCGAGACTCCTTTTAAAGAAGGTCTGGAAACCGTTTGCCATTGCGGTATCGACCGGGTCGTTAGATGCTTCCTACGGCCAGCTGGAGAGGAGCTGTATCAGAGAACTGGGATTACAGAAAAATTTCACAAAGATTTCACTTCCGAACGGTATGATTATCTATATGCCGGTCTCGGAAATCGGAACGGTGGCTTTCATGGTATTTGTCGCAACGCGGTATAATGTGGTTACGACACCGAGCTGGTTTTTGATTGCAGCGGTATTGTCAGTCATGCTGTTTGTCGCTACACCGCCGGTGCCCGGGGCGAACCTGATCGCGTTTATTGCCTTGTTCCATCAGCTTCAGATCCCGCAGGAGGCACTGATCGATGCCATGATCTTTGACATTATCTTTGGATTGTTTGCGAATGCTGCGAACCAAATGATGTTACAATTAGAGATGGTATCGATAGCGGACCGGATGGGACTGTTGGATAAAAAACTGCTTGCCGGGGAAATGAAGTCAACATGACGCATGCGGCACAGATGTAGTCATTGAGAAGAAAGGAGTTATGACACATGTTAAACATCACAAAGAACCTTGACGCCGGTGCTTTGAATGTGGCGCTGGAAGGAAGACTGGACACGACAACGGCGCCGGAGCTGGAAGAGTCCTTGAAGGAGTCTTTCGAGGGCGTACAGGATCTGACGATCGACCTGGAGAAACTGGAATACATTTCCTCCGCAGGCCTGCGTGTGCTTCTGTTTGCGCAGAAGACGATGAATAAGCAGGGCACGATGAAGGTCGTCAAGGCAAGTGATACCATCATGGAGATCTTCGAAGTCACCGGCTTTTCGGATATCCTGACGATCGAATAACGTTTTCGATCTGCCGGCTTTTTGAAAGAAAGAAGGTGGAATCATGTATAAAGTGGAAGGGAAAAAGACGGATAACGGATTGGAATGCAAGTTATCCGGAAGGGTCGACTCTACCAATGCTCCGCAGGTGGAAGAGGAACTCAACGCGCTGATCGGAGGAGAAGAAGGACAGGCAGTCACCGTCAACATGGAGGACCTGGAATACATTTCCAGTGCCGGACTGCGGGTGCTTTTGCATTTGAAAAAAACCTGCCCGGATCTTAAGATCACCGACGTGAATTCCGAAGTCTATGAGATCCTGGACATGACGGGCTTCACGCAGATCATGACCGTCGAGAAGGGATACCGCGTCGTATCCGTGGAAGGCTGTGAAGAGATCGGAAGAGGCGCCAACGGCACCATCTACCGCATCGACCAGGACAATGTCGTGAAGGTCTACAACAATGCGGATGCCTTAAAAGACATCCAGCATGAAAGAGAAGTCGCACGCACGGCGCTGGTGCTCGGCGTGCCGACAGCGATCTCCTATGACGTCGTAAAGGTCGGCGACAGTTACGGTTCGGTGTTTGAGCTTTTGAATGCCAGATCGTTTTCGAAGATCCTTGCGGATGAACCGGAGAAGATGGACTGGTGCGTGAATGAATTCGTAAAGATGTTAAAGATCATTCATGCCACTCTCGTTCCGGAAGGAAAACTTCCCGACATGTACGATACCGTGTACGGCTGGGTGACATTTATGCGGGACTATCTTCCGCAGGAAGCATCCGACAAGCTCATCGCGCTCATCGACGCGGTGCCCCGTGACAACCACATGATCCACGGTGACTATCATATAAAGAATCTGGAACTGCAGGGAGATGAAGTCCTCCTGATCGATATGGATACGCTGGCGGTGGGCTACCCGATATTTGAACTGGGATCCATGTATAACGCCCTGATCGGCTTTTCCGAATATGATCACGAGAACATCAAGAGCTTCCTGGGGATCGATTTCGAGACCGGGAAGACCTTCTGGCACAAGACGCTTGCCGCCTATCTCGGAACGGTGAACGAAGAAAAGATCAGGGAAGTCGAAGACAAGGCCAGGATCATCGGCTATACGAGAATGATCCGCCGCTCCATCAGAAGAAAGGGACTGGAGTCGGAGAGGGGCAAAGCCGAGATCGAACTGTGGACAAAGGAACTGGTGGAACTTTTAAAGGAGACGGATACCTTGTTGTTCTCACGAAACGAACTGGAGATTGAAGCGGAAGTTAAGAATTGGGACAGAGTGCTTGCCTTTATCAATGAGCATCTGGAAGAAGCTAACTGCCCGCCGAAAGCGGAAGCGCAGATCGCGCTGGCCGCGGAAGAGATCTTTGTTAATATCGCTAATTACGCGTATCGTCCGGAGGTCGGCAATGCTACGGTCCGTGTGGAAGTGATGGACAACCCGGTTGCCGTGGAACTTACCTTCATGGACCAGGGCAAACCGTACGATCCGTTAAAGAGAGACGACCCGGATATTACGCTGCCCGCAGAAGAAAGAGAGATCGGCGGACTCGGGATCTTTCTTGTGAAACAGACAATGGACGATGTGTCCTATGAATACAAGGACGGACGCAATATTCTGCGCCTGAAGAAGAATCTGGAGTAAGATGGATATTTCTTCGAGATACAAGTACATGCGCATCCAGGGACAGGAGCTGGCAGAGAACACCATGCACGGAAAAGGCATTTTCAGCATGTGCTGGCAGCTGGTCCAGAGCGATGTGATGGATGAGGAGGATGTCGGTCTTTTCAAGGAGATCGACGACTGGTTCGCCTATACGCTTCCCTGGCCTCCGCCGTGCCAGAGGCAGGAGAAGGTAATCTGTTTCTTTAAAACAGAGAACTACGATGAAATGATGAAGATGATAAGACCGGCGCTCTGGCTGCTCGATCGTTATCATCACCCATACTATCTGGTCTATACGAACACGCCCGGGGAGATCGTATACGAGGATCAGTACCAGGTGTGCGTCAAGGTCTCGGGAGAACTGCAGATTGACAAGATGCAGGAGTCCTGGAGTCCGGAAGATCTGGATGAGGAGACCGGTCTTCCAAAACGTGAGTGACTTTCAAACAGAGAAAAACTATGGCCTCTGTAGCATTCTCGTATCACTGACGATTCTAATCGCGGATCTTTTGTTGAAAGGGCCTGTCGGCCTCGTTTTATCCTTCGTGCTGCTTGCCGCGATCCTTCTCGGAGCGCCGATCGGCATCGGGCCCCTTCTATGTACCTTACTGGCGGGCTTTTTATTTCAAATGGTTTGCGGGGCCTTTCGCTTTGACCCCAAAAGCGTCAACTGAGTGAAATGACAGTTTGAGGAAACGGAGTTTTCAATAGGGAGAGGAAAAATGAAAAAGAAGATGACACGTGTTCTGGCAATCCTGATGACGGCGGTCTTTCTGACAGCCTGTGCAGGGCAGAGTGCGCCTGCTGCAGAGCCCGCGGAGGAGCCGGCGGAAGAAGTGACCGAAGAATCAGCGGAAGAGACTACGGAGGAAGCGGCAGCAGAATCCGCAGAAGAGGCGGCGGAAGAAACGACAGAAGAAGCCGCGGCGGAAGAAGAGACTACGGAAGAAGCTGCATCGGAGGAAGCACCGGAAGAGGAAACAGCCTACGCGGACTATGTGTATCCGGGAGATGATGCGGTTCTGAAGGCTGCTTACGAATACATGGCAAAGGAGATCGGAAGCCAGTATATGGAGGGACAGCTTTCCATTCCTTCGGTCCGTCTGGTTCACATCGACGATACGGAAAAAGACGCGCCGAAGGTCTTTGCGGATTTCTGGGCTTACCAGTACGATGTCGATGGCGATACGTTAAAGACGGTCTCCGGCGGTTCCCATCCCGGCTGCATGCAGTTGAAAGCGGAAGGGGACGGATATGTCGTGGAAGCGTTCGAAGTGGCTGCGGACGGATCGGAGTTTACGGAAAGCGCCAAAAAGATCTTCGGGGACTACTATGAAGACTTTTCGGAAATGTTCAGTGACGACGTGCAAAGAGAAGAGCAGCGTCTTCAGGACATCGCGGACTTTGTGACAGCCAACGGCCTGGAAGTGACGAAGGTCGAAGACTACGGCTGGGATCCGGTGGAGATCCCGCTTGTCACGCAAGAACCGATGAGCATCGGCGGCATGACGGGCGGCTGGGAGATCGCAGAGGGAGAAGACACAGCGATCCCTGCGGAAGTGGAAGAAGCATTTGCCAAGGCAACGGAAGGACTTCTCGGGAATGATCTTACACCGATCGCCTACCTCGGCTCGCAGGTCGTCAGCGGCAAGAACTATGCGCTGCTCTGCAAGAGCACCAAGGTGACGGCGAATCCGGTCACCGGATTGCAGGTCGTCATCGTCTATGTCAACACCAAGGGTGAGGCTGAGATCAAGAGCATCGAGGACTTTAAGATCGAAGATTATAACAACTGATATCGAACAGACCGGGGAAGAAGGAAAAGAAAGAGACGATGAGCTTTACATTATCTGGCGTCAACATGATCAATGTGTTCTTTATAGCGGCCGGTGTCGGCGTCTGCGGACTGTCAATCATGCAGATCAGGTCGTCCACCCATCTGGAAAAGAATGTCCGCTGGTACTTTCAGGTCTTTTTTCTTCTGGTTGAAATCTATATCCTGACGCATCTGGCCAGACTGCTTATGGAAGGGATGCCAGGCAGCGGGATCCGTACAGCCTTGTATGCCGTTACCCTGGTGGAGATGATCTCCGCCGGGGTCACGGCATTTATGATGTCAGTCGTGATTCTGATGGGATCCAGGACCGGAAAGCATGAGCGGAAACTGCAGATTGTGCTCCTGATTCTTTTGGGGGTCCATGTTCTTTTTCTGGTCGTTTCCCAGTTTTCAGGAGCAATCTTTTACTTTGACGAGGCCAATCTGTATCATCGGGGGCCGCTGTATCTGCTTTCCAATCTGAACCCCCTCATCATGCTTTTGCTCGATGCCTGGCTGCTCGTCCGCTACAGGGAGAACATGTCCAAACGGGCCAGGATTGCTTTCTGGGTCTACATTATCGCACCGGTGGTCGCGATCGTGATCCAGAGTTTCAGCTATGGCATTCAGTACATTATCTTTGCGACCGTCGCCGCGGCAGTTTTTATGTTCTTTGCTGTCCTGCAGGATCTGAATGAACAGTACAGGCAGCAGCAGGAGTCTGCCGCCCGCATCAGCACGGAACTGGATATGGCGACGGGGATCCAGGCCAGCCAGATGCCGCACCTGTTCCCGGCATTTCCGAACCGCAAGGAGTTTGAAGTGTATGCGGGAATGACGCCGGCCAAAGAAGTGGGAGGAGACTTTTACGATTTCTTCCTGATAGACGAGGATCATATTTGTCTGGTAATGGCGGATGTATCCGGCAAAGGAGTACCGGCGGCGCTTTTCATGATGGTCGCACGCGTCCTGATCAAAGCGCATCTTCAGAACGGCGAATCGCCGGGAGAAGCGCTCAAGAATGTGAACGAGCAACTGTGCGAAGGAAATGAGGCGGCGCTCTTTGTGACGGTGTGGCTGGCAGTGCTGGAGATCTCTACGGGGAAGGGCGTTGCGGCGAATGCGGGACATGAGCACCCCGCCCTGCGCAGGGCAGACGGAGAGTATGAACTGATCGTCTATCCGCACGCGCCGGCGCTTGCCGTGATGGAAGGGATCCCTTTTAAGGAGCATTCTTTTGATATGCATCCGGGTGACACGCTGTTCGTGTATACGGACGGGGTGCCGGAGGCGACCAACGCGGAAAATGAACTGCTCGGAACGGAGAGGATGCTGCAGGCGCTGAACAGGGAGCCGGACGCATTTCCCGAAACCGTGTTAAAGAATGTCATGGACGGGATCCAGGACTTCGTGCAGGGCGCGGAGCAGTTTGATGATATTACCATGCTGTGCATTCGGTATAACGGGATGCAACAATTCGAGGAAGGCAAATGAAGGTTGCACTGTTGCAGATGAAGGTGACTGCCAATAAAGAGGAGAACATCCGCCACGCGGGCGAGCTGCTTGCAAAGGCGGCACAGGCGGACTGCGATATAGCGGTCCTTCCGGAGATGTTCAGCTGTCCGTATTCCACGAAGTATTTTCGGGAATACGGAGAGGAGCAAAACGGCCCGGTACAGGAGGCGCTCTCGTGCTTCGCAAAGCAGAACGGGATCTATCTGATCGGCGGAAGCATTCCGGAATTGGAGGGGGACAAAGTCTACAATACGTCCTATGTCTATGACCGGGAGGGAAGGCAGATTGCAAAGCACCGCAAGGCGCATCTTTTTGATA